>JBFGDF010000147.1:0-8045 GCA_041580775.1 Gemmatimonadales bacterium
CTCGAGGAGCAGGGCGGGCAGATCGATCTCCATCTGGTGGGCCGCAAGGGCACGGTGTTCTTCAACTTTCTGAAGCGAGCGGTCGCCTCGTCGCGCATCGACATCGGCGACCGGCCGACCGCAGCCCACGCCGCCGAGCTCATCGGGCCGCTCGCGGCCCAGTTCGAAACCGGGGCGGTCGAGGCGGTCGAGATCGTCTTCGCAGAATTCAACAGCCCGGTTTCGACGCCGCCAACCACGCTGCGCATCCTCCCCGTGACGCCCCCGCGGGCTGACGCAGATGCCGCCGAGCCGCCGAGCGGCCGGGCGGCCAATTACATCCTGAAGCCGTCCGGGCAAGAGATCCTCGAGCGCCTGTTGCCGCTGTACGTCCGCAACCAGGTGTACCGTGCCCTGGTGGAGACGGCGGCGGCCGAGCACGGGGCGCGGCGCACCGCGATGAAGAACGCCACCGACAGCGCCGGGGACATGCTGAACCTGCTGCGGCGGACGCTGAACCGGGCGCGGCAGGCGCAGATCACGCAGGAGATCTCGGAGATCGTCGGCGGCGCGGAAGCGCTCGCCGGTTGACCAACACACGACGCACAACGCACACGAATATGGCCACCAAAACCCAAGCGAAGGCGACGCAGAACACCGGCCGGGTCGTCCAGGTGATCGGTCCCGTCATCGACGTGGAGTTCGATCCCGAGCGGCTCCCGGAGCTCTACAACGCGCTGGTGGTGGATCGTCCCGCCAACGGCGGGCCGGCGGTTCACCTCGTGGCCGAGGTGCAACAGCACATCGGCCGGAATCAGGTGCGCGCGGTCGCGATGAGCTCGAGCGACGGCGTGGTCCGCGGCATGGAGGTGGTGGACACCGGCCAGCCGATCACCGTTCCTGTCGGCAAGGCGGCGCTCGGCCGGATCCTCAACGTGCTGGGCGAGCCGGTGGACGAGGGCGCGCCGATTCCGCCGGACGCCGAGCGCTGGCCGATCCACCGCGAGACGCCGAAGTTCGTCGATCTCGAGCCCAAGACCGAAGTGTTCGAGACCGGCATCAAGGTCGTGGACCTCATCGCCCCGTTCGTGAAGGGCGGCAAGATCGGCTTGTTCGGCGGCGCCGGGGTCGGCAAGACCGTCGTGATCATGGAGCTGATTCATAATGTGGCGATGGGCCACGGCGGCCGGTCGGTCTTCTGCGGGGTGGGTGAGCGGACGCGCGAGGGCAACGACCTGTACCTGGAAATGAAGGAGAGCGGGGTGCTGGCGTCGTGCTCGCTCATCTACGGGCAGATGAACGAGCCGCCAGGCGCGCGACTGCGCGTGGGGCTCTCGGGTCTCACGGTCGCCGAGTACTTCCGCGACGTCGAGGGCCAGGACGTCCTCGTCTTCATCGACAACATCTTCCGGTTCACGCAGGCCGGGTCCGAAGTGTCGGCGCTGCTCGGCCGCATGCCGTCGGCGGTGGGCTACCAGCCGACGCTCGCGACGGAGATGGGTGAGCTGCAGGAACGCATCACGTCGACTCGCAAGGGCTCGATCACGTCGGTGCAGGCGATCTACGTTCCGGCCGACGACCTGACCGATCCTGCGCCCGCGACCGCGTTCTCCCACCTCGACGCCACCGTCGTGCTGTCGCGGCAGATCGTGGAGCTCGGTATCTATCCCGCCGTGGATCCGCTCGGGTCGTCCAGCCGGATCCTCGACGCCCAGTACTTGGGGGAGCGCCACTACAAGGTGGCGGTCGAGGTGCAGCGCGTGCTGCAGCGCTACAAGGAGCTGCAGGACATCATCGCGATTCTCGGCATGGATGAGCTATCCGAAGAGGACAAGCTCCAGGTGTCGCGCGCGCGCCGCCTGCAGCGGTTTCTCTCCCAGCCGTTCTTCGTGGCGTCGCAGTTCACGGGGCTCGAGGGCAAATACGTCAAGCTCGAGGACACGATCGCATCCTTCGAACGGGTCGTGTCCGGCGAGTTCGACCACCTGCCTGAACAGGCGTTCTACATGGTGGGCGGCATCGAGGACGTGATCGCCAAGGCGAAGCAGCTGGCGGCGGCGTGACGATGAAGGTCACCGTCATCTCCCCGGAGCGCACGCTGTTCGACGGCGAGGCCGACAGCGTCGTCGCGCCCGCGTTCGATGGCCTGGTCGGCATCCTGCCGGGGCATGCACCGTTCCTCACGCTGCTCGGCGAAGGGCGGTTGCGGGTGCGTCAGGGGGCCGAGACGTCGCAGTTTGGCGTGGCAGGCGGGTTTCTCCAGGTGACGCGGGACGTGGTCCGCGTCGTCGCCGACCGGGTCACCTGAGGCGGAACGGGTCGGCCGGCACCGGGTACGGGAAGGGTCGGATGTTCACCTGCACATTGCGAGGAGGCAACGAATGAGACGGACCGTCGTGCTGCTCACCGTGCTGGGCTTCGTGGCGCTTCCGGCGTCCGCCCAGTGGCTCGGGATGCCGGTGTGGAACAGTCCCAAGGGTGGGACGGGCATCGTCATCAACGGGGACGTGGGATTGCCGTCCAACGACGCCGGTGGCGGCAGCGCGTTCGGCGCGCGGGGGTCGGTCGGCATCAGTATGCTCACCCTCACCGCCGGCGTGTCGAGCTACAAGCCTGATAACGCGACGGATCGCATCTCGTCGTTCGGCGGCACCGCCGCGTTCCGGGTGATCGGCGGTCTGCTCATGCCGGTCAACGTCAACGTGATCGCGGGCGCCGGCCGGGCGAGCCAGAGCGGCGTGGATCTCACGACGATCATCGCTGGTGCCGGGGCCAGTGTGGGTCTGCCGATCCCGGGGTTCAGCATCGAGCCCTACCTTTCGGTGACCAACCGCTGGAACAAGATCTCCGGCATTTCGGGCACGGAATCGGACATCGGCTGGACGCTCGGCGCGAACGTCACCCTCGGCCTGCTCGGCGTGCATCTGGCGTACGATTCGCAGGACCGAGGCGGCAGCAGCAGCGGCGTGCTCGGTCTCGGCGCGCACGTCGGCCTCAAGGTCCCGGGGCTCTAAGCCGGTTCACAAGAGTGGGATGCATCACTAGCTTTGGGGGCGCGCCGACCGGCGCGCCCCCTCTTTCCGAGATCCCGGGACACTGATGCGCGTGATTCGCCGACTGTGCAACGCCGGAGTCGCCGCCACCGTGCTGGCGACCACGGCGTGCAGCTACACGCTCGACGCCACCCAGCTCGGCGTGCCCGCCAGCCTCGCGGAAAGCGCGACCGCCCAGCCGCAGGGCACCCCGTTCCGCGTCACCCGCCATCCCGTGTACCTGCTCTGGGGGGCGTTCCAGGCCGGATCGCCGAATCTCGAGGACGTCCTGGCCGGGCAGATCGGGACCGGCACCGCGGTCACCAACGTGCGCGTGCGCGTCCGCAGCCGCCCGCTCGACCTCCTCGTCACCGGCCTCACCCTGGGGCTCATCGCTCCCCGGTCCGTCACGATCGAAGGCGTCGTCGTCACGCGCTGACGGCGGGCGGTCCTTCGACCAGCTCCCGCACCAGCGCCGCCGTCCGGGCCGACGCGCCACGGCCCTCACGCACGAGCGCGCTCGCTGCCGCCCCGGCCCGCCCACGCGCGCCGCGATCGTGCACCCAGACGAGCCACTGCGCGAACAAGGCCCGGGCTCCCTCCCGCCGGGGGAGCGCCGTCGCTCCACCCCGATCGAGGAGCAGGGCCGCGTCGCGGCTGTTCGACCAGGCAGGGCCCACGGTCACCGGCACGCCGAATGCGGCGGGCTCGAGCACGGAGTGCAGCCCGGCGCGGTGATAGCCGCCGCCCACATACGCGGCGTCCGCCGCGCCGTACAGATCTGCCAGCACCCCCACGCGGTCGACCAGAATCACCCGGGACACGGCGCCGGGCTCGAGCCGCGACAGGCGCACCGGGGCGGGAAGCCCGAGCGCCGCGACGCTCCGCGCGATGCCGGACAGATGCGCCGGATCGGGCTCGTGCGGCGCGATGACGAGCCGCGCGCCCGGCAACTCGCCCGCGAGCATCGCGAACGCGGGCAGTACCACGGCCTCGTCCGGCGGCCAGGTCGAGCCCGCGACGATGGTGAACGTGTCTGTCGCGGCAATGGGGCCCAGGCGGCGCACATGCTCCAGGCCCGGGTCGAACCGCGCGGCGCGGTCGGCGGCGCTGTCGTAGCGCGTGTCCCCGGTGACGGTGAGCGCCTCCGGCCGGACACCCAGCTCCTCCAGCCGCCGGGCGTCGTCCGGGCTGATCGCCCCGACGCGCGCGAGCGCCCCGTAGGCGGGAACGAGCCACCGCCGGACGGGCCAGCGGCGGCGCCCGCTCCCGGGTGAGACGGTAGCGGCGATGAGGCCGAGCCGCACCCCGCGTCGCGCCGCCGCCAGCGTGAGCTCCGGCCACACGTCGAGCTTGCTGAACACGAGCGCGGTGGGTCGCAGCGCATCGAGCGCTGCCGCCACGTCGCGAGGGCGGTCGATCGGCAGGTAGTCCGCGACGTCGGCCGGGAGAGAGCCGGCAAAGCGCTCGGCGGAAGGAGAGAAGAAGGAATACGCGAGCTGCCAGTCCGGGCACTCGGCGCGCAGCGCGTGGAGCACGGGACGGGCCTGGAGGCCCTCGCCGACCGACGGCGCGTGCATCCACACCAGTGGACGCGCGGGGTCGCGATGCGCGGCAGCCCAGTCCGCCAGGCGTCCCCCGAGGCCCGCGCGGCCGGTGAGCCCGCGGGCCACTTTGGCGTCGAATCGGGCGGCGAGGGGAGCGAGGACCCGCGCGGCGTGGATCGCGAGGCGGTACCCGACGGCGGGCCGCCGCCTCACCGGGTCGCCGCGCGGGCCTGGTAGATCGAGTCGAGCACGGCGCGGAACACCGCCAGCGGGGGCGCGCCCTCCATGATGCCGCCGGCGATCCAGAAGGTCGGCGTGCTGCGGGCGCCGGCGCGGTAGGAGCGCTGAGCCTCCGCGGCGACTTCGGCGCGCACGCTCCCGTCGGTCAGGCACGCCGCGAGCGGGCGGCGCGCGAGCCCGACCGTGTCGGCGAGCGCCGCGAAGTAGGTCGACGGGTCGGCGAGCGGGGCCCACACGGACTGGCGCTGGAACAGTGCGTCGTGCATCGGCCAGAACCGGTCCTGTTTGGCGGCGCACATCGCGAGCTCGGCCGCCGGCGTGGCATTCCGATGGAAAGTCGAGTCGAAGAAGGACAGCGGGAAGTTCACGAACACGAAGCGGACCTTGCCCGTGCGGACGTACTCGCGCTCGAGCGCGGGCATCGTCTCCAGCGCGAACTGGCGGCACGCGGGGCACTGGAAGTCCGCCATCTCGTAGACGACAACGGGGGCGTCGGCCCGTCCCTTGGAGCGGGTGGCCAGTGGGTCGGTCGCGCTCTGTCCGGCCGCCCCGGCGGTCCAGAGCACGCTGGCGGCCAGGACGGCCGCTGCGACCGCCCCGGCCGCCCGTGCCGCGCTCCCCCGCGTGTGCGCTCGAGTCACTGTGCTTGCTCTAAGATCCGGGCTCCTCGCGGCGTGTCATTCGCGGGCCGCGCCACGCGACCGGCCGCTCCCGTACATACGATAGCCGGTCGCCCGGGTGCGGGCTACGCCCGAGCGGTCACAGCCGATAGCGGAACCCGACGGAAATCGCGAGGCGGCGCGGGGCCCGCCGCGCCGTGTCTGCGGTCAGCTCCGCTTCGTCGAACGGCGATGGCGTCAGGCTGCCCAGCACGCGAATCGCCCCCGCGATCCGGCCCACGAGCGGGAAGCCGAGTGCGGCACCGGCCTGCAGGCCCGTACGGACTCGCACCTCGTCGCCGACGGGTACCCAGATGCCGATGACGGGTCCCGCGACGACCCACGCGGTGGTGCCGGGTTCCACTCCCGCAATCCGCACCCCGAGCTCGGGAGCGAACTCCCACAGGCGGAAGACGTCCTTCGCCTCGATGGCCAGCTCCCGGTCCTCGGCTGCGAAGCCGGACCGGGCGTACAGGACGCCAAGCCCGATCCTCGTGCGACCGACGTTCCGCTCGACGCGCAATGCGGCGGCCCCCGCGACCGTGAGCGTCGTCCAGCTTCCGCCGGACGCCGTGTCCTCGGCCACGGGGGAGTGTCGCAGCGCGACGACGTCCGCGCCTACCAGCCACTGACTGCTGAGTCCCTGTACCGGCAGGACCACCACGGCGATACACAGAGCAATGCGGCGCGTCATCGCAGTCTCCTCTCAGCGCATCTCGAGCCTGATCCAGCCGTTGGTCACGTTGTTGTCGCCCTTGAGGAACCAGTTGTACCCCGGGTAGATGCTCCCGACCACCGGATCCTCGACGGCGTTTCCGATGGGATCGTCATTGCTCTTGATCCATGCGGCGAGTGCGGCGAGGATGCGGTAGAGGCCGCTTGCCCGCTTGAACCGCCGCTGCAACCCCGAGCTCGAATCGTTGCCCGCGGTGACCGATTTGTACGCCGCATCCACAGCCCGAAAGAGCTCCTGCAGGCGATTGCGATCCGTCCGGATGTCGCACGCCGCATCGTCATCCTCGATGAAGAAGACCCGGACGTTCTTGTTCGGATGCGCGGCGTTGTACTGATCCAGCTGGCTCTTGCTGAAGAGCAGGACCGACCCGCTCCAGTCCAGACCGTTCTGGTCGAAGTAGTACGGCGTCGGCTGGGTGGCGGCCGCGCACTGATAGCTCACCATGGTGTCGCTGGTACCCCGCTGGCCGAGGATGTGCACCTCGATCTCCGGCGCGCCCTTGAGCCAACCCTCGAAGTCATCCACGAGGTGCGACTTGGTCATGTACAGGCCGGCCGGGGACGCTGGCGGCGTGCCACCGCCACCCTCCCCGTCGCACGCCAGGCAGATCTCGAACTGCGGCCGGGGCGTGAAGTCCGTTTCGACGGGCACGAGGGCCAGGACGGGCGTGGCGGGCGGCCGGTCGGCCCGCAACACGTGGCGGCGGCCGGCCAGGTCGAAGGCCACCGGCGCGTCGCGATCATTGAGGGCGGTGGCGACGAGCAGGTTCTCGTCGCCGGTCCACGCCGCCCGGTGAGCGGGGACGGGCAGGTAGAACTCGAGCGGGATGGCCTGCTGGACGTCTGCCAGGATCACGTCCTCGGCCACGCGGTTCTCGGCGGCGAGTGCCCGGAGGCCGCGCGCGTCGTGCGCGCCGACGAACGTCTGGAACTGCAGCTTGTTTTCGCGGAACGGCGAGGCGTCGAGCTGCGCCTTCACGTACGCCCGGAACGAGGGATTCCGCAGGGCGCGGGCGAAGGCGCGGGCGAGATTCTCGGGTGCGGCGGGGGTGTTGCTGCTGCTCACCCGGGCGGCATCCGTCGCCTCGGGTGCGGTGCTCGGCGGCTGGTCCGCGCACGCCATCAGCGTGGCGAGACCGGCGCCGGCGAGGACCATTCGGCGCTGGAGCATGGTCCCTCCTGGTCGAGGTTGGCCGGCCGGACCCGCCGAGCGCGGCGGGGGCCGGGGCGCACAACCTGACGCGGAGGGGCCAACGGGATGTCACCAGATTCTCGCGACGAGGCGCGCATTCTCGCATGCCGGCCCATTGGCCCGGGCCGGCACGCCGCGTAAGTTGGGGCACCGTTCGTCAGGATCGGTTCCCATGGTGGGGCGGAATGGTGTCGCGAAGCTACTCACGGCGGTCCTGGTGTCTGCGTGCGTCGAAAGCGCGGCTCCCAACTTGCCCCCCCCCGGCCTCGGGCAACTGGCCTTCGTGGGCCAAGGCCGGCTGGGGCAGTTCGACGTATTCATCATGAATGCGAACGGAACGAGCGAGTCGAATCTCACCGACTCCCTGGCCTACGATGACTGGCCGGCGTGGTCGCCCGACGGACGACGGATCGCGTTTGCATCGGGCCGCGACGGGAACATCGAGATCTACGTGATGCTGGCCGACGGCGGCGGGGTCACCCGGCTCACCACCGATACGGCAACCGACACCGAGCCGGCCTGGTCGGCCGATGGCACGCGGATCGCGTTCACGTCGGACCGGGACGGCAACCCTGAGATCTACGTCATGAACGCGGACGGGACGGGCGTCCAGGCGCTCACCGCCGACACCGCGCCCGACCGGCATCCGGCGTGGTCGCCC
>JBFGDF010000148.1:0-7996 GCA_041580775.1 Gemmatimonadales bacterium
CACCCCCCAGATCTGGGCGCTCGCCGAGCGCCTGCTCCCCAAGGATCGGCGGGTCGCCTGGGAATTCGGGCAGGCACTGATGGATCTGGGGGCCACCGTCTGCGTCGCCCGGAAGCCGCGGTGTGCCGTCTGCCCCGTGCGGGCGGTGTGCGTGACCGGGAGACGGGGCGACGGGACGACGGGATGACGGGATGGGCCGTCGAGTGGCGTGCCGTCGTCCCGTCATGCCGTGATCCTGTGGACTACGCATTGGGCAGCAGCACCTGCGCCAGCAGCGCGTCGAGGAACAAGATCAACACCGACGCGCTCACTACCGCCGCGGTCGTTGCGCGGCCGACGCCCTCGGCGCCCTGCTTGGTGGTGAATCCCACGTAGCACGGCACCAGGGAAATGGCGAGACCAAAGAAGACCGACTTGATCATCGAGTACCACAGATCCCATGGGCGGAAGAAGTAGCGCGCTCCATAGGAGAAGTCCGCCGCCGAGATCTGCAGCACACCGGTGGCGGCGAAGAAATACCCAGAGAGGATGCCGATCAGATCGGCGAAGACCACCAGGATCGGCAGCATCGCGATGCCCGCGAAGACCCGGGGAATGATGAGGTGCGACGACGGCGAGCGTCCCAGGCTCTCCAGGGCGTCGATCTGCTCGGTGACCCGCATCGTGCCGAGCTCCGCGGCGTAGCGTGCACCGATGCGCCCCGCGAGCAGCAGGGCCGTGAGCACGGGCCCGAGCTCGAGCACGATCGTCTGGACGATGAGCCCACCCACGATGTACACGGGCAGGTTGGCCTGGAACTGGTAGCCGGTCTGCAGCGCGGTCACCGCGCCCGCGAACCCCGCCGTGAGCAGCACGATGAAAAGGGATCCAAAGCCGATGTGCTCGGCCTGCTCGAGCGTCCGCGGGACCCAGATGCGCCACTCCCCCAGCGTCCGGAAGATCTCGAGCACGAACGCCGCGAGACGGCCGACGTGGCCAAGCCCGGACAGCGTGAATCGTCCGACGAGGCGGCGCGGATCCACGTTTACCGCTGGCATGCGTGCGTCAGTGGGGTGTGCCGGCGACGCCCAGGTAGAACGACACGACGACGAGCGTCAGCGTGGTCGCGAGCACACCGGCGAGCCGGCTGCGGAATCGCTCACCCGCTTTGGGGATCTCCGCCGGATCGGACGCGGCGAGGACGCGCCCCAGCCGCTGCGCCGTCGGCAGCCCCACGAACAACTCCAGCACACCGGCCACCAGGCCGATCGCCTGCATGGCCGCAAGGGACGCCGTGCCGAGTCGCGCGCCGTAGCCCGCACTGGCTGCCATCATCGTGAGTGCCAGTCCCGAGGCGGTGGCGAGCATCGCGCCCGGGGCGACGATCCAGGCATAGAGCCGGGTCGTGAGGGCGAGGTGGTCCCCGCGTGGCGTGGGGTCCTCCCCACGCGCACCGACGAGGAGCACCAGGCCCCACAGGCCGCCGCCCAGCCACAACGCGAGGCCGATCAGATGGAGAAAACGCACGAGGATCATCGGTCGCTGGAGTCTCCCGCCAGTTCCGGCGCGATCGGTTGACGACTGCGGTAGCCCGCGTCCAACTCGTGCCAATGGGCCACCTCGGTCTCGCCGAGCCTCCAACAGAGCCACACGTCTCGGCGGCCAAACTTACAACGAAAATCTACGAGCCCGTCGTCGAATCCCTTCAGCACGCACCCGATCTGTTCGAGCTCGGCGATATAGTCGTTGATCTGCTGCGCGATCTCGTCCACCCGCCGCCGCAGCGCCACCGCATCCGGGGATTCACCCTCCTCCGGACGCTGGTACGCCGCCGCCAGCTCGTAACGCGCCAGGCACTCCTTCCAGTCCCGGTACTCGTCGACGATGTCCTGCACGATGCGCTGCACCAGCGGAAGCGTGCGGTTCGCCTCGTCGATGGTGAAGTACTTGCGTTTGGCCATGGCTCCGCTGGTTGGGCTTGGACGGTTGCGCCGGTCGACGGGCCACGCTCCCGTCGCTCCCGTCGAACGTTAACGCCCTACCCCGCGCTCCGGCACTTGCCGAACCGCGAGCGCACGCACGCCGGCCCGGTACCCCTCCTCCACAAAGCCGGCCGCCCGCTCCACCGCGAACGTCGTCTCGGCCTGCACCGGCGGCTGGACGACGATCAGTTCCGGGTGGGCGCGCCCGGCCCAGCGGCGGAGCAGCTCTTCGGTCTGCGCGGCCATCAGGACCCGGAGCACTTCGCCGTGGCGCCGCACCAGTGGCGGCAGCGTGGCGCGACCCTCCGCCGGAAGCTCGCTGCGTGAGGGCCCGACGTAGACCGCATAGATGAGGTCCGGGTCGAATTCCGCCGCGATGTCGAGTGGCAACACGGCCCGGAGCCCGCCGTCGGCACACAGGCGGCCGGCGATCCGCGTGGCCGGATAATAGATGGGGAGCGCGCACGCCGCATACAGGGCGTCGTGCAACGGCACGTCGATCCCGCCGTCGCCGAACAGCACCAGGTCGCCGCGCTCGAGGTCGGCGGCCGTCACCGTGAGCGGGATCTCCAGGTCCTCGAACCGCCGCGCCGGCACGAGCGACGCGATGAAGCGACGCAACGGCTCGGGGCGGAACAGGCTGTCACTCAGGTAGCCGAACACCGCCTTGAGGGACGGCACCGCCACGTCGCGGCGCCGCACGCGCGTCAGGCGCCGCAGTGCCTCGTCGTAGGTGACGCCGGCGGCGAGCGCCGCCGCCACCACGGCGCCCATCGACGTCGCCACGTAGTGCTGCGGGGCGAGCCCGTGTTCATCGAGCGCCCGAAGGGCGCCGAGGTGTGCGGCGGCTTTGGCCCCACCGCCGCTCAGGGCGCACACCACCCGGGTCACGCCCGAGCCTCGCTCTGTCGCTCCTCGAGCCGGCGGCGGCGGCGGGCCTCGGCCCCGGCGTGGCGGCGGCGGTCCTCGTCCGCCTCGAGAAGGAGCGGGCGCACCGGCACCGGTCGGCCGTGCTCGTCGATGGCCACGAACGTTACGTAACAGCTGTTCGTATGCCGCCGGTTGCCGCTGACGAGATGCTCCGCCTCGATGCGAACTCCCACCTCCATGGACGTCCGGCCCACGTAGTTGACGCTCGCGCGGGCGATCACCAGCTCGCCCAGCGAAATCGGCTCGTGGAAATCCACCCGGTCCACCGAGACCGTGACGCACGGCTGGCGCGCGTGCCGGATGGCGGCGACCGCCGCCACGCGATCGATGAGCGACAAGATCACCCCGCCGAACACATGGCCCAGGTTGTTGGCCATGTTGGGCATCATCAGCTCGGACATCGTCGCCCGAGACGCGGAAACGGGGCTGGCATCGGGTGGGCTGGAGCTCATGCGCGCGCCGTCGGTTGAGCGTTCGGGCGGTGGCAGGCGCGAACGGTCATCCGGCAGCCTCCGGTCATCCGCCCAGTCACTCTCACTTCCGCTCCGGCGGATGCGCCCCGTAGTCCACGGGCCGCAGGTAGCCCTCGCCGATCGTGCTGCGGCTCAGCATCGCCACGGTCGGAAGCCGGCGCTTCCAGTGCGTGCCCTCGAGCCGGTCGCGCACGAGCGCCACCTCCTGGGCGGTGAAACCCGTGGCGACGATCTCATCGGGCTCCAATCCGGTGACGAGGGCGTCGAGGATGCGGTCGGCCCTGGCATACGGCAGCCCGAGGTCGCCCTCGTCCGTCTGGCCGGCGGTCAAGTCGGCGCTCGCGGGCTTGTCGATGATCTCGTCCGGAATGCCGAGGTGGCGGGCGAGCGCCCAGACCTGCGACTTGTAGAGGTCGCCCAGCGGATTGACGGGCGGGGAGTCGTCGGCATGCCAGGTGAAGTACCCCAGCAGGCGCTCGCTCTTGTTGCCCGTGCCAAGCGGGAGCGCGCGGTACTTGGCCGACAGGTCGAACAGCGCAGCCATGCGCACCCGCGCCATCACGTTCCCGCGGCGGCCCGGATCCCCGCCGTCGCCGGCACCCGCGTAGTACCCGTCCACCGCCTGCGTGATGTCGATCGTTTCGAGGCAGATGCCCAGGGTCCGCGCGATGAGATCGGCGTGTTCCAGGCTGTCCGGCGATGACGTGCGGTAGGGCAGTCGCACCCCGATCACGTGTTTCGCCCCCAACGCGCGCGCCGCGAGGGCGGCAGTCACGGCGCTGTCGACGCCGCCCGACAGGGCGACCAGACCGCGGTCGAATCCGCGGCGCCGCACGACTTCCTCCTGCAGAAACGCGACGAGCCACCGCTCCACCAGCGTGGCATCGATGGCGAGGGGATCCACGAGCGGCAGCGGCGTCACGACGGGCAGTCCGGCCGGCACGGGCCGCATGGCCGGGACGGGCTGCCCCTCCGCGCCGTCGAATCGCAAGGGCTCGGCGCGCCGCCCGGTGGCACGCTGGAGCAGACTCGGGAGTGCGACCTCCAGATCCCCCAACAGTGGCTGCTCGTAGCGGGCACGGAGCAGGGCACGGCGTTCCAGCCGCCCCTGGAGCACCGCTTCGTCGAACACCGGCGCGGCGACGAGCACGCCGCCGTCGGGTCCCACGAACAGGGAGCGGCCCTGGAATCCCTTCCCGCCCTCGAAGCCGACGAGCTGGGCGAGCGCCACATAGACCCCGTGCTCTTCCGCCGCCCGCCGCATCACCCGCTCCCACGCCGCGGTGTTGTTGATGGTGCCATGCGGCGACGGCGCCACGCCGCGCGCGGGGGATGCGCTTGGCACGAGCAGCAATTGGGCGCCGTCGAGGGCGGCGAGGGTCCCCGACACCGAATGCCACGAATCCTCGCAGATGAGCATCGCCACGCGGCCCCACGCGGTGTCGAACGCCTGCACGGACGTCCCGGCGTCCACGAAGCGCTCCTCGTCGAACATGCCGTACGTGGGCAGGAAGACTTTGCGATGGACGTGACGGATGCCCGGGTTCGGGCCACCGAGTGACGCGTAGAGCGCGGAGTTGAAGATCCGCCCGTGATGCCGCTCGTAGAACCCGATGCAGACGTCCAGGGGCGGCGCGCCGGCCGCGTGATGCTGCATCGCCAGATCGCGGAGCAACGTCCCGGCCGTGACTGCGGCGTCGCGGGTCCCGCCCTCGAGGTAATAGCCGGTGGTGGCCGTCTCGCCGAACACCACGATCCGCGGCGGCTCCGGCCAGCGTCCCACCTGCGCCAGCACCGCGCCGACCCGCTGCAGATTGGCACTGTAGTCGGCCTTGCGGGGGCGGATCTGCGCGATGGCGATCAGCATGAGGGAATAGTAGAAGGCGAGACCGCTCGACGGCTAGACGGCCAGCGGCGACCCCTAGTCCCCTGTGCCCGCCCCGCCCGCAACCGCCCGCCTCCCGGCGGTCCACGTCCACACCGTCCCCCACCACTCGTCCGGTCGGATGGTCACGTTGCCGATACGGCGGTGGACGCCGGCGACGGCCTGGGGTGAGAACAGCCACACGGCCGGGGCGTCGCGGTTGATCACGTCGATCGCCTCGTGCCACAGGGTGCGGGCGCTGCCCGCATCCGCCGTGGCGGAGGCCCGTGCGACCAGCGAGTCGAACACCGGACTCGTGTAGGCCCCATAGTTCGACCCTCCGATGCCGCGGCTGCCCCACAGCTCGCGCAGCCCGGTGGGGGACAGGTCGATCTGCCACGCGCCCAGCACGGCATCGAACCGGCCGCGCCGCGCGCGCTCGTTCCACGTATTGAACTCGAGCGGGACCAGCTCGACGGCGATCCCGAGCCGCCGGTACTGCTCTTGGAGGATGACGCCCGTCCGCTGGCGGATGCCGCTCGAGCTGGGGTAGAGGATCTCGAAGGCGAGGCGCCGTCCCCCGCGGTCACGGATGCCGTCACCGTTGGTATCCCGCCAGCCCAGGCTGTCGAGCAGGCGGGCCGCCCCGGCGGAATCGTATACGGGTTGTCGCGGTGCGCCGTCCGCGATCCAGACCATGGGCGTGGTGGGTCCGGGGGGAATCGTGCCGCGACCGCCAAGAACGGCCCGCACGAGCGCGCCGCGATCGGTGGCCAAGACGAGCGCCCGCCGGAGCGCCGCGTCACCCAGCACCGGGTGCGCAGCGGTGCCCCCGCGGGGCGCGCGGAGGTTGAACCCGAGGTATACGTAGACCGCCGCAGCGTACTCCACGAGGCGCAGCGCGGAGTCCGCTTCCACGCGTGCCACGTTCTCCGGACCGACGATCGCTTCGACAATGTCGGCCTCGCCCGCGACCAACTGCGTGACGGCGGCGTTGAAGTCCGGCGCCACCCGCCATACCAGCCGGCCGATCCCCGGCACCCCCAGGAAGAAGCTCGAGTCGGCAACGAGCTCGAGCAGCTCGCCACGCCGCCACGTGGCCAGGCGATACGGCCCGTTCCCCACCGGGCTTCGCGCAAACGGATGCGTGCGCCAGCGGTCGCGGGGCACCGTGTCGAGCAGATGCGACGGCAGAATGCGCATGTGGTGGGTCGCGTCGAAGAACTGCTCGGGATACGCCGAGCGGAAATGGAACGCGATCGTGTGCTCGTCGCGGGCCGTCACCGAGTCGATCTCGTGGAGCAGCGGCCGCGCGGGCGCATTGAGGAGCGTGTCCCGATACGCGTCGAACGTGAACACCACGTCCCGCGCCGTGACCGGCGCGCCGTCCTGCCACCGCGCCCGCGGATCGAGCCGGAACACGATCGTGCGATCGGTCTCGAACGCCCACGAGGCGGCCAGGGCGGGCACAAAGCCGGAGTCGCCCACGGTGTTCGCCGCCAGCCCAGCCGTCGCGAGCTTGAGGAAGATCTGATCGCCGATCGCACGGCCGACGCCTTGCGCGAGAGCCGGGAGCAACAGGTCGGCGTCGGCACCGATGGCGATCACGGCCGTACCACATTCCACGCAGGGAGGCTCGGGCTGGCACGCCCCGGCCAGCGCCAGCGCGGCCGCGCACGTCGTGACATGAAGGAAGGGTCGCATGGGCGGACAATGTACGCCCTCGGCACTCCGAATGCGCCGGTTGACCACCCGGAACGAGCCAACTGCCTCAAAACGGGTCAACGTCGTGGCCGGCGCCTCCCGCCCGTAGAGTCGCTCAAGTGGTTGCAAATGAATACGTTACAGTGTGTCGCGTGCCTGTCGGCTCACCGGCACCGCCATTGCCCCTAGGGAGAGCCAAGACTGATCGCCGCTCGGGCGTCGGACTCTTGGAACCCCTCGGACATGGAGCACGGAAATGCGAAAACTACTGACAGTTCTTGGCATGGCGGCCATGGCAGCCGCCTGTGGCGATGGCACGGGCCTCGGGAACCAGCGGTCGGTCTCGCTTTCGGTCACCACAGGCAGCGGCGCGGCCCCGCAATTCAGCCGGATGGGCGCGCTCGACGACACGATCGTCTCGGGTACCGATTCTCTCATCATCACACGCGTGCAGTTGGTCCTGCGGGAGATCGAGCTGAAGCGGGTCGAGTATGACGACTGCGACTCGCTCGGCCTAGGCGACGACGACGGCTGCGAGGAGTTCGAGGTCGGCCCCATGCTGCTGGACCTGCCACTCAACGGCGCGATCGAGACGGCCGTCACGATTGCCGTGGACTCCGGCACGTACGATGAGATCGAGTTCGACATCCACAAGCCGGAAGACGACGGCGGCGAGGATGCGGCCTTCCTGGCGGCGAATCCCACCTTCAAGGACGTGAGCGTCCGCGTCGTGGGGACCTTCAACGGGACGGCATTCGTCTACGAGAGCGACCTGAACGTGGAACAGGAGATCGAATTGGCGAGCCCGCTCATCGTGACGGGGTCCGGGACGGCGACCAACGTGACCCTGCGGGTAGCACTGGACGTGTGGTTCCGTGACGCAGCCGGTCGGCTGGTAGACCCGGCCTCGGCCAACAAGGGCGGCGTGAACGAGAACCTCGTGAAGGACAACATCAAGAACTCGTTCGAGGCGTTCGAAGACCAAAACCGCGACGGCGACGACCGCGACGAGAGCTGAGCCAACGAGGCAGGAGATCATTAGCTTGGTGGTCGGGCGGCCCGGA
>JBFGDF010000149.1:0-7977 GCA_041580775.1 Gemmatimonadales bacterium
CTGTCCCCCGACGGGCGGCGGCTCATCAGTCGCGGGATCGGGCTGAATCCGGACCGCTGGCGGCCCCTGAAGCGCCGCAGCGCGACCATCGCCTACCCGTCCATCCTTTCCGTGAACGTCGCGGATCTCGTGTTCCACGAGCCCGGCGCCTTCGCCTCACGCACCGCCTATGGGTTCATCGATACGACGGGCACGTTCGTCGCCCCGCCGGTGTATGCCGCGGCTGGGTCCCATGTGACCGGACGGGCGCTCGTCCACTGTTCCGGGTTCCGGGGGTTCGTGGACCGCGCGGGGGAGTTCGTCGTTCCCCCTCGCTACAAGCGCGTGCTGCCCTACTCGGACAGTGCTGCCGCCGTGCAGCGGTTCGATCTCCAGTATCAGTTCCTCGACCTCTCGGGCCGGCAGATCGCTGGCGGCAAGACGTGGCGCTGGGTGGACCAGTTCGTGGACGGGCTCGCGCCGGCGCGCGTGGGCGAGGAAGGGGAGCCCTATGGGTTCATCGACAAGCACGGCGAGTGGGTGATGCCCCCCAGTTATGATCGCGCCTTTGGGTTTACTGAAGGTGTGGCCCCCGTGGCGAGAGGCGACGAGTGGCTCTTCATCGACCGCACCGGTGCCGTCCAGGGCAAGATCGAACGCCCGTGGATTGCGTTACAGCTGTCCGATTGGCCGAGTTCGCGCGAGTGTCTGACGTGCATCATGGACGAGAAGAAGAGCGAGTGGCCAAGCCGGGAAGGACTCTTCACGTTCCAGAAGAGCGGGAAATACGGCTATGTGAACCACGGGGGCGAAGTCGTCATTGCGCCAGAGTACGCGGCGGCCAGGCCGTTCTCGGAGGGGCTCGCGGCGGTCAAGCTGGCTGGTTCCGGCGACACGGTCGGGTTCATCGACAAGACCGGCACGCTCGTGATCCCCCCGCAGTTCCCGTGGGCCTCGGATGTCTCGCACGGCGTGGCGGCCGTGCGGATCGACTACGAGCGGCAAGGCTTCGTGAACCGTCAAGGCGAAATCGTCATCGATTCGCTCGCCAAGGTCCGGCCGTTTTCCGAGGGTCTGGCGCCGGTCGCAATCGATCAGGAGCGACTCGAGCGCGAGTGGAACCTGTCGGATCCGCTGGGCGGGCCGGTGTGGGGCTATATCAATGGCGAAGGCACCTTCGTCATTCCGCCGCAGTTCCGCGATGCGGGCCCGTTTTCCGAGGGCCTGGCGTGGGTGAGACCGCTCGAGCGCCCGCTGGTGCCGGCGCCGCCCGGCGGGTCGAAGCGGTGAGCGACAACGGTGAGGTGCTGACTGCGGGGGGGCGATGGTCGAATCGCCGCGTCGGCCCTGAATCCGAAACGTGATGCTCCCCTAAAGGGTTGCACGCTCACCCCAGGATGACACATTGGAAAGCGGGGTCTTCCGGCCGGCGCGCGCCGTGTCGCCGGAAGACGATCGTGGCATGGCGGCGAAGCCGAATTGCTGGGAAGTCCTGGCGTGCGGGCGCGAGCCGGGCGGGGCGAACGTCGCGGAGCTCGGCGTCTGCCCCGCGGCCACCGACACCTCGGCGGACGGGGTCAACGGGGGGACGAACGGCGGCCGCGTGTGCTGGACCATCGCCGGCACCTTCTGCGGCGGCAGTATCCAGGGCTCGAGCGCCAGGAAGAAACTCACGTGCCTGCACTGTGAGTTCTTCGATCGCGTCCAGCGGGAAGAAGCGGCTACGGTGTCCATGCCTTCCCGGGTGGTGGAGACCGGGTACCGCCGCCTGCTGGTCGGCGTGCTGGCGCTGGGAGCCCCGTGGCTGCTCTACCTGGTCGCGAGCCTGACCCTCTGGCCCGCCGCGGCCGACGGACGGATCCTGCTCGCCGCCGCCACGGTCGTCGCCGCTTCGCTGCTGCTGGCCCTGTACCTGCACACCGGCCATCGGACGCGTCGTGAGGCCACCCTCCTGAGCTTCGCCTATCTGGCGACGCAGGTGCTGGCCCTCGCGTTCGCCGAGTACGCCAGCCTCGATCCCGGGCGCATCTCCTTCCAGGTGTCCTGGAGCGGGGTGCTGATCCTGTGCTTCCCGTTGGTGCTGCCCGGCAGTCCGCGCACGGTCCTCGCCGGTTCCCTGATTGCCGCCTCGATGCATCCGCTCGCCTACGCGCTCGGCCTCGCCGTCGGGATGCCGGCCGTCGCGGGCCCGGCGGTCTTCCTGTCCAGGGTCGGTCCGGTCGTCGTGTGCGCCGTGCTGGCCTACGTGCCGGCCCGCGCGCTGTACCGCCTGGCCCGCGACGTCAAGCGCGCGCAGCGCCTCGGCGGCTACGAGCTGGTCACCCGCCTTGGCGGCGGCGGCATGGGCGAAGTCTGGCGCGCACGCCACCGCCTGCTCGCGCGCCCCGCTGCGGTGAAGCTGATCCGTCCGGACGCCGGCGAGGCCCCGCGCCTCGTGGAACGCTTCGAGCGCGAAGCGCAGGCAACCGCGACCCTCGAGTCACCGCACACCGTGGAGCTCTATGACTTCGGCATCTCGGACGACGGCGCGTTCTACTATGTCATGGAGCTGCTGCGTGGCCTGGACATGAACGTCCTGGTGGAGCGCTTCGGACCGCAGCCGCCGGAGCGGGTGGTCTTCCTGCTGCGCCAGGCCTGCGACTCGCTCGACGACGCCCACCGCGTGGGTCTGATCCACCGCGACATCAAACCGGCCAACCTGTTCGTGACGCTCAAGGGTCGCCGCTGCGACTTCGTCAAGGTGCTCGATTTCGGTCTCGTCAAGCTCGGCCTCGACGACACGGACCTCAAGGCGACCGCCGAGGGGCATGTCGTCGGCACGCCCGCGTTCATCGCTCCCGAAACGGTCACGGGCACGGCGTCGCCCGACGGCCGGGCGGACATCTACTCGCTCGGCTGTGTCGCCTACTGGCTGCTCACCGGGGACACGGTGTTCACTGCCGCCACGCCGATGGGGATGGCGGTGGCGCACGCCTCCAAAGAACCGCCCCCGCCGTCGAGCCGCACCGAGCTGCCGGTCCCCCGGGCGCTCGAGGATATCGTGATGACCTGCCTCCGGAAGGACCCCGCGGAGCGGCCGGACGCCCAGCGGCTCGGCGAGCTGTTCGACGAAAGCGGGCTCGCGGACGCGTGGAGCGACGCGCGCGCCGCCGAGTGGTGGAAGCTGCACGCGCCGTCCCGCGCCAGCGGGGCACAGCTCGGTGGGAACGGGCCGGGCGAGCCGACGGCGGTCCTCGTGCCGGGGTAGGCGCCCAACGGCCTCACAGCCTCACATGCGCCCGTCATCGCCGCACTGCCGGGAGCCCAACACGGGACGGCGAGGCCCGCGCGGCGCCCCTGTGGTTGACGCCGCCGATTCCAGGGAGTAGAATCGCCCCGCTTCCCCAGCCCCTCTCTTTCCCTTCGAGGTGTCCAATGCGCGCATTCCCGCAACAGTGGCTTCTGACCGGTGCGCTGCTCGCGATGGCGGGCGGTCCGTTACCGGCCCAGCAGCTGCCGACCGCGCAGCCCAAACTGATCCAGATCTTCCGCGAGCAGATCAAGGTCGGCCATGAAGCCGCCCATCTCGCCACCGAGCGCGCGTGGCCCGCGGCGTTCGCCCGCGCCAAGTCGCCCGACTACTACTTGGCGATGGAATCCATGACAGGCCGGCCGGAGGTGTGGTACGTCGTCCCGTGGAATTCCTATACCGCGTGGGGCACGGCGATGGCTCGCGACCGCGCCAATGCCACGCTGTCCGCCGATCTCGCGAAAGCATCGGCTGCCGACGCCGAGCACGTCGAGAGCCTCGACATCATCGAAGCGATGGCGGCGCCCGAGCTGAGCCACGGCGCGTTTCCGGACCTCAACAAGATGCGCTTCTGGGAGATCTCGGTGTGGCGGTTGCGGCCCGGCCACGATCGGCAGTTCGCCGAGGCCACGGCGGCGTACACGAAGATCGCGGGCCGCGCCTCCCCCAACGCGCGCTGGCGTACGTACCGGGTGACGTCGGGGATGGCGAACCCCGCGTACATCATCTTCTCGTCCGTGGAAGCGTTCGGGCAGTTCGACGCGATGATGGCGCAGGGTGAGGCGGCCATGCAGGCGATGACCCCCGAGGAGATGGCGCTCTTCGAGCGGTTCTTCCAGGGCAGCGTGCTCAGCATGGTCAGCAACAAGTACCGGCTGAACCCTGCCATGAGCTACGTGTCGGCGGAGACGAAGGCCACCGACCCCGCCTTCTGGAAGGAGTAGGGGGTGAGGGACCGCCCGGCTGCACGCCGGGCGGTCCCTCGAGCCGGTCCCTCACCGCCGCAGCACGCGTCCCCGCAGCGCACTCCGATCCAAGCCGTCCGGCAGTCCCGCCGGAAACCGCGCGAACATCGCCATCCGGACCCATGCGCCCGGGTGGTCGTCCTTCACGATCGGCGCGCGCGAGGCCGCGCCGGTCGCGATCGGCCCCGCGATGAGCCAGACGGGCAGAGACAGGCCGAGGATGAGTCCATGCGAGAGGGTGGCGAGACTCCCGACCATGGTCCACACGCCGAGGCTGCCCCACTGCGCGTCGTAGGCGCCGAGGACCGCCCGGTGCACCTGCGCGCGCGGCACGGCGCGCAGAGGCCCGGCGGTCGGCAGGACGAAGACCGAGTCCGATGTGGCGGCGATGAGCTCCCCGTCGATGCGGGCGCCGTCCTCGAACTCCAGCGTGAGCCAACCGCCATACGCCTCCCGCTGGGTCACCGGCGCGGGCTGCAGGTAGCCGGAGGGTCCCCGGGTGCCCGCGCAGCCCGCGGCGAGGACGGTCACGAGCACCAGGACGGCAGCGCTACGGGCGGACATACCGACTGTTCCAGAACGCCTGCTCGATGTCCGGCTCGGCCTGCTTGAACGCTGGCGCCAGGTCGCGAAGGGCGGCGGCGGGATGCAGGAGCAGCTGGGCCGCCCGCAACGGGTTCTCTTCCGCGATCCACTCGCTGCGCATCCACTCCAGGTAGTAGCCGCGCGACTCCAGGAACAGCTCGTGGCCCGCCGCGGCGGGCGGCAGGTCGAACACCAGCGTGTACGCGTCACCGGGGAGGGTGACGAGGACGGCCGCCGTATCTCGCAGGCGCGCTAGCGCGTCGGGATCCTCCCGCCCGTCGCGCAGCACGGCGGCCGGGAGGACGCGGACGGGCGTCACGGTGTCGGTCAGGGTGGCGAGCGCCGCCCACTCGAGCCGCCATGCGCCCTTGGCCAGACGCAGGCGGACCCGGTCGGTGTGCGCGGGGAGCGGGATCACGCGCGTGTCGGCGGCGAGCGGGCCCGTCTCGATCACCGTGTCCACCGCCACCCATCCGCCATCGGGCGCCGGCACCAGCACCTCGATGCCTCCCAGGACCTGCGTCACGTCGCGCACCCGGTCGGACACCGCGCGGTCGCCGCGCTCCAGGCGCGCGAGCCAGTCGCCCACCGACGTGCCTAGCCAGGCGAAGGCCTGATACAGCAGAAACGTGGGCAGCAGGCTCTGGCGGCTGCTCAGCACGAGGGCTGGCCGGCCGCGCGGGGCGGGGAAGGCGAGCTCGAGCACCTCGCGTGCGGCGAGGTCGGTCGAGTCGGCCAGGCTCGTGCGCTCGCGCCCGTCGAACTGCGCCACCAGCGATAGGCAGTCGCCCTCCGGGGCGCGACACACGAGCGGCGCCGCGATCTCCGTAGCCCGCCAGAACCGGCCATCGGCCGCGGCAAAGACGCGGGTGCCAGGCGCGCGCGGCGCCGCCAGGAGGCGCACGAACCGTACGACGTGTGTCTCCAGCGCCTCGTTCTCCATCCGCACGCGCACGGGCGTGCGGTCCCCAGGGGCACGGAACAAGTGATCCACGTCGGTCGCTTCGAGACTCGGCGCGATGCTCGCGGAGAACCCTTCGGCCTGGAGCGCGTCGCCGGCGCCGTCGCTGACATAGAACGTGGGACACGAGCCGAAGCAGGCCTTCGGATTGGCGATGCAGAAGACCGTCACCCCCGCCGAAATGCCGCTGAGCACCGACAGCACGATCACGCTGGCCGACGTGTGGACGACGTTGGTCTCGAACAGGACCACCGAGTCGAGCGGCACGGCGAAGTCGCCCCGGGCCAGGGTGTCACGGTTGACGCCGAGTCGCACGCCGTGACCTACGATGCGCGCGCTGTCGGTCTCGTGCCGCCATGGCGACAGCACGTACACGTGCCCGTCCCGCAGGTGCGCCTTGAGGAACGGTGCGCGCCGGTCGAGCGTGGCCACCTCCTCCGGCGGGGTCACGCGGCGCTGGAGGGTCTTCGCGCACCCCACCGTACAGACGGCGACGAACAGCAGGATTCCGGCTGGACTGACGCGCATGAGGCCTCCCGTTCCAGGAATCCAACCGGGGGGGCGTCAAGCAGGCGTCAAGCGACGGCCGCTGCTGGCGGTCCAGGCCGCCGGCCGGTAACGTTGTGCGGTTTCCTCGAGCGTCGCCGACGTCCAGGAAGGCCCGACCGGAGGTACTCCATGCGCACCTGTCTCCCGCTCACCGGCGTCGCCCTGCTGGCGGTGCTGGTGCCGACACCCACCCATGCCCAGGCCCGTCCCATCGACGCCGACACCCGCGAGGTCCTGGCCTATCGGCTCACGATGCCCAAGCTCCGGCAGTTGAACGCCCTGTACGCCGACCTGCATCGCCAGGAGCAGGCCGATCCTGATTACCAACGGCTGCTGAAACTGAAGCGGGAGCTTGCCGCGCTCGAGGAGAAAGAGGACCTCACCGCGGCCGACGAGGCCCGCATGGCCGAGCTGGACGCGGCGATCGACGCGTTGGAACAGGCGGAGGATGAGGAGGAGGACGAGGACCAGTCGCTCAACGGGATGGTGGCGCGGATGGAGGCGCACCCGCACGTCGTCGGCGCGCTGAAGCGGGCCGGTCTGACGGCGCGCGAGGCGGCCGTCATGCAGCTCGCGTTCTTCCAGGCCGGGCTCGCGGCGCACCTGCTCGAGGAGGGTACCGTCAAG
This sequence comes from Gemmatimonadales bacterium, assembly GCA_041580775.1. Lineage (GTDB taxonomy): Bacteria > Gemmatimonadota > Gemmatimonadetes > Gemmatimonadales > GWC2-71-9 > JAOTWJ01. The sequence continues at coordinate 6,956 of JBFGDF010000149.1, forward strand.
GCCATTCCGGACGGGGTGAACGCCGAGAACGTGAAGTTCTATCAGACCCACAAGGCGGAGATTATGGCGCTCTCGGCGCTGCGGGATCGGGACGACCGGTAGGCGCCGCGGTCGCCAAGGTGGCAGAGCGGACCGCCCGGTCGGACACGGCCGGGCGGCTTGCCGTTCTGCTTTCCCCGACCGGTTCACTCCCCAAACCGCCGCCGAGGTTCACGCGCAATTCACGGCCGGTTCACCCGGCGGCGAGGAGCGTGGATGACGCCGTCGCTCGGAGTCCTCTCGTCCTCACGGAGGGCATATGCGTAGATCGGCTGTCTTCGCCGCTGCGGTCCTCGTCCTGCTCGCCTCCCCAACCCTCGCCCAGACCACTCACGAAGATCCGCTTGGCCGGTTCGCCCTGGACCTGCCGTCCGGCTGGAAGCTGGTGAGCCAGCAGCTCGACATGGTGTACCAGTTCGAGCGCGGGGGCGCCAAGATCATCCTGTACGTGATGGACGGGGTGGCCGACCGCGCCAAGGCGTTCCGCGATGCCGTGGGCATGTTCACGGGGGAGATGCCCCCACCCCCGCCCCCTGATACCCCCGTGTACGACCTCGTGACCAACGGCAACGGCGCGCGGCAGATGCAGTACACGTTCCAGGCCGCGGCGGGCAACAAGCAGGTGCCACTCACGCTGTTCCTCGGAACGATCACGCTCGAGGGCGCCAACATGTCCGTGTCGTTCATGGCCATGCTCAACGAGCAGGGGCGCAAGCAGTGGGAGGGACCGGTGGCGCAGTCGTTCCGGTCCATCCGCATGCGCGGATCGTCGGTGACGGGCGCGAGCGAGCCGGTGTTGGTGGCAAACCCGTTCGTGGCCGAGTCCGACGCACCCGCCTCCACGTTCGAGCATGCGCTGGTGACGCTCGACATTCCGGTCGGCTGGAGCGCCACCGCTGGCGAGGGGCCGAACATCGTCACGATCGAGCATCGCGAGTTCGCCGCGGTCCGCGTGATAGGCCTGCCCAAGAACGAGTTCGGCA
>JBFGDF010000150.1:0-7960 GCA_041580775.1 Gemmatimonadales bacterium
ACGGCGGCGTTCACCGCCACGAGGCGGCGCACCCACGGGGTGGGGTGGAACGGTGACGGCGACGACGACGGCGACGGCATGGCTCCCTAGACTCTACCGCGTCAGGAGGGAACTTTGTTCCCCTGGCCGCTCCGCGCCAGGGCGAGGCTGCAGATGGTGTCGCAGAGGGCGGGGAACGTGATCCCCATCGCGGCCGCCGACTGCGGCAGGAGGCTGGTGCGCGTGAGGCCCGGGAGCGTGTTGACCTCGAGGCAGCTGATCTCGCCATCCGGGGTGACGCGGAAATCGACCCGGGAGAAATCGCGCAGTTTCAGGGCGCCATGCGCGCGCAACGCCAGCGCGCGCAGCCGGTCGGCCAGGGGGTTCGGGATCTCTGCGGGGAAGATCTCCCGGGTCATGCCGGGGGTGTACTTGCACTCGTAGTCGAAGATCTCGTGCTGCGGGATGATCTCGCCGACGGCGAGCGGCCGATCCCCGAGGATGCCCACTGTGAACTCGCGTCCGGGCACGAACCGCTCGAGCATCACCTCATCGTCGAACGCCTGCGCGAGGGCCACGGCCGCCGGAAGGGCATCGCGATCCCGGACGATCGTGAGGCCCACGCTGGAGCCCACGTTCACGGGCTTCACGACGAACGGCAGACCGAGCCGGGCGACGGTGTCCAAGTCTGCGGGCCACAGGCACCAGTCCACCGTCGGAACGCCGGCGGCGCGGAACAGGCGCTTGGCGACATCCTTGTCCATGGCGAGCGCGCTGCCGAGCGGAGGGCTGCCCGCGTAGGGGATGCCGGCCAGCTCGAGCAGCGCCTGCAGCGCTCCACCCTCGCCTTGGCGGCCGTGCAGCACGGGGAAGACGAGGTCCGCCTCGCGCACGGCTGGCAGGGCGACCAGCGCCGGGCCGAGCTCCTGCGCGGCGAGTCGGGCCAGGGTCGCCCCATCCGGCGGCTCGCGGCCCACGGACGGCACGAGGAGTCGCGCTTCCTCGGCGGCGGACAGCGCGCCCACGGTGGTGTCCACGACAGTGACGTGATGGGCGAGACCCCGCAGGGCGGCGACGACCTGCGCGGCGCCGGCGAACGCCACGTCGCGCTCGGGGGTGGACCCCCCGGTAAGCACGGCGACGCGCGTCACGGGCGGAAGGTGACTTTGAACTGTGGCGTCTCCCAGAGCTCGACCTCGGCGATCGTCGCGCCCGAGGGATGCCCCCGGATTCGTCCCGCCACCCGATCCGCCACGACCCGCACGAGCGTCTCCGCCGACGGCGGGCGGTCGCGGAAGGCGTCCAACTCGTTCAGGTAGCGATGCTCGAAGTCGGCCACGGCCTCGCGCGTCGCCTGTTCGAGGACGCGGAAATCCACGCCGATCCCCGTGGCATCGAGGCGGTCGGCAGGCACCCGCGCCGTGACCCGGACCCGCCAGTTGTGGCCGTGCATCCGTGCGCACATGTCCACGCCCGGCAGCGTGTGGGCGGCCGCGAACATCGTCTCCGCCGACAGGAGGTACTCGCCGCTCATCGCAGGCCCTGCACGTGGTGCAGCACGTCGTAGCGGGTCACGATGCCGACGAGCGACCCGTTCTGGCGGACCAGAACCGCCGGCGTCTCGCGCGAGAGCATCGAGCTGAAGCGATCGAGCGCCAGATCGCCCTCGATCACCGGGTAGGGCGGATCCATCTGGTCCCGCACCGGCCGATCGAGCGACGAAGGGTCGCCGATCGCGCGCGCCATGAGCGTGGCCTCCGCCACGGCGCCGACACACGCGCCGGCCGCCAGCACGGGAAGCTGCGACACGTCGTAGGTGGCCATGAGGTTGAGGGCCTGGCGCGCCGTGTGGGAACCCTCGACCGACACGAGCGCCGGCGTCCCGCGGCCCTTGGCGTCGAGCAGCGTGCCCGCGGTGATGCGCTCCGCGGGCAACAGCTGATGCTCGCGTAGCCATTCGTCGTTGAACAGCTTGGACAGATACCGCTCACCGGTGTCGCACAACAGGGCGACGATGCATGCGTCGGGATCGTCGACGGCCCGGGCCACGGTGAGCGCGACGGTCACGTTGAGCCCGGTGGACCCGCCGACGAAGAGGCCCTCCTCCCGCACGAGGCGGCGCGCCATCTGGAAGGCGGCGGCATCGCCCACGGTGTGGAACTCGTCGACGTACTGATAGTGGAGCGTCTCGGGCACCTTGTCGTTGCCGATCCCTTCCACCTTGTACGGGTGTCCCTCGCCGACGGTGCCGGTGCGGGCATAGCCGGCGAGAATCGACCCCTCCGGATCGCCGGCGATGATGCGGATCGCCGGGTTCTTCTCCTTGAGGAACCGGCCGACGCCACTGAGCGTCCCGCCGGTGCCCGGGGCCGCCACGAAATGGGTGATGCGGCCCTCCGTCTGCTCCCACAACTCCGGCCCGGTCGTGCGGTAGTGGGCGTCGGGATTCACCTGGTTGTAGAACTGGTTGGCGAGTACCGCGCCGGGCGTGGCCCGGACGATCGCCTTAGCCTTCATGACGTAGTTGTCCGGATGATCCGGCGGCACGGCCGTGGGCGTGATGATCACCTCGGCGCCGAACGCCTTCAGCAGGCGAACCTTCTCGCTCGACATCTTGTCGGGCAGCGTGAAGATGCAGCGGTATCCCTTGATGGCCGCCGCGAGGGCCAGCCCCACGCCGGTGTTGCCCGACGTGCCCTCCACGATCGTGCCCCCGGGCTTGAGGTCGCCACGGCGCTCGGCGTCCTCGATGATCGCGATCCCGATCCGGTCCTTGACCGATCCACCGGGGTTGAAGAACTCTGCCTTCCCGTAGACCGGCGTCCGGATCCCGGTCGTCACCCGCTGCAGGCGGATCAGCGGGGTCCAGCCGATCGTTTCGATCACGGACGCGTACGGACGGACATGCACGGGCATCGCTAGCGGCCTCCCCCGGCCGCCGTTCCCTGCGGGTGGCGGAAGTGCACGGGCTGCAGGAACAGCGTGGCGACCGGAACCCCATCGCGGCGCGCCGGGGCGAACCGCATGGCCCGTACGCCCGCGACGGCGGCCGAGTCGAAGGCGGTCTGTCCGCTCCCCTCGGCGACGCGCGTGGATTCCGGGACCACGGTCCCGGCTTCGTCCACGTACAGCCGGAGCACGACGGAGCCTTCGGTCCGGCTCCCGTAGAGCGTCGTGGGATAGCGGACCGGCGGCTCCGGGTTCATCAGCACCGGCGCTTCGAAGCCCCGCGGCGCGCCCCCGGGGTCGTCACCCGGACTGCGACGCGCGTCGGCGCCGCAGGCGAGCGGGACGCTCCCCACCAGCAGCCAGGCGGTCCATCGTGTCATCACGGCCCCTCCGCTTGTCGCTTGAGGGCGGCCAGCCGGGCCAGCGCCTCGATCGGTGTCATGGTGTCCGGGTCGAGCGCGTGCAGCTCCTTCAGCACCGCGTGCTCCGCGGCGAAGAGCGGAAGCTGCTGCCCGTCGGGCAGGGGTGGGGGCGTGCGGCCCGCCACGTGGTGGCCCTGCTCCAACATGATCAGAATCTCACCCGCCCGCTGCACCACCGCCGCCGGCAGCCCCGCGAGCCGGCCGACGTGGATCCCGTACGAGCGGTCGGTGCCTCCGGGCTGCAGCCGATAGAGAAACACGATGTCGTGGCCGGACTCGTGCACCGCCACGTTGAAGTTCCGCGCGTGCGCGAGCTCTTCGGTGAGCTGCGTGAGCTCGTGGTAGTGCGTGGCAAACACCGTCTTGCAGCCGACGCGGTCGTGCAGGTGCTCGGTCACCGCCCAGGCGATTGCGACGCCGTCGTAGGTGGCCGTGCCGCGACCGATCTCATCGAGCAGCACGAGGCTACGCGCCGTCGCGGCGCTGAGAATCGCGCTGGTCTCGCTCATCTCCACCATGAACGTCGACTGCCCGAGACCGAGGCTGTCGCTCGCGCCCACCCGGGTGAACACGCGGTCGACGAGCCCGAGCGTGGCGGCCTCGGCGGGCACGAATGCACCGGCCTGGGCGAGGACCACGGCGAGGCCCACCTGGCGCAAGACGGTGGACTTCCCGGCCATGTTGGGTCCCGTCAGCAGGATGACCCGCTGCGCGTCGTCGAGTCGGACGTCGTTGGGAATGAACTTGCCGCGCGGCAGCCGTTGCTCGACCACTGGGTGCCGCGACGCCCGCAACTCGAGGACGGGCTCGGGAACCATCACCGGACGGACATAGCCCTCACGTGCGGCCGTCTCGGCAAAGCTGGCATACGTGTCCAACGCCGCGAGGACGCGTGCCGTCGTCTGCAGGCGGCCGAGCTGCGCCGTCACCTCCGCGCACAGCGCGTCGAACAACTCCCGCTCACGACGGAGCGCCTGCTCCTCCGCCTGGAGCACCTTGGCTTCGTATTCCTTGAGTTCCGGTGTGACGTACCGCTCGGCACCGGTGAGCGTCTGGCGCCGTTCGTAATCCGTCGGCACCGCGTTCCGGTGCGCCTTCGTGATCTCGAGATAGTACCCGAAGACCCGATTGTAGCCGACCTTGAGAGAGGCGATGCCGGTCCGCTCCCGCTCGCGGGCCTGAAGGCTCGCGATGAACCGCTTTCCGCCGTCCCGCAGGTCGCGCTGCTCGTCGAGGGCGGCATCGACGCCGGCCCGCAGGGTCTCACCGTCGCCCAGCGCGGTGGGTGGGCGGTCGACCAGTGCGTGCTCGAGCCGGTGCCGCAGATCCGCACCAAGGTCGAGCGTGGTTGCCAGTCGTGCGAGTTCGGCGCTGCCGTCCCGGTCCCCGAGTCCGTTCAGGGCCGCGTGGACGTCGGGCAGGCGGCGGAGCGTATCCCGCAGGCCGCCGAGGTCGCGTGGGGTACCCCGCCGGGCCACAATCCGGCTGGCAAGGCGCTCGACATCACGCACCCCATCGAGGGCGGCCCGCAGGCGATCGCGGGCGGGCGCATTCGCGGCGAGGATCTCGACGGCTTCGTGACGGGCGCGGATGGCGTCGAGATCGCGCAGCGGCGCCAGGAGCCACTGCCGGAGCAGCCGCGCGCCCATCGGCGTGATCGTGCGGTCGACGACCGAAAGCAGCGTCGTGTTTCCGTCCGCGGGGCGCATCGGCTCGATCAGCTCGAGGTTCCGGCGCGTCATCTCGTCCAGGACCATCACCCCCGCGGGGCGGCGCACGCTCGGGCGGGCGAGCTGCGGCAGTCCGGCCGGCTGCAGGGCGCGAACGTAGTGCAGGAGGGCGGCCACCGCGGCCACGGCGGGAGCCTCGGCCTCGGTGATGTCGAGGCCGGCAAGATGCTGCAAGCCGAACTGGCGGCAGAGCTCGTCGGCGCCGAGCGTGGCGTCGAACTCCCACGGCTCGCGGTCGGTACGCAGCAGGCCGTCGGGGACGCCCGGCACGACGTGTCCCGCGGGCACGACGATCTCGCGGGGGGCATACCGCGCCAGCAGCGCTCCGACGTCCTCCGGTGCCGCCGTCTCGAGCAGCAGCTCGCCCGTCGAAACGTCGAGCGCGGCCAGTCCGGCGGGCGACCCGGGTGCGAGCGCCACGAGGAAGTTGTTGCCGACGCCCTCGAGCAGGTCGTCGGTGATGACGGCCCCGGGGGTGACGGTCTCGACCACCTCCCGTCGGACAACCCCCTTGGCAGTCTTGGGATCTTCGACCTGCTCGCAGATGGCCACCCGGTAGCCGCGCTGCACCAGCCGCCGCACGTATTCGGTGGCCGCCTTCACCGGTACGCCGGCGAGCGGCACGTGGGCCGCGCCGCCGTTGTTGCGCGACGTGAGGGTGAGGCCCAGCTCGCGCGCGGCGAGGCGCGCGTCGTCGAAGAACATCTCGTAGAAGTCGCCCATGCGAAAGAACAGGACGGCATCCGCGTGCTGACGCTTGATCTCGCGGTATTGCTGCATCAACGGGGTGTCGGGCTGCCCCGCGGCCGTCTTGGTCACCGCTGCTCCTCGACCACGAAGGGCGAGCCGCCGAACCGGCGGCGCAGGTCGGCCTGCGCCCGCTGGGCCTGTTCCCGGGTCGCATACTGCCCGACCCGCACCTTGTACAGGCCGCCGTCGAACACGACCCGCGGCTGGTAGCCTGCCGTGGCCAGTTGCCGCATCATGTCGTCCGTAGCCGCTGCCGACCCCACGGCGGCGACCTGTACGGCAAACGCGAGACTGGGCGGGCGGACGGGCGTCGCCGTATCGGTCAGGGCCGCGCCGGTGCACCGCTGCCGGTAGAACCGGGCCCGGTTGGCCAGTTCCACGTCGTCCCCCGCTTCCCGCACGGCCTGATCCAGCAGGGGGCAGGCTTCCGCGAGCTGCGCTTCCTCGAGCCGCACCCGCGCGGCCCAGTACGCCGCGGCTGCCCGCACGTCGCTGAAGGGGTAGTCGGCAAGGACCCGATCCGCGGAGCGGCGAGCGGTCGCGAGGTCGCGCGCCGCAAAACTGAGCTGCGCCATGCGCAGGAGCGCGTCGTCAGCCCACGGCGACTGGGAATACTCGATGCTCAAGCGCCGGAACGCGGCCAGGGCGCTGTCCATCTGGGCAGCGACCAGACCGGCGGCGAAGAGCCCCTCGGCGTAGAGGGAGTCGCCACGCGGGATGGCCGCGAGCCGGACCCGCACCAGCGCCCGGGCAGAATCGCCCTGGCCCTCGGTCACGAGCCGCACGGCGCGGGCGAAACTGGAATCGGAAAACGTCTGCGCCACGGCCGGGCGGACCGCCACTAGGGCGAGTCCGACGGTCACCAGGCGTGTCAGGGACATCGGGGTCATGCGGCGGCCCTCGGACGGGGGAGGTCGAGCAGCAGCTCGAGCACGATGCCGCGTTCGTCGGCGATCGTCGTGGACTTGAGGCGGCGATCGGCGGCGGCGGCCGCCGCGATGGCCCGGTCGAGCTCGGCCGCCGACCACTGGCGGGCCGCGCCGGCCCAGGTTTCGGCTTCCAGCTTCCAATTGCGCAGGCGCGGCGGGCGCGCGGCCCGCAGCCGCTGAAACAGCCGCCCCGGGAGCCGCGGCCAGGGGGTCCCGGCGTCGGCCTCGGCGCGAGCCAGCCGGACACCGATCAGCGCCGTTCCCAGCACCATGACCAGCTGTACGCCTGTCACCCCGGCCTGCGACAGCACCAGGTCCACCAGCGAAAGGGCGCGGGGCGTGTCCCGGCGCAGCACGGCATCAACCCAGTCGTGCACGGTCTCGCCGCGCCGAACGCCGACCAGGCGAGCGACGTCGGCGGCCGTCACGCTCTCGGTCCCGACCGCGGCCGCCGCCAGCTTCTGGACCTCCAAGGCCAGATGGCTCAGGTCCCCACCGACGGCGGCCAGGAGATGCTCCGCCGCGTCGGCCTCGAGCGTCATGCCAGCCTCGGTCGCACGCCGGGTGAGCCAGCGGGCCACCTGCTGCGGTTTGAGTCCCGTCACGGGCACGTGGGCGGCAGCGCGGGCAATTGCGGGGTCGGGTGGGCCGTCACCGCCCTGCGTCACGAGCAGCACCGTGGTGGGTGACGGATGGTCCAGGTAGCGGGTGAGCACCTCACGCACGCGCGCGTTCTTCCGCCACTGATCGATGCCGCGCACGACCACCACGCGCCGCTCGGCGAGCATGGGCGGGGTCTCCACCAGGGCGTGCAGCGCCTCCCCGTCGAGATCCCCGGCCGCGCGCACGTCCAGGTTGAAGTCCCGGGTCGTGGGGTCCAGCATCCGCCCGATGATCGCCGCCACGAGCTCGTCCTTCAGAATCTCCTCAGGGCCCGTGAGGTAGTACACGGGCCGGACGTCACCCCGTTTCAGGGCGGCGAATGCCTGCTCCAAGGAAAGGTCGGCCATGACAGGCGGAAATTACCCGTCCGCCAGAGGGGATGAAAGCCGCGCGTCAGCGCGTGAAGGCGGCGTACGAGCCGAGGGGGATCTGCTGGCTGTGGAACTGGAGCGCGGAATGGGTGAAGGCGGGAAGCGTGACGTCGGTCAGGGCAGGCGCGTAGGGCCGCGTGTCGACCGGGATCGCCTCCGAGCGGGCC
>JBFGDF010000151.1:0-7843 GCA_041580775.1 Gemmatimonadales bacterium
GCGTGCATGAGATCGGACACGCGGGGCGCGCGTTCGCGTTCGACAACGAGACGCCGCGGCACCGCGTGTTCCTGGAAGCGTTCGAGCTCGCCACGCGGCCGGTGACGGCCGGCGAGTATCTCGCGTTCATGGACGACGGCGGGTACCGGCGCGTCGAATGGTGGCTCTCCGACGGTTGGGCGACGGTTCAGGCGCAGGGGTGGGACGCGCCGCTGTACTGGAGGCGGGACGACGACGGCTGGGGACAGTACACGCTGGCGGGCTTCCAACCGGTGGATCCCGCCGAGCCGGTGACGCATCTCAGCTATTACGAGGCGGATGCGTACGCCCGCTGGGCGGAGGCGCGGCTTCCCACCGAGGGCGAGTGGGAAGTGGCCGCCGCGAGCGCCACACCCGACGGGACCTTCCTCGACGACGGTCGCCTGCACCCCGCGCCGGCCCCCGCGGGCCGGACCGGGCCGGTCCAGCTCCTGGGGGACGTGTGGGAGTGGACCCAGAGTGCTTATTCTTCCTATCCGGGCTACCGGCCGCCGGCCGGCGCCCTCGGCGAGTACAACGCGAAGTTCATGTCGGGCCAGATGGTCCTGCGTGGCGGGTCGTGTGCCACCCCGCGGGCGCACATCCGGCCGACCTACCGGAACTTCTTCCCGCCGAGCGCCCGCTGGCAGTTCACCGGCATCCGGCTCGCGCGCTAGGGAGGCGGCGTCCATCCCGCCGGGCCGGCCCGCGTGGCGGCTCGGCGGTTTGTATTTCTATACGGGCGACTGTATAATCATGCGCCCTGCGGGGCGTGGCCACTCTTACCATGCGGATGCGTTATGACCACGGCGATAGACTACCTGAGCGAAGTCGAGCGGTACAGCGCGCACAATTACCATCCCCTCCCCATCGTGCTGGAGCGCGGCGAGGGTGCCTGGGTCTGGGATGTCGACGGCAAGAAGTATCTCGACTGTCTCGCCGCCTACTCGGCGGTCAATCAGGGCCATCGCCACCCGGCGATCATCGGCGCGGCCAAGGCGCAGCTCGACCGCATCACGCTCACGTCGCGGGCGTTCCACAACGACCAGATGGGGCCCTTCCTCCGGGAGCTGTGCGAGCTGACCGGCTACGAGCGCGCCCTGCCCATGAACGCCGGTGCCGAAGCCGTCGAAACCGCCATCAAGGCCGTGCGCCGCTGGGGCTACCGCGTGAAGGGCATTCCGGCCAACAAGGCGGACATCGTCGTCTGCCGCGACAACTTCCACGGGCGCACCACCACGATCGTCTCGTTCTCGTCCGATCCCCTGTATCAGGCGGACTTCGGGCCGTTCACACCGGGCTTCACGCTGATCCCGTTCGGCGATTTCCCGGCGCTCGAGCAGGCCATCACGCCGCACACCGCGGCCTTCCTGGTGGAGCCGATCCAGTGCGAGGGCGGGGTGCTCATTCCGCCCGCCGGCTATTTCGCCAAGGCGTACGCGCTGTGCCGCAAGCACAAGGTCCTGTTCGTCGCCGACGAGATCCAGACCGGCCTCGGGCGGACCGGGAAGCTGTTCGCCAGTGAGTGGGAAGACGTGCGGCCCGACGTCACGATCATCGGCAAGGCGCTCTCCGGCGGCGTGTATCCGGTCTCGGCGATGCTCGCCGACCGCGCCGTGATGGATGTGTTCGAGCCCGGCAGCCACGGCTCGACGTTCGGCGGGAACCCGCTCGCGGCGGCGATCGCCCGCGCGGCGCTGCGCGTGCTGGTGGACGAAGACCTGCCGGCCCGCGCGCAGGAGCTGGGCAGCTGGTTCCTCGGCGAGCTCAAGAAGATCCCGTCGCGCCACGTGAAAGAGGTGCGCGGCCGCGGGCTCATGGTGGGCGTGGAGATCAAGAAATCGAGCGGACCCGCGCGGCCCTTCTGCGAGGAGCTGGCCCGGCGGGGGATCCTGTGCAAGGAGACGCACGATCAGGTGATTCGCTTCGCCCCGCCCCTCGTGGTCGAGCGCGAGGCGCTCGAGTGGGTGATCGGGGAAGCGAGGGAGGTGCTGACCTAACGCCTTCCACCTCCGTTCCCGGGTGTCGGTACCGACGTCGGGAACCGCTGCACAAGGTCGAACGGGGGTCACGGAGGACGCGTCAGTGAAGCCGCCCGGGGGTACCAGCCCGCCGTCGGCGCTCACTGCAGCGGCCCGAGTGACCCCCGTTCGCCGTGTGCGGAGCCCACCTGGCGCCTCGCCGCCCGCCGCGGTATAACACCCGCGTCCCTTCGATCTTCGATCCCACCTGTCGAGGTTGTGATGCGCCGTCCGTTGCGTCTGCTCGCCGCGCTCGCCGTGCTCGGCACGCCCCTCCCGGCCGCCGGCCAATCGGCTCCGTACGACACCGCGCTCTATGCCGGTCTCCGCTGGCGCATGATCGGGCCGTACCGCGGCGGCCGCGTGACGGCGGTGGCCGGCCATGCCGACCACCCGCTCATCTACTACATGGGCGTGACCGGCGGCGGCGTGTGGAAGACGGTGGATGCCGGACTCACGTGGCTGCCGCTCACCGACTCCACCCGCATGGCGGGCTCCATCGGCGCCGTCGCGGTGGCCCCGTCGGATCCCAACGTGGTGTACGTCGGCACCGGCGAGTCGCCGCCGCGTGGCAACGTCTCGCCCGGCAACGGCGTGTACCGCTCCACCGACGGCGGCAAGACGTGGCGGGCGATCGGCCTCGCGGACGCGGGCCAGATCGGGCACATCGCCGTGCATCCCACCAACCCCGACCTCGTCTACGTCGCGGCGCTGGGCCACATCTTCGGGCCCAACGACATGCGCGGCGTGTATCGCTCGCGGGACGGCGGCGCCACGTGGCAGCGCGTGCTGTTCCGCGATGCCGCCAGCGGGGCGATCGACCTCGCGATGGATCCCACCAACCCGCGGATTCTCTATGCCGCACTGTGGCAGGTGCGGCGCTTTCCCTGGGGGTTCGAGAGCGGCGGGCCCGGCAGCGGGCTGTTCAAGTCCACCGACGGCGGCGACACGTGGACCGAGATCACGCGCCGGCGCGGGCTGCCCGATTCCGGCACCGTCGGCAAGATCGGCGTCACCGTCTCGGGGGCCAATCCCGAGCGCGTGTGGGCCATCGTCGAGCACGACCAGGGCGGAGTGTTCCGGTCCGACGATGCCGGGCTGACCTGGCAGCGGGTCAACGACGAGCGGCGCCTGCGGCAGCGGGCGTGGTACTACACGCACATCCACGCCGATCCCAAGGACCCCGAAACGGTCTACGTCCTGAACACGGGGCTCTACCGGTCGGTGGACGGCGGCCGCACCTACACCGGCATCCGCGTGCCGCACGGGGACAACCACGCGCTCTGGATCGCGCCCAACGACCCGAACCGCATGGTGAACGGCAACGACGGCGGGGCCAACGTGTCGTTCAACGGCGGCGCGAGCTGGACCGCGCAGGACAACCAGCCGACGGCGCAGATGTACCATGCCCACGTGACCGCGCACTTCCCCTACTACGTGTGCGGGGGGCAGCAGGACAACTCCACCATCTGCGTGCCGAGCCGCACCACCGGGTTCGGCATCCGCACCAGCGACTACTACACGGTGGGCGGCTGCGAGAGCGGGTACATCGCCGCGCGGCCGGACGATCCCGACGTGTCGTTCGCCGGGTGCTACGGCGGAGCGCTGGATCGGCACGATCGGCGCACCAATCAGGAGCGCAGCATTGCCGTGTGGCCGGACAACCCGATGGGATGGGGCGCGGGCGACCTCAAGTACCGGTTCCAGTGGACGTTCCCCATCGTCCTCGCGCCGCACGACCCCGACGTGTTGTACGTGACGTCGCAGCACGTGCACAAGACGACCACCGAAGGCCAGCGCTGGGCCACGATCAGCCCCGATCTCACCCGCGCCGACATGAGCAAGCTCGGGCCGTCGGGCGGCCCGATCACCAAGGACAACACCAGCGTCGAGTACTACGCCACGGTGTTCACGCTCGCGCCCTCGCCGCGCGACTCCGCCGTGCTCTGGGCGGGATCGGACGACGGGCTGATTCACGTCACGCGGGACGGGGGGACGACGTGGACCAACGTGACACCCCGGGATCTGCCCGAGTGGGCGCTCATCAGCATGATCGACGCCTCACCGCACGAGGCGGGGACCGCGTACGTGGCGGCCACGCGCTACAAGCTCGACGACTTCGCGCCGTACGTGTATAAGACGGCGGACTACGGCCGCACGTGGCGTCGCCTCGTCAGCGGAATCCCCACCGGCCACTTCGTACGCGTCGTGCGGCAGGACCCCGCGCGGGCGAGCCTGCTCTATGCGGCCGGCGAGTTCGGCGTCTACGTGTCGTTCGACGACGGTGCGCGCTGGCAGTCGCTGCAGCTCAACCTGCCGATCACGCCGATCCACGATCTCGTGGTGGCGGGCAGCGACCTCGTGGCCGCCACCCACGGGCGCTCCTTCTGGATCCTCGACGATGTCACGCCGCTCCGGGCGCTCACGCCCGAGCTGGCCCGGGCGGAGCGGCATCTCTTCGCGCCGCGGCCGACCTACCGGATGGGCGGCGGCGGGTTCGCCGTGCCCGGCGTGGGCGAGAACCCCCCGGCGGGCATCGTGGTGCACTACTTCCTCAAGACCAAGCCCAGCGGGGAGGTGAAGCTCGAGGTGCTGGAGGCGGATGGCGACGTGATCCGCACGTTCTCGTCCACGTCGGGTGAGCGCGGCGAGCGGCTCGAGCCCGAGGCGGGGATGAACCGGTTCGTGTGGAATCTGCGCTACCCCGAGGCCAGCCGGTTTGACGGCATGATCATGTGGGCGGGCGGCACGCAGGGCCCGCGTGCCGTGCCCGGTCGCGATCAGGTGCGCCTCACGGTGGGTGACTGGTCGGCGACCCGCGACGCGGAGCTGCTCGCGGATCCGCGCATCGGCGCCGACCCCGCGGATCTCCAGGCGCAGTTCGATTTTCTTCTGCGGATTCGCGACCGGCTCAGCGAGGCGAACGACGCGGTGGTCCGGATCCGGCGCGTGCGGCAGGACATCGACGGCGTGCTCGCGCGGATCGCCGCGGCGGGGGACGCCGCCAAGGGCCCGGCGGCCGATTCGGTGCGGGCGGCGGCCAAGCGGATCACGGGCGACTTGACGGTGGTGGAGGAAGCGATCTACCAGACCAAGAACCGCAGCAACCAGGATCCCCTCAACTTCCCGATCCGGCTCAACAACAAGATCGCCGCGCTCGCGGGGGTCGTGAGCGGCGCGGATGCGCGCCCCACGGACCAGTCGCTGGCCGTGTTCGACGAGCTGTCCGCCGCCCTCCAGCAGCAGCTCGACCGGCTCCAGGCGGTGTTGGCCGAGCGGATTCCGGCGTTCAACGCGGCGGTGGCGGCGCTCGATCTGCCGGCGGTGGCGGTGCCGTAACGATGGGGGCGTGGAGGGCGGGGAGGCGCACCGCGCGCTCCCCACCCCCGCGGTTTCGCCGGTTCTTCTTTCCCGCTACCATTCACCCATGGCCGACCTCCACACCTACACGGCGTCCGACAGTGACCGGATCCGCCGCTTCGTCGTCGAAGACGCGGAGGCGCTCGCCGGCCCCGGACGCCAGCGGTTCAGCGGTGCCGACGACGCGCGCGGACACCCCATCGCCGAGGCCCTGTTCGCCGTGCCCGGCGTGCAGGAAGTCATCATCGAGGGCAACGCCGTGCTCGTGCTGCGCCGGCCGGACGCCTCGTGGGATGACCTGGGCGATCGGGTCGGCTACGCGCTCAGCACGGCCCTGGCCAGCCCGCGGGGGCACGCGGCCACCGGCCCGGCGCTCGACGACGACGCGATCTTCGAGCTCACGGCACGCATCTTTGCCCGTGACATCAACCCCGCCGTGGCGCAGCACGGCGGCAAGGTCGAGTTGATCGACGTGCAGGACGGTACCGTCATCGTCCGCATGCTCGGCGGCTGTCAGGGGTGCGGCATGGCCAACGTCACCCTGCGCCAGGGAATCGAAGCCAGCCTCCGCAAGGCGATCCCTGGGCTCCAGGGCCTCGCGGACATCACCGATCACGCGTCGGGACGGAATCCGTACTTCAAGTAGGAACGGAACCTCTGCACGCCGAGCGGCCGGGGACCGGTCGCCGCCCTGGGCAGAGCCTCCCTAGACCTTCCCCGCCACCTTCTGCACGGCATTCAGCAACTCGTTGGCTTCGAAGGGCTTGGGCAGGAAGGGCTGGCCGGACTTCTCGAGGAACTCGCGGATCTGCGGGTCGTGGCCCCACCCGGTCACGAAGACGAACCGGCGCGACATGTCCGGGAACAGCTCCTCCACCTGTTGGAAGAAGTCGTCACCCCGGAGGAACGGCAGCCGGAGGTCGCAGACGATGGCCGCAAACCGCCGGTCGCGCAGCTCGGAGAGCGCGGCAAGCCCGTTCTGCACGGCCGCGACGGTGAATCCGCCGCGCTCGAGGATCCGCACGATGGAGGCGCGGACCAGAGGGTCGTCTTCTACCAGCAGAACATGCATGAGCCTGGGCTATGCTGGAGGCAAACTTCAGACCGTTAAGGTACGCTGCGGCTTGGCGAGCCGCTATCCGGGCTCCCACGGATCGTCTTGATTCTCCCGCAGGGCCGGGCTACAATCCGTCGCCGGACCCCGCCGCGCCCTGGTGGTGAAATCTGGTAGACACGCTGTCTTGAGGGGGCAGTGCCGAAAGGCGTCCCGGTTCGAATCCGGGCCAGGGCATCCCCGCCACCGTAGCTCAGTGGTAGAGCTCTCGATTCGTAATCGAGTGGTCGTCGGTTCGAGTCCGACCGGTGGCTCTGGTTCCACCCCGCAGCCCCCCGCCCAGACGGATCGACGCATCGATTGATGGAGCGCCCCGCCGATTCCCGGAACTTCCACCGGCGTGACGCGTACGGATGGCGACGTCCGGCGCGTGCCGGCGAGCCCCCGCGGGAGATCTGCCATATGCCGATCCGACGGCTCGTGTTTGCGGTGCTCCTTCTCGGTAGTCTTGCGCCGCCGCTCACCGCCCAAGACACCACGGCGTACGCGGGGCTCGAGTCGCGAGCCATCAAGGCGCTGTCCGACGAGCAGGTGCGCCAGCTCGAAGCCGGCGACGGCATGGGACTGGCCCTCGCTGCCGAGCTGAATCACTACCCGGGGCCCAAGCACGCGCTCGAGCTGGCCGACTCGCTCGGGCTCTCGGTGGCGCAGCGGACCGCGCTCCGGGCCATCGCAGCGCGGATGCGAGCGGACGCCCGCGCGCTCGGGGCCGAGGTGCTCGCGCGAGAACGGGAGCTCGACGGCGGATTTGCGGCCGGCACGATCGACAGCACGAGCCTGGCACGCCTGACCGCGGACCTCGGCCGGCTGCAAGGCGCGCTGCGGTACGCGCATCTCGCGGCCCACCTGGCCGTCACGCGGGTGCTTTCCTCCGAGCAGCGCCACGCCTACGACCGGTTGCGCGGCTACGCCCGCGGCGGCCGGCAGGATCACCGCCACGAGCCGTGATCCGCCCATCTTCCCCGAACCCGTTACCTTTCCGCGCTGTCAAACGACGAGCATCCCTCATCACCTCCGAGCGATTCGCGAGACGATCCGTGTTGACGACCCCCCGTATGCTCCCGGCAGTGCTGCTGACCGCGGCCGCCTGCGCCCCGCCGCCACCGGCCCAGGCGCCCACCCCCACGCCCGTGGCCCCCGTCGCAGCCAACGTGCATCGCACCGAGCCGGCCATCACCGCGCGCGATCTACGGGCCCGGCTGTTCGCCTTCGCCGATGACTCGATGATGGGACGGGAAGCCGGCACGCTCGGCAACGTGCGGGCCACCGATTACCTGGCGGCGGAGCTGCGGCGCCTCGGCGTCGAGCCGGCGGGGGAGAACGGCACCTA
>JBFGDF010000152.1:0-7838 GCA_041580775.1 Gemmatimonadales bacterium
GGCCCCGCCGCCACCACAGCAGCAGGCTACGCCCTGTGGATCAACGGCGCGTCAACGACGTGTCACCGAAGGCGTTAGGCTGCCGCCAGGAGACACCCGCCTTCCGCCGGCATCGCGCCGGAGGTCACCGCCGCTGGCGCCCGCCCGCGGCAGCCGGCCGTCCTCGCCGTCGAGCGGTCGTCGCCTGTCGTTGGGTCGCACGCCTACGCAGGAGGAAGTAAGGCGGGAGGCCGAGGTGCCAATCGCCGCCGATCCACGGACGGTACCTGCGGGGTGATTCGGGATCTACGTACTGCAATCCGATCTGCGGATCGAGGATCCCCAGAAGCGCCGTGTCGCCGAATCTGATCCGGCCGATGACCACGACTTCGTGGCCCGACGCCGGGTTTTTCGGATTGTAGTACGAGACGATGGCTGGCGTTCGTTGACTGGAGCGGCCGACGATCGCGCTCGACTCGATCACCTGCGCATTGAGCTGGAGCGCTTCGAGGACCCCGAGCCGTAGCTGCGCGCCCTGCGCCGCGTAGCCCTCGACCCGGACCGCGGCCCGCCGGTCCGCCGCTGTACCTCCTTCGTCGAGACGGATCATCGCGCCGACGACCACCGGATCTACCTGCTCGCCCACGAGCCCCGCGGCCACGGCCACCGCCGTGGGAACGCAATTCGCCGCCTGCGCCTGCAGCGTGTAGCCCCGGCTCCAGCCATCGGGCGTCCGAGCCCTGTAGTAGGCCCCGCCTTGTGTTGCCACGCGGACGTCGCGTTCCAGCCACCCCGCCGTGGCAGCCCGCTTCTGGAAGATACGCCAGATCAAGTCCGTGATCTGATCGGCCGCCAAGCCGGCGACGCGCCGCTTGAACGCCTCGAAGTTGTCGAAGGTGCGGTGGTCATGATACACCGAGCCCTTGCCGATGGTGAGGAAGGCGAACAGCGCCGCGCGCCGCAGGTTACGCCTTTGGGCGTTTGCTTCCGAGCGGCCGAGATGGATACCGAGCGACGCCTTCCCGGACATCTTGGACTTTTCATCGTCGGACATCGCACCTAGGAAACTGCGGGCCTCTGCAGCAACCGCCGGGTGCACGCCGCCGAGCGTGGTCATGATCTCGTTCTGCCGAACGCGCCAATCCTTGGTCATGCCGTCCCCCTGGGTGGATCGGTGAATCGCAACGGCGGCGCGCCGGAACCGCTGGAACAGGTCAGAAAACGCACGTGCCTGCATGAGCGGAACGAGCGAGGCCGAACGGCTGAGCGCCCTCGTCGTCGCCTCCGGCCTACGAGGGCGGGAGCAGCACGCGCGCCAACCGGCGGCGGCGCCCATCGTCACCAACGCCTGCCACGCCAGCGAAGCCTCCACCGGCGCGGTTGGCACATCCGTGAAACGTTATCGGCGGACGAGACGGCGGCAACCGCGCCCGGGCACGCCGAAGGAGAGTTGTCGAGGCGCACCGACACTCAGGTAACTCGGGACGGCGGGGTATGCGCCATGACGCGCACGCTGGGAGGGTACCTGACCCGCTCTAGAATCGCACGAGATACGTCAATTTGACGACCGCCGTCCGGCTGTCCACGTCCCACAGCGACTGGGGCGAGCCGCGCCGCTCGTTGAACACGATGTACAGGTCGCTGCCCGGACGGTGAATCACGTTGACGCGCACGTTCGCCGACAGGGCGTTGTCGAGACTGTTGTACTGGAGCAGGGCGTTGGCGATGACGCGCGTGGAGGCGGCATAGGAGAGCCGCAGCGATCCGATACGGGCCGTGAACGCGCCGTCCGGCACCCGCACGATGTTGTGCGCGTACCCGAGCCGCACGCCAAGGTTGGCGCTGGGACTGAGGTCGAGGTTCCCGGACATCGAGTGCACGTGCCCGCCGAACGTCCACTGGAGCATCGTGAACGACGAGAACACGACGGGGCGGCTGCGGCTCGTGCTCACCAGCCAGCCGGCCTGCCACAGGTGGTAGTCGCCCGCGGGCACGAACACCTCGATCGCGGGGTCTTCGTGCTCGCGGAGCGCGAAGCCCTCATCGAGCCGCGTGAACCCCCGGATGACGAAGACGTTGACGGATTCCCCGCTGTTCCACTCGGGGACGATCGCCGGACCGACCTGCCAGTCCTGCAACGCGCCGTCGGTGCGCGTGATGAGTTGGCTGAACGCGTAGACGTCGATCTTCCTGAGCCCGAGGACGGACGGCCGAGGCGTGATCCGGCCCAAGAGGTCGGTCTGGCGGATATCGGTCCGGGTGACGAAGCCCATCTCCGCGGTGGCGTCGGGACTCACGAAGAGGTGCCCCGCCGTAAGGCCGAAGCGGTCGCCAGCATAGTCGAGGCCCAGGCGGTACGCGGCGCCCTCACCGCCATCCCCCGACGCCGCAGTGGCGGCGGCGAACGTCTGGACGTTGATGCTCCGCGCGAGCCAGAACGAGGCGTCAATGCCCCCGACGGTGTTCCACGCCGCGCTCGAGCGGCGATCGGCGAGCAGCGCGCCGACGTAGCCGGCGCCGCCGACGTCGCGCTGGACGCGGGCAACGGCGACATTCGTCGCCGGCTCGGGCGTTCCGTCCTCCAGCACGACATCGTCCGTGACGACGTCGAGGAGCCCGAGGGTCTGGCGCCCGACGCGCCCCGTCAGCCGTACGCCGCCCAACACCGGCACCACCTGCTCCTCCACGATCCCGATGCGCCTCGAAAAGAAGAGCAGGAACGGCGGCGGCTCGAAGAAGCTCCGCCAGCCGAACTCGAAGACGCCGGCGTTCTCGAGGAAGAAGTCCCGCTTCTCCGGGAAGAAGAGATCGAACCGCGTGAGGTTGACCTGTTCGTCGTCGGCTTCCACCTGGGCGAAGTCGGTGTTCGCGGTGACGTCGAGGAGGAGGCCAGGCGCCACCTCCCACTTGAGGTCCACGCCGGCGTCCAACTCGGGCTCGGTGCGGAGGCCGGTGCCCTCCCGCTCCTGCGTCGTGCCGCCCAACAGGAAGGGCTTGATCTCGACGTTGAGGCCCGCGCGCGGGAGCGCCGCCAGCCCCAGCAGGTGGCCCGCACGGCTCACCCGGTGAAACCCCTCGTTCTCGCGCGACCACGCCGACCAGAGCACCTCCTCATGCTTGCGCCGGATCACGCGGTACACGTTGAACCCCCAGGGCCGGTCGTCGTCGGCCGAGGGGTAGCGCAGCGAGCGGAACGGAATGGCGAACTCGGCCGACCACCCCTCGGGCGTTCGGCGCGCCGCCACGGTCCAGATCGTCCGCCAATCGATGTTGAACTCGCGACCCTCATCCGTGATCAGCGCCTCGAACTCGGCGCCGTTGGGGTTGGTGGCGAAGACCACGGCATTGCGATGGTCGTGGAACGGGTCGAGCAGGATCGCGACCGCATCGTCACCGGCGAAGCGCGGGAGCGGCGAGAATTCGTCCGGCTCCATCACGCGGTCCCGCTGGAGGATCCGGGCGATCGGCCCCTCTGGCGCGGCGTCGCGCGCGAGGATCCCGATGTACAGCGTCTCCGCATCGTAGACGACGCGGACCTCCGTCGTCTCCGTGGCGGGCGCGCCCGAGCTGGGCTCCCGCTGGCGGAAGCCGGTCGCAACCGGCGCCTCGGCCCACGCCGCGTCGTCGAGCAGGCCATCGACCTTGAGCGGCGCCCCGCCGTCGCTCAACCGCGCGGCCCGGAGCGACGGCGGCTCGTATTGCTGCGCCGCGAGCGCGCGGTCGCATGGCGCCAGGAAGCACACCGCCGCCAGCGCGAGCATCGGGCGCCCTACCATGGGGTCCGCCCGCATCGAGCGGCCTCTCGCCGCGGCGGCCCCGTCACCAGACGGCGGCGAACCGGAGGTGACCGCCCGCGAACGGGCTCGAGGCGAGCTGGTCCACGCGCCACCGCAGGCCGGCCATGAGGGCGAACCCGGTGACGAAGCGGTAGCCCCACTCGGTGAGGGCACGGCGGTCCACGTCGGTCAGTTGCGGCGCGAGCAGACCAGCCGTCCGGTCGGTGTGCGCGTAGGCCAGCCGCCAGCGCCACCCGACGAGCGGTTCTCGCGCCACGCCGGCATGACCCAGGATCTCGCGATCGCGGTGGTCAATCTCGGCACCGTCGGCCGAGCGCCGGCGCTCGGGACGCCAGCGCGCGCGGAAATCCACCTCCACGACGTGGACCGCGCCCAACCGGTGCGCCGCCCGGGCGCCCACCATGGTCGTGGTCTCCCGAAGCCGCAGGTCCTCTGGCGCCGGCAGGTCGAAGTTACGATCTGTCGTGGCGTGCGCGGCGGCGGCGTAGACCGCGGCCCGGGTCGCGCCGCCCAGGCGCACGTCCACGAGGGCGCCGGCGAAGCTCACGCGCTCATCCAGCGTGTACGCGGGGTCGGCAGTGGCGGGGAAGGTGACGTGCACGCGGCTTCGGTTGCTCGAGCCGGCGTGCACTTCGACGTGCAGCACGGACGCCGTGTACGCGATGCTCGCACGCGCCGCCACGGGGAGTGTCTGATAGTCGAAATGCGCCGGCGTGTCGTCGGGGCTCACCCCCAGCGCGTTGAAGATCACGTTGTTGAACGTGTCCAGCAGGGCGAGGGTGAGATCGGCGCGCCACGCGCCGCCGTTCGCCCGCCACGCGCGGCGGAGCCCGACTTCGACATCGGCCGACGCCTTCAAGAAGTGCATGCCCACGGCGACGCGGGCCGTCCACGGCGTGCCGAACGCGCCCCGCCACGCGGCGCCGACCTGGGTGTAGTCACGCTGGGCGGTCAGCGTGTGCGCGCGGGTGTAGCGGACCGCGAGGTCCACAGGGCCCGCGATCGGGATGTCGTGCCGCCAGTCGGCCACGTTCACGATGAACGGGTGATTGATCGACGTGCCGGCCGCGCGGAAGCCGCCCGGCGCCCGGTGCCACGCCGCGTCTTCCGTGAGCCCGAACCGCCCCGCCCAGACATCCAGTTCGTACTCGGAGCTCATCCGCGGGTGGAAGCGCTGGAACGTCCCCTGGTCGGCGAGCCGTCCGAAGAAGGCACCGTCCCGGTCGAGCAGCGTGAGCCACACCTCGTCGGCCCAGAGGGCGAGGGTGACGATCGGTGCCGCGGCCGCCGAGTCGGGCCCATGCTGCGCACAGAGCGGCACGCAGGGTGCGCAGATGGCGCCCAGCAATGCCGCTGTGCGCCGGCCGTTCCGAGCGAGCAGAGCACGCATCGTGGGCAGAATGTATCACCGCCCGGCAGGGCGACAACCGCGCGCCCTGGTTACGGCGCGCCGCAGCGGCTAGGCTATCGGGACTCGCTCATGCCTGACCCTCAACACACCCCCGGTCCCCCACCCCGTTGGTGGCGCGCCATGCTCGGGGACATCCAGTTCTGGATCCCGCTCGCCGTCCTCGTCGGCGGATTGCTGCTGCTCCGATGGGTGGCGTAGGGGCAGCGACACCGATCGCCCCGCTGCGGCTCAAGCAGCTCCAGGCCGTGGGCATCTTCTCGGGGTTCGCGGCGGGCGCCTGGCTGGGCGCGGCCGAGGCGCCGACCAAGGTCGTGACCCTGGGCATCTCGCCCGTCACGATCTCGCTGGTCATGGTGCTCGGCGTGTTCCTCGCGCGCTGGAGCCTCCCGGCGCTGATCCGGGGCACGGCGAACCTGGGGCTCGACGTGCGGCGCGCGCCGCACCTCGTCGTCTGGGCGCTGATCGCCGGATGCCTCTGGGCCGTGGCGAACACGCTCACCATCTTCGCCATCCGCGACATCGGGCTCAGCATCGCCTTCCCGCTGTGGAACACCAACAGCCTGCTCGGCATCCTCTGGGGCGCGCTGTTGTTCAACGAGCTGCGGGGCGCGGGGCGGGTGCGTCGGCTCGGCGTCGTGGGCGGCGCCATCGTGATGTTCGGCGGCGCCGTGCTGCTGGCGCTCGCGTCTCCCACGCAGGCGCCGGGCGGCGACGCGGTGCGCGGCATCGCCGCGGCCTTGGGCGCCGGCGCGCTTTGGGGCACGATGTACATCCCCTATCGCAAGGCGTACCTGACGGGCATGAACCCGCTCTCGTTCGTCACGTTCTTCACGATCGGCGAGCTGGCGATGATGGCTGGGCTGGCGTTCGCCTACCTGGGCGGCCCGGCCGGCACGTGGACCGAGCTTGGGCGAGCCCGCGACGTCCTGTTCTGGCTGCTGCTCGGAGGATTCGTCTGGGTGGTAGGAGATCTGTTTCAGCAGTACGCCGCCAAGTACGTGGGGATCGGCCGCGGCATCCCGCTCTCCAACACCAACCAGCTGTGGGGCCTCTTGTGGGGCATCCTGGTGTTCGGCGAGCTCGCGGGATCGAGTCACGGGGTGTACGCGCAGGTCGTGGGAGGGTCGATCGTCATGGCCCTGGGCGCGGCCGCGATCGCGCTCTCGACCGCGCCGGGCGCGGAACACCTGCGGTGGCAGGACGCGGCGCGCCGCGAGGCGGCGCGGTACGGGGTCGACCTGGATTACGTGGCGGCGCGGCTCTCGGGGCTGGACCCCGACGCGCGCCGGGGGCGCACGGCTCGCGACTGGCTGATCGTCGCCGCGGCGACGGCGGTGTTCGTGCTGTTCCTCGCGGGGGCCCAAGCGCCGCAGTTAGAGATCGACTACGCGTGGGCCGTCGGGCTGACGCTGGCGATGCTGGGGCTGCTCGGCGGGTGCGGGGTCGCGCTCTGGCGGGTGACGCGGTTCGGGTAGCGCGGCGGGCTACACGAAGTGGGAATTGCTTCGGCAGCGCCGCTGCTGGGAGGCATTGGACCACCGCCAGCGAAATCTCGCGCGGGACCCCAGCAAGGCGCAGGTGCTCGACGAAAAAGGAAAATCAGCATCTTCACCACCTCCGCCGCCGTCCCATGTTGCCCATCGTAGCACGCACACCGACGCAGATCGGGCCTCGGGTGATGCAGACGAGTGCTCGGGTAAGGTGGATGAGGCCTGGGGTAAGGCGCACGAGGCCTGGGGCAAGGCAGACGAGGCCTGGGGGCAAAGCAAACCAGGCCTCGGGTAATGCAGACCAGGCCTGGGGTAACGCAAACCGGCTCGTCGGGCGGTGGGGCGAAGGCTCATCTGCCACGAGCGAGGCCTGGTTTGTCGCGGGCGAGGCCTTGTGCGCATGGTGCGAGGCTGAAATGCCTTACTCCAGGCCTCGAATGCCATGGGCCAGGCCTGGTCCACGTTGGTCCGGGCCTCGGGTGCGTTGACCCAGGCCTCGAATGTCTTACCCCAAGTCAGGTTTACGGCGGTCGAGGCCTGATGTACCACGGTCGAGGCGAGCCGGCGCAGGGGCTAAGTAGAAGGGGGCGGCGGGGTTGGTGGCGAAACCGGCATCGCACCGCGATCGCCACGGGCACGTGCCGCTTGCGCCGGGCGATGGCCTGGCCGGTTCCAAGTCGCCTTCTGTTTCAGTTGAACTGTCCGTGGCACTGTCGCCCTCCGGATTTGGCGTCGGGCCGGCGCTCTACGCCACATCTGCATGGGCTCCGCGACTGCCCCCCCGGCGCTCGCCCGGCCAGGGGTTCCCGGCGGTTAGTAGACCGGTACATTCGGGGAGCACTGCATCACGCCACCGCCTTGACGCGGGACTGAAACCCCGTAGTTTGGCCTCGTCATGCGGCCACTCAGCCTGATCCTGATTACGTGCTTTCTCCCCCTGTTTCTGGGTCGGAGGCATTTGCGCGTGGGAGTCAGGATCGTGTAGCCGTCGCTAAGTCCATCGGACGAGCGGCCCCTCCCACGGAACAGCGTGCGAGGGGCCGCTCTCGTTTGAGACATGTCGCCTCGGAGAGGCCGGGAATGAGCAAGCGCGTCGAGACGGGACTCTACCAGTATCGGGACAAGAAACTCGGTGATACGCAGGCGATCACGCTCGTGACC
>JBFGDF010000153.1:0-7794 GCA_041580775.1 Gemmatimonadales bacterium
CACCCGAATTCTGGGGCTCCTGACGCTCGGGGTCCTGGCCGCCTGTGCCCAGGGCGAGACGAGCTACACCGATGCCCGCGTGGGCGCGCACACGTTGCCGATGACGACCACCTCGGACGCCGCGCGGACCCATTTCGAGCAGGGGCAACGGGCGTTGGACCTCGCCAATGGCCCGGTGGCGCACGAGCATTTCCTGCAGGCGGTCGCGGCAGATCCTGACTTCGCGCTGGCGCACCTGCGGGCCGCCAACACGGCGCCATCGCTCGAGGGGTACACCACCCATCTCGCGCATGCGGAAGCCCTGGCGGACAGCGCGTCGGAAGCGGAGCGGCTGCTGATCCAGGCGGACCGGGCCGGCTTCCAGAACGACTGGCAGACGGGGCTGTCCTACGCACAACAGCTCGTCGCGGCATCGCCGGGGAGTCCGCGGGCGCTCACCGAGCTGGCCGGCTGGCAGGCGGCGGTGAAGGACTACGCCGGTGAGCGGGCGTCGCTCGAGCAGGCGCTCGGCATCGCCCCCGCGTTCCTGCCCGCCGTCATGCAGCTCAGTGGCTCGTACCTCTTCAACGATCCGAAGGACTTCACGCGAGGCGCCGAGTACGCGCAACGGGCGGTGGAGATCGAGCCCAACGAGCCGTACGCCCACGACATCTTCGGTGATGCGCTGCGCCGGCAGGGGGACCTGGCCGGCGCCCGGGACGCGTATACGCGTGCCATCGCGCTGGCCCCGACCGACGGAAACTATCTGCAGCAGCGCGGGCACGTGAACTCGTTCCTGGGCGACTTCGATGCCGCCCGGGCCGACTTCGATGCGGCCATCGCTCTGGGCAAGCGGAATCAGCGCGCCGCCTTCGCGCAGTGGCGGGCATTCGTGCCCCTGTATGCCGGCAATCCCGACGCCGCCATTGCCGAGCTGCGCCAGCTGGCCGCGGCCGTCGACACGATGGGGATCGAAGAGCCGCGCGGCTCTAAGATCGGCACCGAGGCACAGATTCTCTGGATCGCCGGACATCATCGGAAGGCCGGCGTCTACGACGAGTCCCTGGGGCGGATCACGGCCCTGTTCAACGCCCGGGCGGAGCAGGTGGGTACGGACGAATTCCGGCGCCAGGAGCAGTCCAACATCGCGTTCTGGGAAGGGCTCCGCGCGGCGTATCGTGGGGACGTCAAGGCGACGCAGGCCAGCGCCGACCGGATTGGGGAGCTCCTCGCCCCGATGGACAACCCCCGCAAGATGGAAGGCGCGCACATGCTGCTTGGGCTCGCGGAGCTGGAGGCCAAGAACTACACGGCGGCCTTGACGCACCTCGACCAGGCGAATCCCAACTTCATCTACGTCACGTACCTGAAAGCCCGGGCGCACGAGGGGATGGGTCACGCCGCCGACGCCCAGGCGCTGTACCGCGAGGTGGCCGAGTTCAACTTCAATAACGTGGCCACCGGGCTCACGCGCGCCGAGGCACGCGGGAAGCTGAAGTAGACTGACCGAGCGCGGTCGCCCCCTGTCGGCCAGGTTGGCCGGCAGGGGCGTCGCGGTTCGCCGTGGTGACTACCTCGATTTCGGTTCAGCGATCGCGAACGGCGCGTGCACGGTGTATGACCGCCCGGCCAGCCGGTCGGCGACGGTGATGAAGATCCGGTACGCCTCCGGCTTGGCGTCCGGCAGGTTGACCATGACGTGCTCCACCACGGCGCCGTCGGCCCGCGGTACCCGGCTGGCCTCCCATTCGACGCGTGTCGGCCGGGGCTCCTGCCCGGCGCGCTCGCGCAGCAGCTGCAGGACCGTGGCGGCCTGGCTGGTATCCGCCACCTCCGCCCGGACGGCGAAGCGCGCCACGCCGCCGGAATCGGTCTGCAGCCCGTAGATCTCCCATAGCACGCCAATTGGTTGCCCGGCCGGGAATACTCGCGTCCGCGAGACGATGGGCGCGAGTTCGGCGCGAGCGTCGACCTGCTCCTGCTCCGCGCCGAACCGGTCGACCAGCAACAGGTCGGAGAGCATGAGCGAGTCCCGGAACCGCGGCACGTCTACCTGGTAGCGGCGTTGCGCGGCGACGTCTCCCGCCGCGGCCTCGACGCTCACGATGTAGCGACCCGGGGCGAGCGGAAACGCGGCATCGAGCAGCGTGTCCGCGCTCCCCATCGCCCGCCGCTCCCGCCGCGCGCCGCGCGGCTCCCAGAGGTCGGCCGTGACGACAAACGCGGCGGCGTCGAAGTCGGCGAGGTGCGCGGCCTCTCGCAAGGCCGTGCCGGGGAGCGCCGCGTACACCTCGAGGACGGATTCTCCGTCCTCCGCGCGAAACGCCGCGGCCTGGAAGGGGATGCGCGCGATGATGCGCGGATGCGCCGGCGCATAGAGCTCCGGTACCCGTTCGCGCGCATGCCGGGCGTACCGCTCGGCGTACTCCTCGTACCGAGCGTAACGATACGTGCGCTGCCGCACGAACACGAGATCGGGCGTGCCCGCGCCGTAGTCCCAGAACTCAATCAGCTCGGTGCCGCCCCTGATGACGCGGATTCGCAACGGGCGGCCGTACCGCAGCCAGGCGGCCCCGCGGTCGGTCCAGCGGCCCCGCACGCCCGACTGCGGCGTGCCGTACGCCACCTCCACGTACGCGATGCGCGCCAGGTGCTCCGCGAGACGCTCGTTCTGTGCGGTCAGGAACAGGGGGTCCCGCGACCGCCAGAACAGATCCCCAAGGACCACGCGCCGGTCTTCGCTCAGCCGGCCGAACGTCACAGAGTCATTGGTGCGGAGGAGCTGTGCGGGGGCGAGCCAGTGGTCGCGGGTGACGGAGTCCGCGCGCTCCAGCGCGAGCGAGAGGACGGAGTCCGCCCGCTCAGCCAGCCCCGTCGCGTGGTAGGCGAGTCCCAGGAAGAGCAACACATGCGGATCGTTCGGCAGCCGGCGGGCGAGCGGTTCGGCGACGGCGAGGTACTCCTCCCACGCGCCGGCCGACGCGAGGTGGCGCAGCAGCCGGAACGCGGCGTTCGTTCGGGTGGGGTCGAGCCGGACCGCCGCGCGGAAATGCTCCACCATGGTCACGTAGTCGGCCTCGCCGGCGTTCAGCGGAACCCAATTCTGCATCACCTCATCGAACACCGTGGGACAGATGACGTTGTACGCCAGGAGGTTGGCCCGCGGCGAGGTGGGCGGCGCGGGCTGGGAGGCCTCGTTGAGCCACACGAGTCCGGGACAGCTGCTGCGCGTGAAGTCGGCGGAGAGGAGGCCAAGATGCTCGGCGTCCTCCCACCAGACTTCATGGATCAGGGCCAACTGATAGTGAATCTCGGCCGCGTCGCCCGGATCGAGCGCGGCGTCCGCGGCCGCGGCACGCTCCTCGGCGCGCTGTAAGACGCGGGTGGCGTCCTGGCGCAGCCCCTGCTTCCGCAGCAGCAACCCGATCTCGAGGAACGGACGCGGGTCGTTGGGCCGGAGGCGGAAGGCGTGGTCGAGGACCTTGCGGGCTTCCTGGCGCTGCGGCCAATCCTTTTCCAGCTCCGTGGCGCCCCGGGCCAGCGCCCGGCCGAGCGCAAAGACGAGGGGGAAGCTGTCCGGGTGGGCACGCGCGTCGGCGCGCAGTCGCTCGATGCCTACGGTGGTGTCGACCTGCGCCGCGGCCGCGGGCACGAGGACTGCCGCGAGCGACAGGACCGTCACGAGAAGCGGCAGGTAGGCCATGGGCGGCTCCGGCGAGGTGCCCACCCCTACGTTAGTGCGCGTGGCGCGACGCGGCCAGCGAAGCTCCCATGGGGCCGCCGCCTACCCGAACACGTACCGGATCCGGTCCTTGTAGAGATTGGTCATCGGCCAGGCGAGCTCCGGCTCCGGCGTGTCGGCGAACAGCGGGTCGCCACCGACCGGTGGCCGGCCGAACATCATGTGCAGGGGAATCCCGCCCCCAGATCGGTACGAAGCGTTCGGCGCGAGATACTCCCGTACCCAAAGGCCGGCGGTCCGCAGGCTGTCCGCGTACACCGCCAATTCGTCGATCTTCACCAGGCCGGGGGTCGACGCGGCCTGCGGCTTCACACACGCATGGACCACTCCTGGATGGACGTCGTAGCGGTAGACCCGCCAGGAACTCGAGCGGTGCCGCGCCGCAGGAGTGGCGGCGATCGTGAACGACCCCTCGCCGAACTGGTTGAACAGCTGCGGTGCGCCGAGGCGCCGCGCGCCGAAGAACTGGCGGATGCTCCGTGCTACCGCGAGTTCCCGCCCGATGATACACGACCGGAATTCCAGTTGGTCGATGCGCCTGGCGCGGATCCGGCGCATGAGCTGGAGCAGTTCACCGATCCGCGCGTCGTTGAGTTGGAGGTAGGTCCGGTCGCGATCCTGGATCTGGCCCGGCGCCCGAGTGCCGGCGCCGTCGGCGATCTGCATGAGGCGGTCGAGCGCCGGCGCCAGCGACGAGATGGACCCTCCCGGAACGAGGGGCCAGAAGAATCCGCGCGTCTCTCCGTGCGACACGACCGCGAAGCTCCGCGAGGCGGATGCCAGCATGGCCTGGAGCAGGGTCTTGAGGCTGGCGGCCCCCGACGGGACGGTCATCGAATCGACCGTCAGGTTGTTCGGTGGGAGTTGGGGGTGGGCCCGGAACCACCGCCGCACTCGGTTGGTGTTGCGGCGGTCAATGCCGATGCAAAAGCCCGCTGCGGCCATCGCTACCTCCAGCCCTCGGGGTCCCCGCGTGTCCCCGCCGCCGGCCGGCCCGGGGCGCCGCCGCCACCCGGGAACACGAGACTGAGACAGCTCCCGCCCGCCTCGGCCTTCTGCAGCTCGGAGAGGTCCACGGCGCGAACCGCGAACCCGCGCGCCTCGATCGCGGCGCGCGTGGCGGGGAACCCCTCGGCCATGACGAGCGTGTCACCTACACGGAACGTGTTGGCGGCCCGCGGTTCCTCGACCGCCGCCTCGATCACCTCGCGGTCCCGAAAGACGCCGACGTCCACCCAGCGCGGGTTCGCCAGCACGAGGCCGCCCCCGAGGGAGGAGCACGCGGACTTGAGGTGGAGGCAGTGGTGCACGTCCACGGCGGAGACCGCATAGCCGAGCGGCGCGAGCCGCGCCCGGAGCCACGCGATCCCTGCAGCGTTGGTCCGGGTGGAGCGCCCCACGTACACCGAGCGCCCGATCACCATCACGTCTCCCCCGTCGAGCGTGGCCGGCGCCGGCATCCGCGCGAGTGGCCGGTGCCCCACCAGTGCCCCTGCCACCGATTCCACTTCGGCGCGGCGTGACGCCGCCCCGGGATTGGTGATCACGGCGAGCTCGTCGAACACCACGGCCACATCTTCCACGAAGACGGCGTCCGGCAGGTCCGGCTCGGGCGGCAGGACGGTCACCGCGGCCCCGAGGTCACCGAGGGTCGCGACATACGTCGCGTGCTGGGACCGCGCGCGCGGAAGGTCGATTGGCTCCCGCGCGACGTGGGTCACCTCGCAACGGGCGAGGGCATCGCTCGGGGGGCGGACGATTGCGATCAGGTCATGCGGCGCCACGCCCTGCAATGTGGACCTGCCTGCGCGGGCGCGGCAATGCCGGGCGCTTTGCACCCGCCCGGCGGTCCGACGCGAGCCAGCGTGGTCGGCGCCGAGCGGGGTCGGCGCGGGCAGGTCCGGACAGCCGGCGTGCCGGTTGCCCCACGATCGTGTCGTGCACCGTCGCGCGACCGGGCATTGCCGGCGGGAACTCCGCGTGTTCCCGCGCTGCCACGCACCGCCGACCGACGCGCCCCAGCGCCCGCAACACGACGAGTAGGGCACGCACGCACGCGGGATCGAACTGTGTGCCGCTGCTCGCGCGCAGCTCGCGGACGGCGGCGGTGACCCCCAGGGCGGGTCGATAGGGGCGTGACGAGGTCATCGCGTCGAAGGCGTCCGCGACGGCAACGATGCGCGCCGCGAGCGGAATCGCGTACCCTCGGAGGCCGTCCGGGAATCCCCCGCCCGCGAACCGCTCGTGATGGGAACGCACCGCCTGAAGCACCTGCGGGTGCGCGCGCATCAGCGGCCGGAGCATGCGTTCCCCGATCACCGTGTGGAGCAACACCGCCCGGTACTCGGCCGTCGTGAGGCGGCCGGGGCGGCGGAGCAACTCCACCGGTACCCCGATCTTCCCCACGTCGTGCAACTCGCCGGCGATCCGCAGTTCCGACTGCATTCGGGCGTCCAACCCGAGGGTCCGCGCCATGGCGACGGCCAACGCCGACACGCGGGACGAATGCTGCCAGGTGTCGGCATCCTTGGCGTCCAACGCCCCCACCAACACCCGCATGGCGGCGGCAAACGTCCGGGTCCCAGGCAGTCCCCCGATTGGGTCGAAATGATCCGGATCCGGTTCCCGCTCCGCAGCCCCGAACGGGGCACCTTGCCGTGCGGTGACCTGCGTGACAGCGCTTGCGGTAGAAGAACTTACGTTGGACACGAGGGCTCCTCCGTCCCGTCGCTGTGGCGTCGCCGCCTCTCAGCGCGCCATCGGGAGGGGGTGCAACCCTGGTACCAGGTGCCTCAGGATCGCTAACGTGTTGCTCCAGTTGACGTTGCGAGCGCTATGGGCTGAGTCGGACCGTGGTACGGTCCGTGCTGTGTGGTACAAAAGGGACCAGTTGCCGACATGAGAGGTGCTGTTTGGCTGACGCGACCCTGCTGGTCGTCGAGCTGTCCGACTCGTTCGCGGATCTGTGGAAGGACCTCGCGAGCGACCTGGGCATCGCCCTGCGTCTGAGCGGGGCCGACAACGGGTATGGCTTCCCGCCGGAGCTGAGCGCGGTGGTCGTTGCCGCCGGGGGCGTGGAACGCGAGGCGCTGGACTGGCTCGATCGACACGAGGTCCCGCTCGGCTTGCCGGTGTTCGTCGTCGGCGCGGATCCCGGACGGAGAATCACCGCGCAGATCGTGCATTCGGGGGCGCGCGACTACTTTGCCGTGCCCGAGGACGTGGAGCTGCTCCGGAACGCGGTGGGTGCAGCCGTTGCCCGGGCGCGACAGGCGGTGAGTCGGGAGACCGCGGCGTTGGCGGGAGCCGCCGCTGCGGCGTTCGAGCGCCTCGTCGGAGGGAGCCCCGCATTCAAGAGCCTGTTGAACCGCGCGGCCCGGCTGCTGCCCCACGCCGATGCAACGGCCCTGCTGGTTGGGGAGACCGGGACGGGCAAGGAGCTGCTGGCCCGGGCCATTCATGACGGCGGCTCGCGGCGCGCCGGGCCCTTCGTCCCCGTCAATTGCTCCGCCCTGCCCGCACATCTCATCGAATCGGAGTTGTTCGGCCACGAGCGCGGGGCGTTTAAGGACGCCCACGTTGCCAAGCCGGGCCTGTTTGAGGTGGCCGACGGGGGAACGCTGTTTCTCGACGAGGTCGGGACGCTCGCGTCGGATCTGCAGAGCAAGCTGCTGCGGGTGCTCGAAGACCACGAGATCCGGCGCGTTGGTGGCACCAAGGCGCGGCGCGTCGACGTCCGCATTCTGGCCGCGACCAACGAGAATCTGGAGGACGCCATCCGGCGCGGCGCCTTCCGGCAGGACCTGTACTATCGATTGGGCGTCGTAGTGCTTCGCCTGCCGCCGCTGCGTGAGCGCGGGGACGACGTGGTCGTGATTGCGGAGACGCTGCTGGAACGGCTCGCGCGAGAGCGCGGCTTGCCGGTCCCACCACTCACGACCGATGCCAAGCGGGCGCTGCTCCGCTGTGCCTGGCCGGGGAACGTCCGCGAGCTGCGGAACGCCGTCGAGCGGGCGCTGCTGCTCTCGCCGCCGGGTGAGCTCAGCCTGGCCGAGCTGGTCCCGGAGCCGACC
>JBFGDF010000154.1:0-7704 GCA_041580775.1 Gemmatimonadales bacterium
ATGGCGAACGGCCCGCCGTGGATCTCCATGATCAGGGGATAGGTCCGCGCAGCATCGAACCCCGGTGGGGTCACGAGCCAGCCCTGCACGCGCGTGCCGCCGCTGGACGTGTACCACAGCTCCTCGACCGCGCCGATCCGCTTCGTGCCGAGGATGTCGTCGTTCACGGCGGTGAGTCGCACGAGCTGGCCGGGCCGGTCGACATCGAGCCGCACCACATCACCCGGCTCGTCGGCGTCCGATCGCACGCCCACCGCCACCTGTCGGCGGCTGCGGGTCATGGAGGACACCCCGAACACCTGCGCCCCCTCGGTGACGGCCTGGACCCCGCCCGCGAGCGTCGCGCGGTGCAGGTTGATGGCCCCGTGGTTGGGGGCGGTGAAGTAGAGACTCCGCCCGTCAGTCGCCCAGAAGATCTCCAGCACGTCCCGATCGAACGCGCGCGACAGGTTGCGCAGACCCGTGCCGTCGAATCCGATCACGTACAGGTCCGAGGTCGAGCTCGTCGCCGCCGTGGAGTCGTAGCCCTCGAACGCCACGAGCCGGCCGTCCGGCGACACCGCCGGATTCGACCACGCTCCGGGCCGTTCGGTAAGCCGGCGCGTGGCCCCGGTGGCGACGTCCACCGCGTACAGGTGCGACAGGCGGTAGACCGCGTCGCCGGTCGAGTCCATCAGTCCGTCGAATACGATCGTCCGGCCGTCGGGCGTCCAGTCGAATCCCACGCCAAAGACCAGGCCGTCGAACCGCGCGCCCACGTTCCACTCGCCGCGCGTGAGCTGGCGCGGCGTCCCACCGTCGGCGGTGACCAGGAAGAGATGCATGTAGCTGGGATCGGTGTAGCCCACGCGATCCTGCCGGTAGTGGAGGCGGTCCACGACGCGGGGACCGGGGGTCCACTTCGCGCCCTCCGGCGGCGTGGGCATGCTGATCGCCCACTTGGATTCGGCCGGTACCTCCATCGCAAAGGCGATGCTCCGCCCGTCGGGTGACCACCGCGGACTCCGCGGCGTCTTGTCCACTCGCGTGATCTGGGTGGTCGCGCCCTCGGCGTCCATCCACCGCACGAACAGCTGGGTGCCCTTGGGCTCGCCGCGCGCGAGATAGAGGATGCGGGTGCCGTCGGGAGACCAGCGGGCGTTCGACCCGTCGACCAGGAAGCGCTGGCGGGACCCGTCAGCCTGCATGATCCAGAGCGACGACTCCCAGCGGTCCTCCAGCTTGTGCACCCACCGTCGGGTGAACACGATCTGCAACCCGTCCGGCGAAATCTGCGGGTCGGCCACCTGTTCCCAGTCGAGGTAATGCTGAACCGTGAGCAGCGTGTCGGAGGCGGTTTCCTGCGCTGCCAGCGGCACGACAGCGGCAACGATTACGAGCAACGGAAGCAACCGGCGCATGCGATCCTCGGGAGGAGCGTTGGACCGTCAAAGAGACGGTGCCGCACGCCAGGTGGCAAGGAGCCGTCCACCGCCGCACCGTCACGCGGCTCACCGCCCGACCGCTCCACCGCTCAAGCGCCGAACCGCCCAGCCGCTCAGTTTCCCAGCAGAAATCCCCGAATCAATGTCGCCGTCCCCACGTCGCGCGATGGCGACCAGGCGTGGCGTCCCCCGTCCACCGTCACCAGCGCCACCGCCGTGCCGTCGCGGCACGGGTCCCACCGCTCTTCGAGCACGGTCGTGCCGTCGGCCGTGGTGTCGGGCAGGCTGCGCCCCCGCCCGTCGGCGGCGCAGCCGTTCAGCCGCCGCCACAGGGCCGCCGTCTGGCGGGCTCCGAACACGGTACGCGCACCCTGCGCGCGGCCGCCATACGGGTAGGCGTCATCGAGGGTGCCGTGGATGAGCAGGACGGAGACCGCGCGCGTCGGCCGGCAGCGGGCACCCAGGGGCGCCGAGATCGGTGCGGCCACCCCTGCCACACCCGCCACGAGATCCGTCATCTCGCACGCGAGCCGCTGCACGAACAGTCCACCCTGGGAGAACCCGACGGCGTACACGCGAGCGCGGTGCACGGGATACCACCCGGCCACCGTATCCACGAGCGCGCGGACGAACCCGGTATCGTTGACCGCGAGGGCGTCCGCCCGGGTGCAGTCGCACCCTTCTGCCCAGTTGCCCACCGCGGCATCCGGATAGGCTACGAGCGTCTCCCCCCGGGCAACCGCACCATCGAGCCCGGCGAGCGTTCGCATGCCCGCCCCGCTGGACCCGGTGCCGTGGAAGACGAGCAGCACCGGCCAGCCGGCCCGGGGTGGCGCACTTGCCGGCGCGACCAGGACAAAGGTGCGAAGGGTGTCGCCGACGGGGATCGACGCACGCCGCACGGTGACGCGATCGCTTCCCGACGCACAGGCGGTGACCGCGGCCGTCACGACCGCGAGCACGCAGCTTGAACGTCGCATGGGTCGGGAGGAATCAGCGGCGCCGGGTCCGGCGGCGGCCACGCGCCTTGCCGGTGCGGGCCGTCCGGGCGACCGCGAGCGCCTTGCCCACCCACACCGTGAGCTGGTCCACGTCGTCGAGGACGTCGCCCGGCACCTCGAAGTAGCGCAGTGCCGCGCCGTCCGGTCCGAACGGCCGGAACGGCGGCATGCCCCGGGCCTCGAAGTCGATGCGGTTGGACTCGTCGACCTTGAAGTAGAGGACGTCGTCGTCGATCACGGCAAAGAATAGCCCGCGGCCGTACAGCCCGACACCGCCGAACATGCGGCGAGCCTTGACGGGGATCACCCGGCCGAGCTGTTCGAGCACGTACTCACGGAAGCTGTCGGTGACCGCCATCGCTTCCCTCCTCCGTGGCTCCGGCGCACGGCCGGTCGTGCCTCCGCGGGGAGCTGCCTCCCGGGTGCTGACGGTGCTGCGGGTGTCGGCGGCCGTCGGGCGGGCTTACTCGGTGGCCGACCGCGGCGATGACGGCCGGGCAGTGTGAATCAGGTCGTCCAGGCGCACGATGAGATCGGCGAACACGCCCGTCGCCGACCGGGATTCGAGCAGCGCCACCGCCACGTACTTCCGACCGTCACGCTCGACCAGGGCGGCGTCCGCGTGGAACTGCTGCCACGTGCCCGACTTGCGGTAGATCTTGGAGTCTGGTCGCTCGTCGAGCCCCAGCACGAACTTGTGGTGCAGCTCGGGGTCACCCAGGATGCGCTTCATTTCGGCGGACGCCTCCGGACTCACCAGCTCGCCGCGGTCCAGCATCACGAAGAACCGCGCGACCTGCCGGGCGGTCGCCCCGTGCGAGATCTTGTGCAGCGGGTCCCGGCGCCACACCCCGATCCCACCGCCGTAGTCCCGGCCCACCCAGAGCCCGCCGTTGCGCGAGGGGCTGTACAACTGATAGCGCGGGTCGCGCAGGGCGGCCTCGATCGCGCGGAACCCCACCAGCTCGATCAGCTCCGTCGAGACGGGGTTCTCCGACCGGCGGATCATGCGCTCGAGCTTCCCGCGCAGCGCGGGCGTGTACTCGATCGTCCCGTGACCGACCTCGGCGAACACGCCGAGCAGGATCCCGATCTTGGGCAGGCTCGCCGCGTACCGCATGCGGTCGTCCTGGACCCCGGCGTAGCGCACCTGCCCCGGGGTCGAGAGATCCACCAGTGCGACGGAGAGTTGATTGTTGCGGACCAGGCGGCGGAAGGGCTGCTGTCCCAGGACCCGGTCCAGGTCCCGCTGGAGCTGCCGGTCCTTGGCCGGGAACACGAAGGTCGGCTGCTGTTCCGCTTCCGTGGCTGGGAAGACGGCGGCAAGGGGTAGCTCCTGGGCCGTCACCCCTGGCACGGCGCCGGCCAGGGCGGCGGCCAGGAGGCCGGCGCGTCGTGCCACCGCTCGGAAAGGTCGCTGTCTCATGCCCGGGGGATTCCTCCAGCGCCTAAGATCGCTGGGACCCGGCCATTCCCGCCAGTGGCCGCCGTCACAATTCGGCCCCGTCAGGGGTGGAGCCGGGCGATCAGCCGCTCGACCTGGGTCCCGATCTCCAGGTGGGCCTGGGCGGAGTTCAGTTTCAGTACGTTCGACATCATGGAGATGAGGTAGACGCGCTGCGGCTCGCCGGCGGCGGGGGACTCGACGATGGCCACCGAGTGCATCAGGTTCTGCACGTTCCCGCGGTACTGGCCGCATTCGTACCCGGGCTCCGGGCGGCACTGGTACAGCGACCCCGACTTGAAGTACACCGCCGCGTCGTTGAGCGCCGGCGAGGCCGCATACCGGTATCGCCGGCGCGTGAAGTACATCAGCTTCTTCATCTCGAGGCTGCTCCACTCGTCCACCATCCGGCCCTGCTCCACCCGGAGCAGCCACCGCACCAGCTCCTGTGGCGTCGCGAGGCTCGCCCGGCCCGGGATGACGCGCTGGGCCGTGGCCGTGAAATACGTCCGCATCCGCAGCTGCGCCGTGTCGATCCCCGCCGCCAGGAGCGGTTCCTCGAGAATCCGGATCGACCGCTCCGACAGCTCCCGCGCGGGCGTCCGCCGGAAGAACTCCTCCTCCTGCTCCCGCGTGGGCGGGTACGCGTGCCCGAACTCGCTGAGCAGGAGCGCCTGCTTCCAGACCACCGAACCTGCCGCGTTGGAGCTGGGGGAGACCATGTGATCCACCCACTCCCATAGGGTGAAGGTATCGCCGATCCGAATCGCCCGATGCGGCACCGCGGTGAACTCGTCGTTCACGACCGGGACCTGGTGGCTGTTGGGGATCACGAAACGATCGGCCACGACGCGTGTCTCGCGCAGCACCCGGGTCCGCGCGGCGACGTCGTCGGGATAGAGCTTGCGCAGCTCGTTGAACAGCCCGCTCATCACGAGGAGCTTGCCCACGCTTCCCGGGATGTAGCCCTGCTGGGGACGGATCGCGGCATACCGCGGACGGTCGGGATCGGTGATGTCGAGCAGCGCGACCCGATAGGACGTGTCGCGGGACCCGACGATCCGCTCGAGCGCCGCCTGGAGCTCCGGGTCGCGGGGGAGATCCGGTCCCAGGTCCAGGGACTCGCCCGCACCGCGCAGACGCAGCCGAATGGCCGACGACGGGAGGAGGGCGCCCGGCTGGAGGCGGAGCGACCCCGGCATCGCGCGGTCGAGGATCATCCGGTACGCGCGCAGGCGGCGGATGCCGGTGTACTCGTAGCCGTCCAGCGGATACGGGTCCGGGACCAGCGCGGCGGCTCCGAGGAGCGGCAGGCTCAGGGCCGCGACCACGAGACCGCGGTTCATAGTTCCTCCTCCAGTGCCACCGACCGGTTCGCATTGGCCCGCATCTCCCGGTCCAGTACCGCGAGTCGCTGCACCAGGTCCGCGCCCCGCGACCGGATGAACGGCCGGATCTGGAACAGCCAGACCTTCCCGCCCACGACCCCGAACTCGATGTCCCACACCTCATCCGGCGCCCCCGGGGCGAACCGTTCCCGCCATTCGCGCACGATCGCCTGGAGCTGCGCGACCTCCGTCGGGCGAAGCAGCGTGTCGGGTCGCGTCGCCGGCACGAGCACCACGCCGCCGCTCCCGCTGCCGACCAGCGCGCGGCGCACGGGGCCCTTGGTCTGCGACAACAGGGTCTGCGCCCCGCCGGGCTGCACGACGATCGTCTCCGCCTGCTCGCCCTCGACCGCCCCGCCCACGCCCTCGGCGGTGGCAATGGTCAGCGCGTCCGCGCCCCCGGCGTCGAGACCGGTCGTGATCAGCACGCCGGATTTCTCCGAATGCACGCTCTCCAGCAGCAGCACCGACGGGTACACCTCGCTCTGCTCCTCGAGAATCTGCCGGCGCCAGAGGTAGGCGCGCTCGCTGAACGGCGAGGTCCACACGCGGCGCACCGCCTCCAGGATGCCGTCTACGGAGATGCGGTGCGGGACCGTGAGGTTGAGCCCGGCGCCGGAGAACTGGGGGAGGTCCTCGACGTTGGTGTCACTCCGCACGAAGACGCCCCGGCGCACGTCGGGGAACGTCTCGCGCACCGCCTGCTCGATGGCCGCGCGGACCTCCGGCACCCACGGCAGCTCGAGGATCGCCCGTCGCATCTGGGCCAGCGCGTCGAACATGTGGCGGTCCACGTCCGCGGCGGCGGCGCCCGCCGCGCGCATCTCGGCGGCGGCGCGGTACGCCGCCTCCAGCGTTGCCAGGGGCGTGCGATCGCCCTCGAACGGCCGGTTGACGTGGCGGTAGAACATGCCGAACGGCAGCGCCACCCCGGCCGACACGCGGTCGGGGAAGTAGGCGGCCAGCTGCCCCAGGTTGGCGGCCTTGGGACCCACGGTCACGCCCGAGGCGTCGGCGCGCAGCTCGCGCAACGGCACGGGCGCGATCCGGTCGAGCCGGAGGCGGGAGACGTCGAGCCGGATCCGTGTCGGCGGTGCGGACGCCTGCGGCGCCAGCACCGCGCGCTCGTCCGCCGTCAGCAGGTCGCTCGTCTTGAGCACGACGCGGCCAAGTGGCGTGACGGCGTAGAACACCTCCCGGCCGGCGGCTTCCTGGAGCAGCGGGAGGTACTCCGACGAGACGGCGGCGTTGGGAATCCCGAGATTCCGGGCGAGCAGCTGCACGTGCGACAGCGGGTTCCCCTCGTCGAGCGTGATCACGCCCGCCACCGGCCGCAGCTCGGGGGTGGTCGAGGGCAGCACGTAGATCCGGTCGGCGACGACGTCCTCGCCGCTGTGCGTGTGATCGGGGATCTCGAGCCGGCGTTGCGCGACGCCCGGATTGAATCCGTGCACCCCCTGGCTCACGTCCCGACCCAATAGGATGTGCGCCGCACCGAGCGTGCGGTCGGCATCGGCCCCGAGGCGGGCCAGCTCCGCGGCGAGCGGCAGGAGCACCGAGCCACGCACCAGGGCGTCTTGAAACCCGATCGCCTTGGGCTCGACCGCGACGTAGCGCTGGTGCGTGGGCCCGAACACGCTCCGGACAGTCGCCCAGGCCCAGTCCACCCCCCGACCGACGTACGCCACCGCCTCGCGATAGGCGAGCGCCGCCACCGTGTCGGCCGCGGCCAGGGCCCGCACCGAGTCCACCAGGACCGTCCGCTCGCGCGGCGAGAGGAACCCGGCGCCGTACGCCAGGTCGTAGTACGGCAGGAGGTCCAGCAGCCGGGTCCGGCGGGACGTCGGCGCCGCCCGCTGCGGCGCCAGCTCCTGCGCGAGAGCGAAGGCCTGGTCCTGTAGCGCGAGCTGCAGATCCATCAGCCGCAGCGCCGTGCGGCCATCCGTGCGGGTCGTCGCCAGGTCCCGCGTTTTGACCGCGAGCGCCGCGGCCGCCAGAAACGCGTCGCCGGCACGCCCGGCGCTGTAGTGCCGTTGCAGGGCGGCCAGGTCGTCGCCCACGAGGGCACGCAGGCGGCGGCGGTACGCCTCCAACGTGGCGATCGTGTGCGTCGGATCATATTGCTGCCGCAGCAGCTCGCGCAGCTCGCTCAAGCGGGCGCGCACCTCGGGTCCGAGCGTCCGTGCGCCCAGCCGCCGGTCCACCGCCGCGAGATCGTCACGTGACGGATAGGAGTGGATCGTGATGCGGAGCGCCATGAACGACGAGTCGAGCGTCGCCAGCTCGGTCGCCAGATTCCGGATGCGGCTCACCAGATCGTCGCCCGTCACCGCCTGGTGTGGCATCGTGGCGACGAGCCGGACGGCGAGCAGGTACTGCCGCGTCGCCCAGGCGGTATCACCCAGCAGGCGGACCAGATAATCCTGGCCGCGTGCTTCTTCATCCTC
>JBFGDF010000155.1:0-7609 GCA_041580775.1 Gemmatimonadales bacterium
CAGGAAGTGGCCGAGGCCAAGGGCAACATCATCAAGGGATTCCCGCGGCAGTTCCAGACGGTGGGCGGTGTCGCGTGGCAGGTCAGCGAGATCGTGCAGTACGGCCTCCCGCTCGACGAGTGGGCGCGCTCCATGCGCGAGCTCGCGACGATCACGCCGCAGCAGGCCACCCGGGCGGCGCGCGATCACCTCAACCCCGACGCCCTCGTGATCGTGATCGTGGGCGACAAATCAGCGATCGAGGCTGGAATCCGGGAGCTGCAGCTCGGTGAGGTCGAAGAGCTTGCCACCGGCATCGAGTAGCGGCCGGCGCGGTCGCGAACAGGCGGGGCGGGCGCGGATCGCCCGCCCCGTCGCGTAAGCGGACATGGCGATCATCGACGCTCACACGCACCTCGCACCCGCCAGCCCCGTGTTCAACGAGTGGGCGGCGATGACCGGCGCGGATCACAGCCTCGCCGGGTTACTGCGCGAGATGGATGCGAACGACGTGGAGCGCGCCGTGGTGATCGGCCACTGGGTCCTCGACGAGGGGACCCGCGCCACGCCCTTCACCAATCGGACCAACAACGACCTGATCCAC
This sequence comes from Gemmatimonadales bacterium, assembly GCA_041580775.1. Taxonomy (GTDB): domain Bacteria; phylum Gemmatimonadota; class Gemmatimonadetes; order Gemmatimonadales; family GWC2-71-9; genus JAOTWJ01. The sequence continues at coordinate 584 of JBFGDF010000155.1, forward strand.
TTCGTCGAGCACGGCGCGGGCCGGCTGCGCGGCCTGCTGGGCATCAACCTCGCCGACGACGGGCCGCTCGATCTGCCAATCCTGGACGAGCACCTCGAGCGCCCGGAGTTCCCCGGCGTCAAGATCTTCACGGGATACGAGACGTACTACATGGACGACCCGCGGCTCGAGCCGGTGTTCGACATGGTCGGACGGCACCGCAAGATCGCCATGTTCCATACGGGCGACACGCTGCTGCCCTCAGGCCACGTACGCTACGCCCATCCCATCCCCGCCGACGACGTCGCCGTGGCGCATCCCGACATGACGATCGTCCTGGCCCACGCGGGTCAGCACTGGATGCCGGACGCCGGCGAAGTGATGGGCAAGAACCCGAACGTCTGGGCGGACATCTCGGGCTGGTTCGTCGGCCGCCGGGACCTGCCGCCGCACGTGGATTTTCTCAAGCACCAGTTCCAGGAGCTGATCTACTGGGGAGTAGGCTGCGACAAGCTGATGTACGGCAGTGACTGGCCGCTGATGGCGATCGCGCCGTACATCGAGTTCGTGAACCGGTGCGACTTCCTCACGCCCGCCGAGCGCCAGGGCATTCTCTACGACAACGCGCAGCGACTCTACTGGAGCGACTAGCGCGCGGGACAGACGAACCGGCGCGTGCGTGAGTTGTTTCGCTCGCCCGCCTCGGCGATCGCGTTGTGCGGGTCGATCATCGCCTCCACCGCCACCGTATCCGTGCCGGCCAGCGCGCCGATGCCGCGCGTGAGCCGTCCGCCGGCAGGGCGCAGGACCTTGGCCGAGTCGAGCTCGGCCATGGGCACGGCGACCCAGGACTCGCCGCCGCGCAGGACCCGGAGGCCCGCGACGTCCGCACCCCACCCCTCGGGTGGCACGGTCGCCGGGCCGCGGTTCGCCACCGTCACCACGACCTGACACCCTTCGCCCAGCTCCAGCCCCGAGACGGTGAGATCGGGGAGCCGGTTGTACGCCACGGCCTGGAGCGCCTTGCCGGTGAGGTTCTCCTTCACGCTCCACGTCCTGCCGGCGTCGCTCGAGGTCGCCCACGTCCCCCGCCATCCCACCACGGCGAACGCGCCGTCCCGGCCGACGGTGACGCCGGTCAACCGCTGCCGTGTGCCCGACGTGACGCCGGTCCAGGTCGTGCCGCGGTCCTCGGAGCGCGCGATCGTGCCGTTCCAGCCCACGGCGACGACGGTCGCCGAGTCCGCCGCCACGGCCTCGAAGGTCTGGCGGACTCCGGTTTCCACGGGGGACCACGTCTTGCCGCCGTCCTCCGAGCTCGCTGCCCGCCCGCGGATCCCCACCGCGATCCAGCGGCCGTCGCCGAGCGACGCGAGGCCGTTGACGTGACCGGAGACGCGGGTGTTGGTGAGTCCCCAGGTCGCCGCACTGTCGCTCGAATACAGGATGAGCCCCTGGGCGCCACCCGCGACCCAGCCGCCCCGTCCGTCCGTCCCCACAGACATGATGGGGGAGGGTGTGCCGGTCTCGCGCCGCTGCCAGGACGTGCCGCCGTCCTGCGAGACGAGAATGGTCCCGCCGTACCCGACGGCGACGAACCGGCCATCGTCCGCCCAGGCCACGTCCGCCAGATTTTCCGTGGTGCCGGATGTCATCAAGTCCCAACTCGCGCCGCCATCGCCCGATCGCAGGATGATCCCATCCGACGCAACCGCCACGAAATGCCCGCGGTTGTCCGATACCACGCCGTTGATGTAGCCCCGGGTGGGCGTGACGCTCGCCCAGCTGGCGCCGTCATCCGCCGTCTGGAGCGCGACGCCATCGCGGCCGACCGTCACGTAGTCCGTGGCGCTCAGGACGCCGGGCGGCTGCTGCGCTGCGCCGGGCGGGCCCGCCGCGAGCAGCAGGGCGATCCCCAGGCACAGCGCGCTTCGAACTGCGCTCCAATGGCGTTCCACGATGGCACTCCTCTCGTCGCTCCCGACCGGTGCGCGCCGCCGATCGCGGGCGACGGTGGGAGATTTTCCATCGTGAGAGGCGTGCGATGAAGACCCGATGAGATCGTCGTGAAGGCGCGGCGTCGTTTCTAGGGCCGGAACACCACCCGTCCAACGGGCTCGCTGCGCGCGAGCGCGTCGATGCCGGCCTGGAACTGCTCGAGGGGCAGTGTGCGATCCACGACGGTCGTGACCACGCCGCGCGAGACCAGATCCACGGCCTCCTGGAGCTCCCCGAGCGTGTTGCCGACGGACCCCATGACGCTCGCCTCGGTGATGACGAGCTGGATGGGATGGACGGTGTAGCTGTCTTCGGAGTACCCGACGAAGACGAGACGGCCGCGCTTGGCGATCGCCTTCGTGCTCTCGGCCATGGTCGCCCGGGTCGCGACGAGCTCGATGACCACGTCCGCGCCGTGACCCGCCGTGATCTCCCGCACCCGGTCGGCTACGCCCTCCTCCGCCGCGAGCGCGTGCGCCGCGCCCAGCGCCAGCGCTTTCTCCCGCTTGGCGGCCGACCGGCTCACCGCGATGACCTCGGCGCCCGCCCGGGCGGCGAGCTGCACGATGCCGAACCCCACGGCGCCCGCGCCGTAGACCAGCACGACGTCTCCGGCCGCAACCCGCGCCAGACGCATGGCGTGCACGCCGGTGGTGACACTGCATCCGATCGGCGCCGCCGCCTCGTCGCTCACGTGGTCGGGCAGCGGCACGCAGTTGCGGGCCGGCACCTTCACCGCACCGGCGAACCCGCCGTCCGAGATGAACCCGTACTCCGCCCGCAGCGCGTCGCACAGGTTCTCGTCACCCACGAGACAGTGCCGGCACCGTCCGCAGCCGACGTAGTAGTAGACGATCACGCGGTCGCCCGTCTTGGGCGTCGTGACCCCTGCCCCGACCTGCGCCACGCGCCCCACCACCTCGTGCCCGAGCGTGAGCGGCCGAACGCCAAGATCGAGCAGCCCGGAAAGAAAGTGGAGCTCGGTGCGGCACAGCCCCGCTGCGCCAACCGCCACGACCACCTCGCCCGGCCCGGGCGTCGGGTCGGGGACCTCTTCGAGCTTCAGTGGCTGTTTGGGACCGTGATACCGGACGGCGCGCATGCGCGGACTCCCCGTTCGTGGTGCCGTGGCATTGTACACGCTCTCACAGCCGGCGCCACGGCGGGCGCCCGGTCACTCGAGCGCCTGCACCTCGACGAAGGGGGCCCCGGCGGAATCGTAGGTCACGCGCAGCCGCCACGGGCGGCAGCATACGGCGCAGTCCTCGACGTAGTCCTGCGTGAGCCCACCCGCCGGATCGAGCGCGATGGTCACGGCTTCGCCGCAGTGCGGACAGAGAATCTCGGCCTCGGTGTGAAGCGCGGCGCGGTCGGCCCCGTCGTCGTCGAGCTGTCCGGCCTCGTCATCCCAAGCGCGGTCTTCGAAGGACGGCATCGTCCCGCAATGTAGCGCCCGACCGGCGCATCGCGAGCGCTCCACCAGCCACGGCCGCCGGGCGGCGGCGGGTCTACGGGTACGGCTGGACCCGGCAGATCGGGCACATCGCCATCTCCGGCTCGACGCCGAACCGGAGCTCGACCGGCCCCACGACCACCGCCGTGTCGGTGAGGGTGACGGTCAGGGTGAGCCGGTCCCCGTCCGTCCGGCCGGTGAAGCGCGCCGGGCGCGGCTCCCCGATGGCCACGGGATAGAGCTGCACGTGATACGTGCCGGCCACATCGAATCGGCCCAGGGAGTCGAGCGGGATCTTGCCCGTGACGTTGCCTGCCGTGCAGCCGACGTGCGCGTGTGCGCCCGTGTCGCTCACGATGAGGCCTGCGTCGTCGCCACCCCAGACGCCCGCCGCGAGGGTGTCGCCGGGATCCGGCGTGAGGAGATCACATTGCGAGGCGAGGAGCGCGACCGCCAGCAGGACGCGGCTCATCGGACCGGCAATCCGCTCGGCACCGACGCCGGCACGAGCCCTTCGAGATTGCGCGCCGCCGGATCGGTGAGCGCGCGCAGGAACGCGACCAGGTCGCGGCGTTCCACTTCCGTCAGCCCCAGCGGCCGCGACACGCGGAAATCGAGCGTGGCGAGCACCGCGGCGATGGTCGCGTCGTCGTTGTGCACCATGCCGCGCAGGGCCGGCGGAAGGTGCGACCCGTCGTAGGCTGCGAGCGTCCCCGGCACGTCGTTGTAATGGTCGATCACGGCCTCGAGCGTGGGGAACGCGCCGTTGTGCATGTACGGCGCAGTCAGCTCGACGTTGCGCAGTGGCGCCACGCGGAAGGCGAAGCGATAGAACTCCTGATTGACCACTTCGCCGAATCCGAAGTCCAGCGGCGCCGCTCGGCCGACCCCGGGACCGAGCTGCGGCACGCCAGCATTGGTGAAGGTCTGGCCGCCCAGGAACGGGCCGTTGTGGCACTCCACGCAGCGAGCCTCGCGGAAGAACAGCAGCGCGCCACGCTTTTCCTGGACGGTCAGCGCCGCGTCGTCGCGCGCGAGATAGCGGTCGAAGGGCGAGCCGGTCGTCGTGAGCGTCGACATCTGGAAGGCGGCGACCGCCGTCGCCGCATGCTGGAAACCGAGCTGCGCGGTCGGCGTGCCCGGGAACGCGGCGTTGAACAGCGCCACGTACTCGGGGATGCCCGTGAGCCGGCGCATGACCGCCCGCCAGATCTCGACGTACTGGCTGTCGCCGTACTGCGCCAGCTCGTTGGGACTGCCGAAGACGTCGACGTCGCCCGGCTCGCCGCGCATCTCGCGCCGGTTCACGACCGGGAACATGGCCTGCGCCGCCAGCACGTTCGGCACGCGCGGCAGCACGATGCCCGCCGGCGTCTGGAACGGTCCCGTGCCGAAGCCCGAGACCTGACCGTCCCAGAACACGTAGAACAGCCCGAGACCCGTGTTGAGGAGCGGCGGCGCGTTGCGCGGCACGAACTCGCGACCCGGGCCGGGCACGCGCGACGCGCCCGTTCCCGTCCCGCCCGTCCCCACCGCCAGCGGCAACCCGTCGCCCATGTGGGCGCTCGGCTGATGGCAGGTGGCGCAGGCGACGTCGCGGTTGCCGCTCAGAATCTTGTCGAACATCAGCGCCCGGCCCAGCCGGACGAGCGCGGTGTCCTGCGCAGGCATGGGACCGATCGGCACCACGCCCCAGTTGGCGAACGCGGTCCGCAGCTGCCGGTCGACCGAAGCGGAGGGCGGACCGGAGGGCTCGCTGCGACGGTCGCAGCCCAGCGCGATGACGGTGAGACAGAGCACGGCGGCGAGGCGGGTCATGGACGGTGTCCTCAGCGCAGGGGGAGCGCGATCGAGATCTGGTGCGTCGCCACCGATACCTCGTCGAGGCTGAGCGGGCCGCTCGGCGCGACGATGATGCCACCCGACAGCCGGTCGGCGCCCGCCAGGACGGGCGGCACACCCGCGATGCTGGGACGCCCGGTGCCGTGCGTGACCTGTCCGCGGTAGCGGAGATCGAGCCCCGGGAACCGGAGGCTCAAGCCCCACGTCGGCGTCCACTCCACCCACTGCTCGTCGTGGCTCCGGCCCGTGCGTTGGACGTTGTCCCACTGGTCGAGGTGGTAGCTCACCGAACGCATCGCCAGACCGAGCTGCAGCGACGCCACGCGACCGAGCACCTGGCTCACGCCCATGCGGAACTGCCCGTTCGCGAAGCGGAACCGGTTCTCGATGGTCCGGCCACCGGCGGGAATCGTGTCTCCGGCGGCGGTCAGCGTGGGGCCCGCCGCTTCGCCCCACGTGTGGCTCCGCACCGGCTCGAACACGACGTCGATCCCGAACGTGGTCGCGCCGCGCACGCGCGACAGGCCGAGTCCGACATTGAACGCCGTCGAGAATCCCGGGTCGCGGGGAATGTTCACGATTTCGTAGTTCGGGATCTTGGGATGCGACATCCGGTTGGCCGTCGCGAGGCCGCCGATCCGCCACCCCGAGCTTCCCAGCGGGCGCTCGTGCTCGACGTGCAAACCCCACGTGTTCGTGCGATCGAGGTTCACCTCCCGCCGTGGGCGCTGCACGAACTGCTGGGTCTCCGGATCCCACACGAGCTCCGCGTAGGTCACGTTGTGGGTCATGTCGAAGCGGTTGTGGAGCACGACCGCCTCGAGCGACCGGTCGCCGGCCCATTCCTTCAGTACTCCGAACCGCAGGTCGAGCGCGTGGCCGGACTGCAGGATCTCCTGGCTCCCGGCATACAGCAGATCCACGCCGTCAACCGCGTTGAGGCCCGCCCACTGGATGCTGCCCCCGACGGACACTCCGGCCGGGAGCGCGCGGCCCAGGATCGCCGTGGCGTAGGTGTTGCCGTGCGACTGCTGCCGGACGGGCTGCGGCGGGGGAATGGGAATGGGAGTGATCGCGTCCAGCTCCGGCCGCGGGAGCGGCCCGAAGAAGAAGGGCTGCTGGCTCGCGTCGACCTGCTGCAGCGCCACGGCCAGTCCGCCGAACCACGGGCCCGAGGCGAGGAAGCTGCCGAGCGGCAGGGTGCGGCCGCCGCCCACGTCGCGGGAGACGCTGTAGACCGTGGGCGCGCCGAAGAAGCGCGCGCTGCGGACGCGTACCGCAGTCGCCGGGTTACTGAAGGGATCGCGCAGTGTGTCGGCGAGCGCGATCGACACCCCGCCCATCGCGAGGTGCTCCGAGGGGAACAGTGCGAACTGATCCCCCTGGGCCACGGGAACGGTCTTGAGCGTGATGAGCTGTGCTGGCGCCGAGGCGGCAGCGGTCACGAGCGCGGCGGACAGGAAGACGAAGCCTCGGAGCATGCGGCACCTCGTGGGGAATGGGCTTTCCTGAGGTGAATACCCGCGCTTCGCCCGGGGCGTCACCGAGCGCCCGTACGAATTCCCGCTGGGCCGCCGGGGAATGTCGTGTGGGCCTAGCCCGGAACGGCGACTCGCGGGAGCGCCTGCTCGATGGCGGCGCGCCGCGGCTCGAGCCACGGGGGCAGGATGAGCCGCTCGCCAAGGCGGTCGGGCTGCTCGTCGCGCTCGAAGCCGGGCCCGTCGGTCGCCATCTCGAACAGCACGCCGCCCGGC
>JBFGDF010000156.1:0-7513 GCA_041580775.1 Gemmatimonadales bacterium
CGCTCGGCCGTGGTGCAGGCCCGGGGCGAGGGCACGACCGTGCCCGCGGCCTCGCCCGCTCCCGCCGACGGAATCACTCATGCCACACCGTCCTTCCCCTTCCCGAATCGTAGGGGTCTGCCCGGTGCCGCCGATGACGGCACCCCCGTGCCCCCGCCCGGCTGATCCGGCGGCGGTCTCAGCCCACCTGCGCCCCCGCCGTCGCCCGCCGCAGGCGATCGTGAATGGCTCGCCACATCTCGTTCGAGAGCGGCGGGCGCATTCCCCTCGGGCTGCGGGCGATCGTGGACGTCAACGACGACTTCCGCATTGACCGGCTCGTCGCCGCCCTCTCGATCGGCGGCCCGTATCGCGCGATCCTCGTCGGGAGCGGCGCGAAACGCGCCGGCGACACTCACCTCGAGACGCTGAGTGTCGCCGGCGTGGCCAGCCACGGCTTTCGCTGAGCGGGGGATCAGTCCACGAGACGAAGCGGCATCACCAGGCAGAGATACGAGGCGGGGTCGTCCCAGCCCGACGGCTCCAACGTCGCCGCGCGTTCCGGCGCCTTCATCGTGATGCGCACATCGTCGGTCGGCATGAACTTGAGAATCTCGAGCAAGTAGTTGGCATTGAAGCCGATTTCAAGCGGCTCGCCGTCGTAGCTGGCTGCCATCTCGTCGTGCGCCTCGCCAAGATCCGGCGTGCTCACCGTGAACTTGAGTGCTCCACCGCTGAAGGCCAGCCGCACCCGGTGCGTCTGATCGCTGGCCACGACCCCTACACGGCGCAGCGTTGCCGCCAAAGCCTGCTTGTCCACGACGGCTACCCGATCGTTGTCGCGCGGGATGACCTGTTCATAGTTGGGATAGGGCCCTTCGATCAGCCGGGTGTACACGTACGTCTGGCCGCTGCGGAAGCCAAGGTGGTTTTCGCTCTTGGCGATCCGAATCTCGTCGGCCGCTCCAAACAGCCGCCGAATCTGCTCTAGGGCCTTGGGGGGGACGATGAAGTCGGCCGCCTGCCGGCCACCCGAGGCCGGAACATCCATCCGTGCCAGGCGGTGCCCATTCGTGGCAACCATCCGCATCTGGTCCTTGCGCAGCTCCCACAACACGCCGTTCAGGATCGGACGGCTTTCTTCGGTGGAGGCCGCAAAGGCGACGTGGCCGATGAGCTTCTGCAGGTCCCCGGACGCCGCGGTCCACGCATTCTCGAACCGGACGGGCGGAAAACTCGGGAATTCGTCGCGCGGAATCCCGAGCAACTTGAAGCGCGAGCGGCCACACTCAAGGCTTACCCGCTGCTCGCTGGCAGCTGTCAGCCGGACGGCGGCACTGGGCAGCTCACGCACGATCTCCACCAGCTTCTTGGCCGGCAGCGTGACCGCCCCTTCCGCGTCCACCTCGGCCGGGACCAGCGTACTCACCGCAATATCCAGATCCGTCCCCGACAGTCGGATGCCATCCGGCACCGCTTCGACCAGGATATTCGAGAGAACCGGCAGCGTCGTCTTGGTCGGGACGCTCGCCGCTACCGCCACCAGGCCTTCCTGGAGCTTCTCCCTCGTGATCGTGAACTTCATGGTGTCCTTGCTCGAGGTGGATATCTATAATACTGCTATCCTAAGTATAGATCTCTAGTAGTCGTAGTAGGGTCTCTGGAAACCTTGAGAGACCGGCTAACTCGTTGCGGCTTCAGACTTGAGCGCTGGTACCGCATGTGCATTCCGTGGGCACCGTGTTGAACTTCTGTGTGTTCGCGCCCGCGTGCCCACGTTCCCACAGCGCCGGGTGTGACCGCTGTGGGTAGTCTCCGGGTTACGGCGCGGATAACTCGCGTCGGGCCATCTCGACCCGCTCACGAAACTGCCGGTCCCGTTCCATGTCCCGCTCGACCTTCCCGAGGCTGTGAATCACGGTCGAGTGATCCCGTCCGCCAAAGGCCTGCCCGATCTCGACTAGTTGCATGCCCAACAGGTCCCGTGCCAGGAACATGGCGACCTGGCGGGGCACCGTCAGGGTCTTGGTCCGCGCCTTCGACCGCAGGCCTTCCGGTGTGACCCCCCAGCGCCGGGCGACGACCTCCTGCACCCGTGCCACGCTCGGGACTCCACGCCCTCCGTCGGCACCGCCGTCTTCCTGGCGGACCTTGTCCGACAAGGCTTCTCGGGCCAGCTCGATGGAGATTTCCCGGTGTTTGAGGGAGGCGTACAGCAGCAGTTTGATGATGCAGCCCTCGAGCTCGCGCACGGAACTGCGCACGTGCTCGGCGATGAACCGCAGCACATCGTCGGGGATGGTGAGCTCGAGGTGATCCTGTTCGGCCTTCTTCCGCAAGATGGCGATGCGGTGCTCCAGGTCGGGCTGTCCGATGTCCGCCACCATGCCCCATTCGAACCGGCTCACGAGCCGTGACTCGAGGCCCGGGATCTCCTTGGGCGGACGGTCGGACGTGAGCACGATCTGCTTCCCGGCTTCGTGCAGTGCGTTGAACGTGTGGAAGAACTCCTCCTGCGTCATTTCCTTGCCTTCGAGGAAATGCACGTCGTCCACGAGGAAGATGTCCACTTCGTTGCGATACAGACGCCGGAAGTCGGGCATGGTCCGGCCGTGGATGCCTTCGATCACCTCGTTGATGAACTGCTCGGCCCCCATATAGGCGACCCGCGTCCCCGAGGCCCGCTTGATCACCGCATGGGCGATGGCCTGCATGAGGTGGGTTTTCCCCAGCCCCGTGGCCCCGTAGATGAAGAGCGGGTTGTAGGTTTTCCCCGGGGCTTCTGCGACGGCATACGCCGCCGCCGCGGCGAGCTCGTTGGACTTGCCGATGACGAACGTATCGAAGATGTAGCGCTCATTGAGCGGCGTGGCCCGGCGCGGTGCCGTCCGTGGCTCGTCCGTGCCGGCGGTGGGGACGAAGAAGTCCATCTGTGGCCGGGCGGCGCGCTCTTCCTGGACCTCGAACACGACGTCCAGCGGCTCCCCGAACAGCTGAGCCGCGAGCCGGGTCAGCAACGGGCCGTGTTTGGAGACATTCCACTCGACCGCGAACTGATCCGGGGCCGCGAGCGTGAGACGTCCCTCGCCGAGGGACATCGGCCTCGCGGGCTCCAACCAGGTCTTGATGGTGGCGTCGGGCAACTCGCGCCGAGCCTCGGAAAGCAGGCGCGTCCACGCCTCTTTGGCGGACAAGTCCATTCGCGTGTGCTACACAGGGTGGGTGGTCCAACAAGGGCGACCGATGTTAACGCGGCGCATGTGGAAAAGTCAACCTTGACCCCCCCTTCGGGCGGACATAGCTTACTCGGCTCAACTTGAGGGCATCCAATGCAACCGACGTACCGGCCGCGGAATACGCGGCGCATCCGCAAGCACGGCTTCCGCGCGCGCATGAAGACGCGGTGGGGGCGTGAGGTGCTGAGCCGGCGGCGCAAGAAAGGCCGCAAGCGGCTCACCGTTCGCCTGCCTTCCAAGCACGGAGCGGCCTGACGTCCGAAGGCCTGCCCCGGCCTTGGCGTCTCGCACGCGCATCGGAGTTCGAGGCGGTGATGGCCGGAGGAGCCCGCCGCCGTTCGGGACGGCTCGACATCTATTGGCGGCCCAACGACCTTGGGCATCCCCGTCTCGGGGTGATCGCGCCGCGCCACGGCCGAACGGCCGTCGCCCGCAACCGCCTGCGTCGTCGCCTTCGGGAGCACCTGCGGCGGCGGATCCTGCCAATGCTCCCGTCCCTCGACCTCGTCGTTCGCGCGCGTTTCGCGGCGTACGCCGCCACGCCAGCCGAGTTGGCCGCGGATCTCGACACATGGCACGCGCACGTATCCCGCTGACGCTGTGGCCGCGCCGCCTGATCGCGGCGCTGATCCGCGTGTACCAGGTGGCCGTGTCCCCGTTCCCCTCGCCGTGTCGCTTTACTCCCACGTGCTCGTCGTACGCCCTCGACGCGGTGCGCCGCTATGGTGCTGCCCGCGGGACGTGGCTGGGGCTGCGACGGGTGCTCCGCTGCCACCCGTTCGGCGGCAGCGGACTGGACCCCGTTCCGTAGGGATTCATGGACCGCCGCCTCCTGCTCGCCATCGGCCTGATGCTGCTCGTGGCCATCCTGCCCTCCGTGCTGTGGCCACCCGAGCGGCCGGCTGGGGCGCCGGCCGACGTGCCGGGGGACACGGCGGCGGCGGTGGCCGAATCGGCGGCGGTGCCAGCGCCTGCGGCGGCGGAGCCGCGCGCCCCCGCGGCGGTCCCGGCCGCGGTGCCCGGCACGCCGCGGGAGCAGCCCGCCCTGCGCCCGGCCACGCGCCCGGCGGCGGACAGCCTGCCCGAGCGCAGGGTCGTGGTGGAAAGCGAGCTGTATCGGCTCGAGTTCTCCACCCATGGGGCACAGTTGGCGGGGGTGACGCTCCGGCCGTCCCGCGCGATCGCTCCGAGTGACAGCGGTCCGGCGCAGCTGCTTCCGTCCGATACCCGATTCCTCGCCTACGCGTTCGTCGCGGGCGGCGACACGCTGCACCTGGCCGACTGGCCCTTTGCCCCCGACCGGGAGCGAGTGACCGTCGGTGCCAACGGCGCCGAACTGAGTTGGGTTGGCCAGTGGAACGGACGCACCGCTCGGCTCACGTACCGCTTTCGTCCGGAGACCTATCGGTTCGAGGTCGAGGGCGAGATCGCCGGGCGGCCGGAGGGGTTCGTCACCATCGGCCTCGGTCCGCGGCTCCGCAGCATTGATGGCGACACCGTGGCGGATATCCGGTCCTTCGGGGTCGTCACCAAGGCCAACCGGACGGAGCGGGTCGACTTTCGGTCCATCGATCCCGGTGAGGTGCGCGAGTTCGCCGGGCCGTTCGAGTGGGTCGCGATCAAGTCGAAGTATTTCCTCGCGGCCGTCTTGGCGCTCGACGCCGACGGGCCGCGCTTGGGAGGGGCCCGCGCCATTGGTGGGCCGAAGCCCGGGAAATACGAGACACACGTGGACGTCACGGCGACCCTGCCTGCGCCGGATGGACGGTTCCGGCACAGCGTCTATGTCGGACCCCAGGAATACCGCCGTCTGAAGGAGATCGGCCACGACCTCGAGGATGTGAATCCGTACGGCTGGATCTTCCGGCCGATCATCCGGCCGTTCGCCAACTTCATCGTGCTGATCCTGCTGTGGATGCACGAGACGCTGAACCTCGGCTACGGCTGGGTCCTGGTGCTGTTTGGCCTGCTGGTGCGCGCGCTGCTCTGGCCTCTCAACCAGAAGGCGATGCGCTCCTCGACGGCGATGCAGGTCGTGCAGCCGGAGGTGAAGGCGATTCAGGAGCGATATCAGGGCCGCAAGGACCCGAAGGACGCGCAGCGGATGCAGCAGGAGATCATGGCGGTCTACAAGGAACACGGGGTGAACCCGCTGGGCGGGTGTCTTCCCATGCTGCTGCCGATGCCGGTGCTCTTCGCCCTGTTCTTCGTCTTCGCCAACACGATCGAATTCCGGGGCGTGCCGTTTCTCTGGCTCCCCGACCTGTCCCGCCCGGATCCGATCTACATCATTCCGCTGCTGATGGGCGCGTCGATGTTCGCGCTCACCTGGATCGGCCAGCGCGGGCTGCCGCCGAATCCGCAGACGAAGATGATGATGTACGTCATGCCGGGGATGTTCACGTTCCTGTTCCTGAACTTTTCGTCGGGTCTCAACCTGTACTACGCGGTGAGCAACATCGCGAGCCTGCCCCAGCAGTGGCTCATTTCCAAGGAGCGGCGGAAGAAGCTCGGCGAGCGGAAACCGCCCAAGGGTTAGACCGGCGGCCGCGCGCCGCCGCCCGCGCCCATGCTATCTGACACCATTGCCGCGCTCGCGACGGCCCCGGGCCGCTCCGCGATCGCCCTGATCCGCGTGTCCGGCCGCGACGCGCTCGGGGTGGCGGCGCGCGTGCTGCGCCCGTTCGATGCGGGGCAGCCGCGGCGGGCGCGGCGGGCCCGGGCGGTGGGTGGGGACGCGGACGACAGCCTCGACGACGTGCTCTACGCGGTGTTCCCCGCGCCGGCGTCGTACACGGGCGAGGACGTGGTGGAGATCACGACGCACGGTGGTCTCCTGGTTCCGGGCGAGGTGTTGGGCGCCTTGCTGGCGGCGGGTGCGCGGCAGGCGGCGCCGGGAGAATTCACGCGCCGGGCGTTGGCCCACGGGAAGCTGGATCTGCTCCAGGCCGAGGCGATTGCCGACCTGGTCGAGGCGACGGCACCGGCCCAGCGTCGCGCGGCGCTGCAGCAGCTCGATCGCGGGCTGTCGGCGCGCCTCGGCGGTCTGCGGGACGACGTCCTGGGGCTCGAGGCGCTGCTCAGCTACGACCTCGACTTCCCGGAAGAGGACAGCGGCCCGGTGTCCGCCGCGCAGATCGACGCGGCACTGGCGACGGTGCGGGCGGCCGTGCGCGACCTGCTCGCGACCGCGGCCGACGGCGAACGCCTCCGTGAGGGGGCGCTGTGCGTGATCGCGGGCCGGCCCAACACCGGCAAGTCCTCCCTGTTCAACGCGCTGCTGGGACGGGAGCGCGCCATCGTCACCGACCGGCCGGGGACCACGCGTGACGCCATCGAGGCGCAGGCCACGTGTGACGGATTCCCCTTCCGCCTGGTCGATACCGCCGGCCTGCGCGACAGCGACGACATGGTCGAACGGCTCGGGATCGAGGTGAGCCGACGGTATCTCGCGGCCGCCGACGTCGTGCTGCTGTGTGTGGAGGCGGGCCGCCCCCCCGCGACGGAGGAGCGGGTCTTTCTGGACGGACTGTCCTCGCCGGCGCTGCTGGTCCGCACGAAGGCCGATCTGGCTCCGTCGGCGCCCACCGAGGCCGGGGAGGTGCGGGTGTCGGCGCTGCGCGGAGACGGACTTTCCGTCCTGCGCGGGCGGCTCGCTGGTCTGGCTTTCGCCGCGCTCGCCACGCGGGCGGACCTGGCGCCGGTGATCACCCGCGAGCGGCACCGTATGGCGTTGGCGCGGGCCCTTGAGGAGCTCGACGGGTTCGCCGCCGCGCGTGCGGCGGGCCTGGAGCCGGTCGTGGCGGGGACCCACCTGCGCGCCGCCGTGACGGCGCTGGAGGACGTGATCGGGGTCGTGACGGGCGAGGACGTGCTCGACCGGGTGTTCGCCTCGTTCTGCGTCGGAAAGTAACGCGGCCCTCGGCGGGCTAGTCCGCCGGCTCCGTCCCGATGGCGATGCGCCACACCTCGTCGGCCAGCCATTCCAACCGCTGCTGGGCGTAGTCGATCTCGTGCGGGGCCATCGTCGGCATCGAGCGCGCAATCACCCGCACGTGTTGCACGAGTTCGTCGAGCGCCTCGCGCAGCGCGTGCTGCGACCGCCGGTCGAGCGCCCCGGGCCGGCGGTCGGACTTCTGGGGGGATTTCCGGGTCATGCGGTCTGCATGTCCGTCGCCCGCTCGTCGAACTCCACCACCGCGGTGGCCGAAAGCCGGAGGGCGGCGGCGATGCCACGCTCGGCGACGGCCGCCTCGCTCATCCGCCATCCGACGTAGTAGCCCGCCCGCTCGGGAATC
>JBFGDF010000157.1:0-7475 GCA_041580775.1 Gemmatimonadales bacterium
ACACGCCGGAACCGGTCTACCGGTGTCTGGCCGGCGCGTCGGTGCCCTGGCACTGCGTCGCCATCTTCTTCGGGGACGAACGCGCGGTGCCGCCGGACGACGTGCGCAGCAACTACCGGATGGTCCGGGCGGCACTCCTCGATCGGTTGCCAGGCGCCCCCCCAGCGGTGCACCGCATGGAAGCGGAGCGGGACGACCGCGCGCGCGCGGCGGCGGAGTATGCCGCCCTGCTCCCTCCTCGGTTGGACCTGCTGGTGCTCGGTGTCGGTGAGGACGGCCACACGGCCTCGCTGTTTCCCGGGAGTGCGGCGCTGGCGGAGCGGGTGCGACGGGTGGTACCGGCCAGGGCATCGGCCGCTCCCCACCGACTCACGATCACGCCGCCCGTGATCGCCGCCGCACGGAACACGCTGGTCATCGCGACCGGCGGGCGGAAGGCGGCGGCCGTATGGCGCGCGCTGCGGGGCGAGCAGCCCGTGAGCGAATGCCCCGCCCGTCTTGCGCGGGCCGGACGCTGGCTCCTGGACCCGGACGCCGCCGGTCAGCTCGATCGGGAACGCTGAGGCGGGCTTCGCCGGCCACGCGCGGGCGGGCGAGGACCGCTCACCACCCTAGCCGCCGCTGAGCGCGCCCAGAATGTGCACGTCGTCGCCCGGCGCGATGGGGTGCGCGAGATCACGCACCAGCTCGCCGCCCACGAAGAAGTTCATGTGCGGGCGAATGCGGTCCTGCTCGTCGATCACACGGAACCGCAGCCCCGGATAGCGGCGCTCGAGGTCGGTCATCAGCTCGGCCAGCGTGTGCCCCTCCGCTTCGATCTCGGACTGGCCCTGCGTATACGATCGCACGTGGGTGGAGACGTAGACTTTGACGTTCGTCGCACTCGTCATCGTTCCACCACCTCGAGCGCGAGCACGCGCGGCAGATGCTCGGCCACGCGTCGCCAGCTCGCACCCTCGTCTTTGCTCGCCCAGATCTCTCCCGCCGTGGTGCCCAGATAGAGGCCCACCGGATCGCGCGTGTCGCTCTTCATCGCCTGGCGGAACACGGTGAACCAGCCCTGGCTGGGGGGGAAGCCCTTGGCCTGCCGCGTCCACGTGCGGCCGCCGTTCCGGCTGCGGAACACGGCCGGCTTCCCGCCAGGGCTGGTGCGCGGCCACACGGCGGTGCCGTCCATGGGGAAGACCCAGACCGTGTCCGGGTCGCGCGGATGCGCGACCACCGGGAAGCCGATGTCACCCACCCGCGTCGGGAGATTCTCGCCGATCCGGTCCCAGCGCTCGCCGGGCCGGTCCAGCCGGTAGACGCCGCAGTGGTTCTGCTGGTAGAGCCGGTCCGGATTGGCGGGACTCAGCACGACGCAGTGCGGGTCCTGACCGAACTCCGGGTACTTCTCCGGGAGGAAGTCGGCCAGCACGCCCTGGTTCATCGGCCGCCACGAGCGGCCCCCATCGCGCGTCTCGAAGAACCCCCCGGTCGAGAGCGACACGTAGAGGTGCTTCGCGTCCTGCGGATCGATCAGGACGGAGTGTGTGATCGCGCCGCCGGGTGTTTCGCCGAACGAGTCCGGTTTCTGCCGCGTGAGCCCGTCCAGCGTCTGACTGAAGCCGCGCACGAGTTCCCAGTGCGCGCCGCCGTCCGGCGAGCGAAACAGCGCGTGCGGCACGGTGCCCGCCCACCACACGCCCGGCTGACTGACGTGCCCGGGAGCGAGAAAGAACGTGCGCTTGACCACAGGGCCGTCGCCGCCGCCCGGCGTCTTGGGAAACGCCGGTGGCTGCGTCGCCTCGGCCCAGTGTTTCCCCCCGTCCGTGGACCGGAACACGGTCGGCCCTAGGTGTCCCGTGACCGCCGCCAGGAGCAGCGTCTTCCCGTCTCGCGGGTCGAGCACCAGGTGGTTGGTCTCGGTCCCCAGGAAGTGGGGGCCCTGCACGCTCCAGGCGCGCCGCGCGCGGTCGCTGCGCAGCACGAAGGCGCCTTTCTGGGTGGCGACTAGGAGATCGACGCGCCGTGGACGCGCCGCTCGCGACGCGGTAGCGCGCGGTTTGGTCGTTCGAGCCACGGGCCGATCCTCCCACGGCGTCGGCCGCCGCACGTGCTGCGGGTGAGTCGCCGAGCCGGCGCGTGGCGCCGCCGCTGGGGGCGCCACCGGCGGGCGATGGGACAGCCATTCTTGGTCACTGATTGTGCAGCCCGACGACAGCTGCCGCCAGGGGTGACCGCGTGCCCCTCAGCCGCAGAGCGGCGCGCTCGACACCCACACGGCCCGGAACCCGCCGCGCACCCTCCCGGCGCTCGGGAAGTCGAGGTCCACCGTGCCCACGAGTGTCGTGTCCCCGTCCACGGCGGTCACGACGATGCGTCCGCGCGTCGCGACTTCGAACGCGCCGGCGGAGGAGTGGTAGGAGGCGCTGCCCGTCGTGCTTCCGGCGTCGAGCACCCATGGCTGCGTCGTGAGGCGAGCGACCGACTCCCACACGTCGATCCGGATGTATGGGGCCGCCGGCTCGAGGGCCGCGACCGGTGCCGCGGCCAGGTAGATGGCCACCGCCGGCCCGTCGGCCGGCCCGCACGAGCGAGTGCCGAGCGCATGGGTCAGTCCCTCTGGTGGCGCGGGAATCTCGTCGGCGCCACAGGCTGCCGCTCCGGCGACGAGGGCCCACAGGACCACGGCCCGACGTGACGAGCCAAGCGTTAACGGCATGCGGGAACCCGAGGAAGCCAGACCGCCTGGAAGGTGCCCGTCATCCGGCCGGCGGTGGGGAAGCGGAGATCGACGGCGCCGTGGATGGTGGTATCGGTGTCCACGGCGGTGATGGTCAGGCGTCCGGCGCCGGCGAACTCGGCGCTGTCGGCGGCGAAGAAGTACTGGGCCGACGCTTCCGACTCGCTCCCGGCAAGGATCCAGAATCCCGGGGTCAAGCGCTCGATGGACTGGTTCACGGCCAGTCGCAGGTACGGTTCGACGGGCGCGGGCCCGGTGATCGGGGTGGCCGCCAGATAGACGGACACGGTGTAGGAGCGGGGGCCACACGACGCGGTGCCGAGGGCATGCGCCAAGCCGTCTGGTGGTCCGAGGAACGCCTCGGACGCGCACGCGCCACAGACCACCAGAGTCCACACGCCTACCCATCGACCTCGCGACACCGGCCCTCCAGGGGACTCGAGTACGGATTCCCTGCTCCGCCCCCAATACCCCGCCTGCTGCCCGCCGGTCACGTGCCGCGACCCCGAGACGACGCGCGCCGGGCCTCGTTCTCCACCAGCCGGTGGTAACGGAACGCGGGCAGCTGGTAGTTGATGCACTCCTCCGCCATGGGTGCGGCGGCGTTGATAACGCGGCGCAGCTGCGCGAGAGCAGCCCGCTGGTGGGGGGGCCGCGTGGCGAGGTACTCGTCGATCGTGGTGGGCTTTGGCATGCCTTTGAGGTGGGGCCCCTCCGTACGCAGCGGCGCAGCCGCTCCCGGCGGCCGCTCAGGTGCTTCCTCCAGCGGGAAACGCCGCACGCAGCACCGCGTGCATCCCCGCGTCAAACGCCACCAGGAGGATCCGTTCCAGCGTCCGGTCGTCTGCGAGAAACGCGGCGATCGCGCGATGCGCCACGGCGGCCGCCCGTTCCGGGGGATACCCGTACACGCCGCAGCTGATCGCCGGAAAGGCGACCGAGCGGAGCCCGTAGCGGCGCGCGAGGTCCAAGCTGCCGCGGTAGCAGCTCGCGAGCAGCTCGGCTTCGCCCTGCTGGCCGCCGTGCCAGACCGGTCCCACCGTATGGATGACGTAGCGCGCCGACAGGCGGCCGGCCGGCGTGATTCGGCTCTCGCCGGTGGGACAGCGGACCCCGGGCCGGACCTCGGGGACGGCGCGACAGGCCTCAAGCAGCGCAGGACCCGCTGCTCGATGGATCGCCCCGTCCACGCCCCCGCCCCCGAGCATGCGCTCGTTGGCGGCGTTGACGATGGCGTCGACCTCCAACCCCGTGATGTCGCCCTGGACTACTTGAACGCGGTGCATCGGTGGCGCGCTGTCGACGATCTCGGTCGCTGCCCCCCTGCGTCCCCGCCTTGGCGGTGCCGACGCTTCTCAGAGCGTCCCTGCCGCCAGGTCGCCCCGGTCGTGCAGCAGGAGCTCGGCCTGCGGCAGGTCGTCGTCGTCGACCCAGACAGACGGAGACGGCATCAAGGGCGCGGTGAGCGGGACGATCCGGACGACCGCGTCGATGCCGGCGGCGCGCAGCTGATCTGCCACGAGCTGGGCCTCAACGGGATCGTGCGCTACGTAGGCCTGTTTCATCGCGACGCCTCCAGGAGCGGCTGGAAGACGGCGGTCCATGAGGGCACCTGGCAATCTAGCCCGAGCGGCCTCCAGCGGCGAACCGCCAGCACGCCGGGCCCGGCCCGATCCCCAGCGGCGCGGGCCGCGGGGAATCGCCGCCGGGGGCCACCCACAAAACGCTGCCCTGGAGCACCGCGAACGCTCGCGACATGAGTCAGTCCTCCGGGGCGAACTGCCGGAACTGGGCAATGACCTCCCCGGGGATGTTCGTGCCCAGGACCCGGACCGGAATATGGTCGCCGGTCAGCGGCAGGAGCCGGTAGAACGGCTTCTGACCCTTGACCCGCAGCTCTTCGACCAGCGTGCCCGTCGGCGCCTCGACATCGATCCACGGCAGGCTGGTGAAGTGGAGCCGCGCGGGCCACACGTACGCCCCTTCCCCCCACTGCGCCTGGGCACCCTCCCTGGAGATACGCAGCCCGCGGCGCTCGATCCCGAGGTAGGCCACGGCGGGGATGGTGCTGCTGTGGAGCGTCTGCCGGAACTCCGTGGGCTCCGCGATGATCCCACCGAGGCGGACGACCTCGTAGTTGTTGAGATTGCGGCGAGTGTCCACGAGTCGACGCGGGAGCGTAGCCATGGATCCTCCCGGTTCAATGGCGAGCTTCGGCGAGCCGGCTACTCAATCCCTCCATACCTCCGCCGGCCGCACCGGTTCCACCCCCAGCCCCTGGAGTTGAACCTGCGTGCCGGACCCGAGAGAATTCGGTGACCCGCGCTCGGGAGCCCGCCGACTGCCGCCCGTCATCCGCCTGCTGCTGCTGGCCGATACGCATCTGGGGATCGATCTGCCGCGCCGGCCGCGGATCATACGACGGCGCCGCGGCCACGACTTCTTCGCCAACTTCGAGCGGGCACTCCAGGCCGCGCACGATCACGCGGTGCACGCGGTGGTCCACGGCGGCGACGTGTTCTACCGCAGCCGCGTGCCGGCGAGCCTGGTCCAGACCGGGTTCGCGCCGCTCAAACGGCTGGCGGACGACGGCATCCCCGTCTACGTGGTGCCGGGTAATCACGAGCGGTCGGCCATCCCGTTCCCGCTGCTCGCCGAGCATCCGCGCATTCATGTGTTCGACCGGCCGCGGACTTTCACCGCGACGTGGGACGGCGTGCGCGTGGCGCTGGCGGGGTTCCCGTTCGAGCGGCACGGGGTGCGGGGCGGGTTCCGCACGCTGCTCGAGGCCACCGGATGGCAGCGCGCGGAAGCCGACGTCCGCCTGCTCTGCGTGCATCAGTCCGTCGAGGGGGCGACCGTGGGGGTGCAGCACTACACGTTTCGGAGCGGGGACGACGTGGTACGCGCGGCCGACGTGCCGGCGCCGTTCGCCGCGATACTGGCCGGACACATCCATCGGCATCAGGTGCTCACCGTGGATCTTCGCGGACGCCCATTGCCGACCCCGGTGCTCTACCCGGGGTCCATCGAGCGCACCTCGTTCGCCGAGCGGGAGGAGGAGAAGGGGTACGTACTGCTCGAGGTGACGCCCGGAAATGAGCCGGGCGGGGCGCTGCACCGCTGGACGTTCCACCCGTTGCCCGCCCGCCCGATGGTGATCGAGGAGATTCAGGCGGGCGCGGCAGACGCCGCCGCCGTTCACGGGATGCTCGCGGCCGTGATCCGCCGCGTGCCGGCGGACGCCGTGCTCCAGGTCCGCGTGCGCGGGGTGCCGGCGCCCGGCGGGTTCGCGGCGCTCCGGGCGGCCGCCGTGCGCGCGCTCGCCCCGGCGACGATGAACGTGGAACTGCGGCTGGTGGACGTGGAGCGGCCGGGCCGCGGTGACGACTAGCGGGGGTCCGGGGCGCCGATCTCCGCCAGCACTTCGCTGGTCCGCCGTACCGTGGCGAACTCGCCGTGGAGGCTCGCCAGCGCGGTGCGATGCATCGCGTCGGCGTCGTGGCGGTCGCCCTCGGGACCGGTGCGCTCGAACGTCGCGGTGGCATCGGACACGACGATCGTCGTGAACCCGAGGTCGGAGGCGGTGCGCGCGGTGGCCGAGACGCAGTGGTCCGTCGTGAGCCCCGCGAGCACGAGCGTGTCCATCCCGTGCGACCGGAGATGCGCCTCGAGCGCCGTGCCCACGAACGCGCTGTTGACGCTCTTCTGGAAGACCGGCTCCCCCACGCGCGGCTCGGCTTCCGGCTTGAACGCGTTGCCCGGCCGGTCCGGCCGGAGCGGCGAGTCCGGGTTGCGCGACATGTGCTGCACGTGAATCACGGGCCGGCGCGCGGCGCGCCACGCCGCGAGCAGCGTCGCGATCTGGCGTTCGGCGTCCGGGTTGTTGCGCCGGCCCAGGCTCGGGTCGTCGAGTCCCTGTTGGATGTCGATCAGGACGAGCGCGGCGTTGACGCCCAGCGTCGCGGAGCGCTGGGGTGAGGGAGCGGCGGTGACGCTGGCCGGCGGTGGCGTCGCGGGCTGGCTGTCACTGCGGAGGAGCAGCAGCAGGCCGAGCAAGACGATCGGGACGCCAACGGCCAGGAGGAGCATGAGCATGGGGACTCGCGTGGGACCCTTCAGGGTCCCGAGAACCCGATGGGGGCGCCTCCTAGCGCGCGAACGACCGCCACAATCACGCCTTCCATCACCCCCATCCCTGGCGCCCGCGCGCGGCAACTGCCTGCGCAATAGGCGCAAGACCTACGAGAAGAGCCATACGCGTCCAAACTGGTTCGGTGCCACCGCACGGCCGGTGGTCATGTAGTGGTCGAGCCCTCGCAGCACTGCATCGAGGTAGCGGTGCAGCAGCGGTAGCAGATACCAGCGATACAGCGCCCACCGCAGGACGGAGGGCCAGCTGACGAACGCGCTCGGCCAAATGGTGATCGTGAGCTCACTCGTTTCCGCACCCGTGCCCACGAGCTCCCACCGAACGTGACTGACCGGCCACTGTCCATTGCCGATCTCGAGCTCGTATCCGCGTCCCTCGTCCCAGACCGTGAACCGTCGGTGGAGAACCACACCGCTCAGATAGTGGATGGCATCCCGCGCACCAACACCGGGCCAGGCAGCGACCGGGTTGCCCGTGCAGAACGGGTGATACCGTGCCAAGGCTCCCGGGGTGGTCACGACTTCCCACACCCGCCCGGCGGCCGCCGGAAGCCGACGCGTCACGCCTACGTACGGCCGTCCAGGCGCTGACCGCCCC
>JBFGDF010000158.1:0-7406 GCA_041580775.1 Gemmatimonadales bacterium
CGAGCCTGCGCTCACGCGCCGTAGTCCAGTACCTGATTGACGGGGACCGGCACGGCTTCTTCGAGTCCTGCTACCAGGGAGCCTTAGCATTCGACTTGGGGAACCGGTTCATCAGAGCCGGGATGCCGCATGACCCGAATCTGTTCAGCGTCACGAACCGTGGGTTCTTCGAAACGCTGTTGACGTTCGAATCGGACGACGCCGTCAGGATCCTACAGGCAATGCCGGACGAAATGCGCGACGATGACGACCCGGTTCGCTTTCTGCTCGTGGCTTTCTTGATGGAACTGGCGGCCGACTATCGCGAAGGCTACGAGGAGACGATCGAGATGCTGCGGCAGGCGGTCCGCGACGGCGAGGACGCGACGGTGGAGACGGCGCTGTGCGAAAGCCTCAGCGAGAACGATGGGGATCGGTTCTTGGATGCAATGAATCAATTCCTCGACAAGCGGCTGGAAGAGATCGCGCGGAATGAGGACGTGAGGATCGGGGAGGAATACGTGTCGGTTGAGGGGCTGGCGCTGCGGCGGTTGGCGGCGAGCGTCGGTCTGGACGTCACGATCGATCATCGGCTGACCCCGGCTGACCTCCAGCGGGATTATCCGCCGACGGACACGCTCTCGCGCGGAGACGTGCCCGTGGTGGGCCCGGAGATCGAGAAGGCCGGATACTGGGACGGATGGAGCCCGGTCGAGTCCTGGTAGGCCGCGCAGCAGCGGCTGTCGTGGTCGGAAACTCGAGCGCCCGGCCTGTCTTGTTGGATGTATACGGGCGATCGCTCAGCGGATCCCGAACGACGTGTGACCCCGAACCAGAGGGGTAGGAGGACGTAGACAATGGAGCCGAGACAGGAGCCGCGCCGCGGCGCCACGAGTGGGCTAGTCGGACCACAGGCACGCGACGAGGACGCACACATGGCGGCTGCGGCGGTTGAGCGACCGCTCGTTTCTGGAATCGTGATCGGCCGTCTCGTGCGAGTGCGCGCTGACGGACTCGCGGAGGTGGACTCGGCCGTTGGGCTCTCTGGGGTGCCGCTCACGGCGAGGGTGGTCTCCGGAGCGGCGGAGGCGCTCGTCGGCCGCCGCGTCGCGCTCATGTTCGAGAACGGCGACATCGCTAGGCCGATCGTCATCGGGCCCATCGAGGAACCGGACGACATCGAGAGCGACTCGCAAGAGGTAACTCTGGCAGGCGACGCCGTTGGAGCTCAGCCCCTGACCGTCCAGGCCGATGACGACGAGCTCGTGATCTCCGCGAACAGGCGCGTGACCATCCGGTGCGGCGAGTCCAGCATCACGCTCACCAAAGCCGGGAAGATCATCATCCGCGGCAAGTACATCCTGAGCCGCTCGTCCGGGGTGAACCGCATCAAGGGCGGCGCGGTCCAGATCAACTGACGCGAGCGATGCCGCGAAGCCTTCCGGACGTCGTCGACCAGCACGCCGAAGAAGCGGCGTTTCTCTGGCTCGTCCGCACCGAGGCGACCCGGGCGCCGAACTACACGCTCGACGACCTGGCCGCGCTCGACGAGCGGGTCGCGGCGCACCTGGACGGCCTCCGCGTGGCCGGCGACCACGGCTGGCACGCCTGCCGGGACGCCCTCCACTGGCGCGAGTCGGGCGAGGTGTTCGCGGCCGCCCATGTGGCGCTCCAGCGACCCGAGCGCCGCCGCGTGTGGCAGGTGCTGGACGTGGCGACCGAATCCGTCGAGCTGGGGCGCGGCTTCGTCTCGGCGCTGGGCTGGTTTCCCTACCCGCACGTCCAGCCGTACGTCGAGACCATTCTCCGTTCCGAAGATCCGGCGGCCCGCCGCATCGGCATCGCGGGTGCGGCGGTGCATCGCCGCGATCCTGGCGAGCGCCTCGTCGAGGCGGCGCGCGACCGCGAGCCGACGGTCCGGTGGCGCGCCGCCAAAGCGGCGGCGGAGCTGGGCCGGAGCGACCTGCTCCCGTATTGCCACGAGGACCTCGCCGACCCGGCGGTGGATGCCCGGTTCTGGGGCGGCTGGTCGGCCGCACTGCTGGGCGACGATGGCGCCACCCGCGCGCTGTGGCACATCGCGGCAGGCGGCGGACCCCTGGCCGAACGGGCGTGCGACCTGGCGGTGCGTCGCACGCGCCACCCCAAGGCGCTCGAGTGGCAGCAGGGCCTGGCGCGGCTCGACGAATATCACCACCTCGCGATCGTCGCGGCGCGGGCGCTGGGCGACCCGGTCGCCGTGCCGTGGCTGCTCGACGCGATGACCGTGAACGAGCTGGCGCGGCCGGCCGGCGAAGCGTTCGGCTTCATAACCGGTCTGGACCTGGCGGACGCGAACCTGGACCGGCGACGGCCCGACGGCTTCCCGGCGGGACCCACCGAAGACCCCGACGACGAAGACGTCGCGATGGACCCCGACGAGGACCTCCCGTGGCCCGACCCCCACGCCGTGAGCCGCTGGTGGTCCGGCCATCGCGAGCGGTTCACCGCCGGTACGCGCTACCTCATGGGGCGCCCGATCGCGCACGAGACCTTGGGCGGCGTGCTCCGGTGGGGCACCCAACGCCAGCGCGCGGCCGCCGCCATCGAGTTAGTGCTGTTGCGGCCCGGACGGCCGCTGTTCGAAGTCCGAGCCCCGGGAGGTCGGCAGCAAAGCGCCCTCGCGTCGTGATCCCTCCGCGGCCTCCGGAGACCAGCCGTGGATTCCGTTCCCTTCACTGAGCGTCGAGAGCCCCGCTGATGCAGAGAACGCCGACGCTGTTCGTCCCCGACGTGCTCGAGCGGCATGTCGAGGAGATCGGCTTTCTCTGGGGCCAACGCCAGGCGGCGCTCAGGAGTCCCGACTACACCCTGACGGACGTGGCGGCGCTCGAGGACTGGATCGCGGCCCACCTGGACGGCGTGCGCGCCGCCCGGGAGCGGGCCATTCCGTTCCTCGAGGCCCAGCTCACGAGCGACGACCCGCTCGGCGTCTTCGCCGCCGCGTTCGCGCTCCTCCACCTGCGCGGCGAGGCCGAGACGTCGCGCGTGCTGGACGCCTTTACGTCGGCGAGCGGCGAGCAGCTCGGCGGGTTGCGCGAGGCGATGTGCCACAGCCCGCTGAACGGGCGCGAGCCGCGGATCGACGACCTGTTCCATCGAGCGCCGGCCCCCACCTCCGCGGCCGCCGGACAGATCCTGGCGTACCACGCGGCGCTCCGGCCGAGCGGTGACGACGTCCGACGGTTCTGTCAGGACGCGGACCCGCAGGTCCGCGTGTGGGGCTGGCAGCTCGTGGGGTACCTGGGCGTGCCCGTGGACGCCAAGACGTACGCGGCGGCGATGCGGGAGGACGAGCCCGCGGTCCGCCGGGCGGCGGTCGAGGCCGGCGCCTGGTGCGGCGAACGAGGGATCGTGATGCTGGGGCGGAAGTTCGCGGCGACCCCGAGCGCCGACCATCTCGATCTCCTCGAGATGCTGGCGATCCTGGGCGGCCGGGACGACCTGCCGCTGATGACCGCGATCGGCAACACGGTCGAGCTCGGTCCCGCCCGGTTCCGGCTGCTCGGCGCCTTCGGCCATCCGGCACTCATGGACGTCATTCTGACGGGCATCGCCGATCTCGACGCCGCCACCGCGGCCGCCGCGGGCGCGGCGTTCACCAAGATGACGGGCCAGGACATCGACTCGAACGATCGCGCGACGCTTCCCCACGTGATTGTGGACGAGGCCGACGAGTTCGCGGCCGAGTTCGCGGAGGAAGTCGTGCTTCCCGATCCCGAGCGGGCGCGGCGGTACTGGCAGGAGATGACGGACTGGGTGACCCACGTGCCGCGCCTCTGTCGCGGCTACGACATCGGTCGCGGGCTCGATCAGAACGCGTTCGCCGCGCTCGACATGGAGGCCCGGTGGGAGGTGATGCTGCGCTGCCGGTTCACGGGCGCCTGGAAGGGCTCACCGCTCAGCCTCGAGGTGTTCCCGCAGCTGCGGTAGCGCCCGCCTCGCCGTCCTCTCCCCGCAGCTCCCTCGCTCCCCTCGTGGCCGCCGCCAAACCTGACGCCCCACGCCAGTCCCGGATCCATCCTCGTAGTGGCCTTTGGGCCGCCGGCGCCGCACTTGCCCCGGCAGCGCCCCCGCTTGACCGCCACCTGACGGCTTCGCGCCACACTGCATGCACAGCGGCGTCACCAATCGTGGTGGCGGCGACCCCGTTTCGGCGGCGCGGTTTGCCTCGGTAGGCGAATCCGCAGCGCGGCTGCGCGCGCCGCTCGGCGGGCCCTACCGCCCGGCGATCCGGCTGGCGATCTCCCGCGGCAGGAAGGCCCACACATAGCTGTGCGGAACGCTGCGATTCTTCTGGAACACCGCGCCACGATCCTCGGCGACGTTCATCGCGTAGTTCACCGAGATGACCTTGAGCGCGTCGCCGACCACCGGCCCCCCGCTCGCGCCGCCCACCATCGGCGCCGAGTGGAAGATGTCGCTGCGCGTGGTATCCGTAACGTCGCCCATCGACACGTGGGGTTGGACCAGACCGAGGCTCGCCGCCTGTTGCATCGCGGCGCGCATGCCGGCGGACAGGACGACGTCGAGCATGATCTTCACGCTGGCGAGTTGGGCTTCCGTCAGCTCGATCTGATTCTGACGGGCCTTCTCGAACAGCGCCACCACGGCCCCGAACCCGCCGTCCTGCAACGCCTTCCGGTGCGCCGCCTCCTCCGCGCTCGCGATGGTCTTGAGCTGCGTCTCGTTGGCCCGCCAGAAAATGTTGTCGCTCCCCGTGGGGTAGCCCAGCAGCACCAGCTTCTCACCGGGCACCACCGTCCGGCCCGAAGCGATCGGCAGGACCGGCACGCCGGTTGGCCGAGCCGAGGTGCGCATCAGGCCGAGATCGTGCTGATCGGAGACGGCGGTCACCTCGACGTCGAACGCCTTGTTGCCCGGCGGGAAGTACGCGCGAAGCGACAGCCACGCCGGCTGGTACACCTCATTGCCGAGCCGGTAGCCTTCGTCCTCGGCGAAGGGCGTGCTCACGTGCCGGTTGGTGAGAATCCACCCCGCCTCCTCGATCAGGAATCCCGTGCCGAAGCCGCCCCGGCTGAAGATGGGCGACTGCCGGTCGCTGGGATCCGCCATGACGACTTGCCCCTCGGGCGTGCCGCGGACGCGGAGCCATTGGCCCGCGCGGTTGCGATACCCCCAGACCATCTCGATGAGGCACACGCCCTGGGCGTACCGTTCCGTCACCATCGGGCCAAACCGTCGGTCGCGCTCGATCTCGCCGCGCTGCTGCGCGAGCTCTCGTTGCTGCTGCGCCGCGGCCTGCCGGCTCTGCGCCAGTTCGCGGCGCATGGATTCCGACTCCGCTTGCACCGCCTGCGCCTGCGTTCCCACCTTGGCCAGCCGGGCTTCCAGCTCCGCCCGCCCCGTTCGCTCGCCGGCGAGCTGCGCGCCCAGGGTGCCGAGCTCCGTCTGCAGGCGCGCCTGCTCGATCTTGCCGATGGCGAACACCGTGGTGACGGCCACCAAGGCCCCCGCGGCCACGACGCCGACGATCACGCGGGTGCGGCGCGCCGAGCGCTCCGACGCCAACTTCACGAAGGCCTTCATCACGGCCGTGCTGCTGGCGCGGCCGGTCCGCGAGGTTGCGGCGGCCTGTTCCCTGGCCATCTGATACAGCCCCGTCAGCCCGGACCCCGACGCCGCCGGCGTGGGTGGTGGACGCCGGGGCGGCGGTGGCGGGGCCGCAGGCGGTTGCGCCCACGCGGTCGCCGGGGCGGCCGGCGCGACCGGCGTTGCGCCGTACGGCGCGGCGCCCGCGTGCAGCTCGAAGACCGCCGATGGTCCGTTGGGGCCGAACGTGATCTGCTGTCCGGGCCGGAGCTCGACGGTCTGCACCGGCTGGCCGTCGACGTACGTGCCGTTGCGGCTTCCTTCGTCACGGACGTAGTAGCGCCCCTCGTAGACGAAGATCGACGCGTGGTGCTTCGACACGACGACCTCGTCGGGGTTGAACGCGATCGTGCAGTCGGGATTCCGCCCGATCGAGACGGCGGCGGCCTCGAGGTCGACCGCCGTGCCGGTCTTGCTGCCGGTGAGGAAGACGAGACGTGCAGGCATGTGCAGCCCCCTACGATCCGCGTCCGCAGCGACCCCCCTCGGGCCTCGCTGCCGGTGTGCGGCCTAATGTACACCTCACCGGTGGCACCGCCAGAGAAACCGCGAGCGATGGCTCGACGTGTCCGCGGGCGGCATGTATCATAGTCGAAGGCTCGGAGGAGGCCCGAGAGCATGAGCCGAACCATCGCGTGTACGACGTGTGGCCGCGCCGTGGGAGGAGCGGATCGTTTCTGTCCCCACTGTGGCGCGGGCAACCCGGCGGTGAGCGGGGGTGGGACGCGGGGTGACACGCCGGCATCGGGCGGGGCACCGTCGCTGTGGGGCGTCGTCGCCGATTCGCTGCGCGCCGCCACGCGCGGTGAGTACGACATCGCCGGCGAGCTCGGCCACGGCGGCATGGCGGCGGTCTACCTGGCCCACGACATCGCCCTGGACAAGAAAGTGGCGATCAAGGTCATGGCGCCCACGCTCATGGCCGACCCCTCGATGGTCGAGCGGTTCCTCCAGGAAGCCCGCACCGTCGCCAAGCTCGAGCATCCGAACATCGTCACCGTGCACGCCGCGCGTCAGACGGGCGGCCTGCACTTCTTCGTGATGAAGTACATCGAGGGCCGCGAGCTCGAGACCATCCTGCAGCAGTCCGGGGCCCTGCCGCTGCCGATCGTCCAGGTCCTGCTCTACCAGGTGGCCGGCGCACTCCACTACGCCCACGTGCGCGGCGTGATCCATCGGGACGTGAAGCCCAGCAACATCATGGTGGACGTGCACGGCAACGCCGTCGTCACGGATTTCGGCATCGCCAAACTCAAGGGCGGCCAGGGGCTCACGATGCACGGCGCCGCGATCGGCACACCGCAGTACATGAGCCCCGAGCAGTGTCTGTCGCGGCCGCTGGGTCCGGCCTCCGATCAGTACTCGCTCGGTGTCGTCACCTACCACATGCTGACCGGCAGCCCGCCCTTCGCCGGACATCCGCTCACGGTGATGCGGGCACAGGTCGAGGAGGAGCCACCGGAGATTCATGCGCTGCGCGAGGGGTCGTGTCCGGCGGACGTGCATGCCGCGCTGCGCCGCATGCTGGCCAAGACGCCGGAGGCCCGGTTTGCCGATGTCATGGAGGCGGTGGGAGCGTTGGGCGGACACCCGGCGCCCCCCGACGACCCGTTGCGCGCACAGCTCGTGCGGCTCGTTCGGACGGCGGACTTCATCCCGGCCACGGAAGTCTTCACCACCCCGATGAGCCCGTCGCCGAGTCTCGTACGAGGAGAGAAGGCGGCACCCACGGCGCCCATGCCCCCGCCGACGGTCCCGGAGCCTCCACCGACGAC
>JBFGDF010000159.1:0-7340 GCA_041580775.1 Gemmatimonadales bacterium
ACGCCCAAGCCCCAAGCCGCGGTGGTCTGGGGCCGGATCACCGAAGAGGTCCGCCAGGCCGACATGATGCCCACCTGGGCTCGGTACTACGACGAGCGCGGCGCCCTCGCCCGCGAGATCACGTTCTCCGCGTACCAGCGGATGGGTGGGCGGCTGGTGCCGGCGGTGATGACCGTCGTGCCCACCGACAAGCCCAACGAGCGCACCGTCATCCGGTACGAGCGCCTGGCGTTCGACGTGGGACTCGAGCCGTCGTTCTTCTCGCTCCGCCGCCTGCGGAGCGGGGCGGAGTAGCGACCGGTGGCGGCAAGCCCGTGGTGGCGCATCGGGTGGCGGAATCTCGGGCGGAACCGCCGTCGCACCATCCTCACCGCCACCGGCCTCGCGTTCGGCTATTGGGCCGTCGTCGTCATCACGGGTATGGCCGACGGCATCGTGGCGGACATGGTGCGCACGGCCACCGGTGTTCTGAGCGGCCAGATCCAGGCACACGCGCCCGCGTACCTCCCCGACCGCACCCTGTACGAAACCCTCGGCGGCGCGGACGGCGTGGACGTCTCGGCCGTGCTCGACGCGATCGAGCGCGAGCCCGGTGTCCTCGGCGCCGCGCCCCGCGTGTACGCCGGCGGCCTGGTGAGCTCGGGAGCGACTACGGTCGGGGTCCTGTTACTGGGCGCCGACCCCGCCCGCGAAGACCGCGTCTCGCGCCTCACCGCCGCGTTAGTGGAAGGCCGCCTTCCCGCTTCCGGCACGCGCGAGCTGCTCATCGGCCGCGAGCTGGCTCGGCAGCTCGCCGTGCGCGTGGGCACCGAGCTGGTGGTGGTCGCGCCCGCCGCCGACGGGTCGCTGGGGAACGACCTCTTCACCGTCGCGGGCCTCTACTACACCGGTATCGCCGAGCTGGACGGCAGCTACGCCGTGGGACCGCTCGACGCGATCCAGACGCTGCTGGTGCTCGACCCCGGTCGCGTGCACGAGATCGCCATCCGTGTCGCCGACCCGTGGACCGCCCCTGCCATCGCCGACTCGCTCGGCACGCGGAGCGTCACGCTCGGCGGCGCCTCCGTCGCGTTTCGGCCCTGGACCACGTTCCGGCCCGAGCTGGTGGACTACGCCAACCTGTCGGCCGGCTCGATGTGGATCATCGTGGTCATTGTCTTCGCGATGGCCATCTTCGGAGTCGCCAACACGCTGCTCATGACCACGTTCGAGCGGCGCCGCGAGTTCGCCCTGCTCCTGGCCTTGGGCGCCACGCCGCGCGGCATCGTCCGCGCGGTGCTCGCCGAGGCCGCGGCGCTCGGCGTCCTGAGCGTCGCCCTCGGCGTCGCGATCACGGTGCCCGTGCTCGTCTGGTGGCACCACGACCCGATCGACCTGGGCCGCGTGTTCGGCGACTTCACCATGGCCGGCGCGCTCGTGCGGCCCGTGCTGCGCACCGACTACCCCATCGGCATGTTCTTCTTCGCCGCCGGCGCCCTGCTGCTCACCGCCCTGCTCGCCGCCCTCTACCCGGCGTTTCGGGCCACCCGCGTGCCGCCGGCCGACACGCTGGCGGGACGCTGACCGTGCAACGGCTCCGGCTGATCGTCCGTCTTGCTCTCCGGAACGTCCGCCGCCAGGCGCGGCGCAGCGCGCTCACGGCGGCGGCCATGGTCGTAGGGCTCGCGCTCCTGGTCATGTCCCGCTCGCTCGCCGACGGCGCGCACGACGAGTGGATCGAGGCCGGCGTGCGGCTGGGATCCGGACACCTCGCGTTCCAGGCCCCCGCGTTCCGCGCCCGCCACGCCATCGAAGAGCACCTCTCGTCCGCCGATCGCGCAGCGGTCGAAGCGGCACTCGCCGATACGGTCATTGCACCCCACCTCAAGGCCGTGGCCCCGCGCCTCGAAATCACCGCGCTCGCGTCGGCCGCCGCGGCCGCCGTCCCGGTCACGGTCATCGGCGTGGACCCGGCGCGCGAGCCCGCGTTCTCCGAGATGGAGCAGCGCATCGTGGAGGGCCGCTACCTGGCGCCCGACGACCACCTGCAGGGCTTCGTGGGCGTCGAGCTCGCCCAGCGGCTGCGGCTGCGGCTGGGCGACCGGCTGGTACTCACCGCGGCCGGTCCCGACGGCGCCATCACCGACCAGCTCGTGCGCGTGGTCGGCACGTTCCGCACCGCCATCCCCGAGGTGGACCAGAGCCTGATCCACGTCCCGCTCGCCACCGCGCAGGCGTGGCTCGGCGTGGACTCGGGCGTCACGACCATCGCCGTGCTGCTCGACGCGAGCTGGAACGCCGATCGCTTCACCCGCCGGCTGCAAGACGCACTGGTCGCGCGCGCCGACCGGATCGCCGTGCTCTCGTGGCGCGCCGCCAGCCCCGAGTTGGACGCCGCGGTCCGCATGGACGACTACGGCGACTACGTGTTCCACGGCATCCTGTTCATCATCATCGCCCTGGCCATCGTGAACACCGTCCTCATGTCCGTGCTCTACCGCACCCGCGAGTTCGGCGTCGTCCGGGCCCTCGGGCTCCGCAAGCGCGACACGGCCCTGCTCGTGCTGACCGAGGGCATGGTGCTCACGGGCATCAGCGGTCTCGTCGGACTCCTGCTGGGCCTCGCCATCACCTGGGGCTTTTTCCACGACGGGTTCGATCTCACGGCCTTGATGGGCGATCAGATGACCGCGGCCGGCGCCGTGATCGACCCCGTGTTCATTCCACAGTTCCGCGTCGTGCAGCTGGTGCAGAGCGTGGCCGCCGTGGCCATCGTGGGCCTCGTGGCCTCGCTCTATCCCGCCTGGCGCGCCACCCGCATCGACATGGCCGAAGCCATGAAATTCGAGGCATGACCACTCCCCCCAACGCGGCGGTCCGCACCGAGGCAGTCTGGAAGGTCTTCGAGCACGACGGCATCGCCGTGGAAGCGGTGCGCGGCGTGACCGTGCGCATCGAGCCCGGCGAGTTCGTCGTGTTGGCCGGCCCGTCCGGCTCCGGCAAGACGACCCTGCTCAACCTCTGTGGCGGCCTCACGCGTGCCACCCACGGCCGCGTCTGGATCGACGAGCGGGACATCACCGACATGTCCGAGCGCCGGCTCGCCCGGCTCCGGCTCGAGCGGCTGGGGTTCGTGTTCCAGGCGTACAACCTGCTGCCGGTGCTCACCGCCCTCGAGAACGCCGAGTTCTCGCTGCTGCTTCAGGGCGTGGACGACGCGGAACGGCATCGGCGCGTCACCGCCCTGTTCGAAAAGATCGGGATTGCGGGGCTGGAAGACCGCCGGCCCGGTAAGCTCTCGGGCGGCCAGCAGCAACGCGTGGCCGTGGCGCGGGCGGTCGTGAGCGAGCCCGCGCTCGTGCTGGCCGACGAACCCACCGCCAACCTCGACTCGGCGTCGAGCGATGCACTGCTCGACGTGATGGTCCGGCTCAACGCCGACTTGGGCACCACGTTCGTGTTCGCGACCCACGACACCCGTCTCATGGAGCGGGCCAAACGGCTGATCCGCCTGGTGGACGGCGCGATCGCGTCCGACGACCGCCGCTGACGACGATGCGCCGCGGGGCCGGCATCCTGTGTGCGCTCGTCCTTCTGCCCGTCGCGCTCTGCGCGCAGGAACTCCGACTTCGCGGGTATGGACTCAACGTGTTCCTCGCCGCCGCCGACGGGCCGTTCACGCCCTCGGGGGTGCGCGACGCCCAGCGTGTCCGGCTGATGCTGGACCTCCGCGCAGGCCGGGTCGCGCTCGACCTCGCGTACGAGCACCTGCTGTCCGTCGTGTCCGCTCCCGCACTGCTGGGACTCGGCGTCGGCGCCGCGGCGCCCGCGGGGTCGGGAGACTGGCTGCCGTTCCAGGGCACGCTCGACGACGGGGAGCACCATGCCTGGCGGCATCGGGTGGACCGCGCCGCCCTGTCGATCGAAACCGGATTCCTCGACGTCACCGTCGGCCGTCAACCGGTCTCCTGGGGGACGACGCTCTTCCTCACCCCCGCCGACCCGTTCGCCCCCTTCGACCCCGCCGACCCGTTCCGCGAGTACCGCGCGGGCGCGGACGCCATGCGGCTGCGCACCTTTCCCGGCCCGCTGAGCGAGATCGAGGGCATCCTGCGACCCGCCATCTACGGGACCGACACGACCCTCACGGCCCTCGTCCGTGGGCGCACCGCCATCGGCCGCGTGGAGCTGGCGGGCTGGACGGGGCTCGTGCACGACGAGCCGGCCGCGTCGGTCGCCGGAACGGTCGCGTTGGGCGGGGGGGTACTGCGCGCCGAAGCGGTGGTGCGCCGCGAGGCGGACGAAACCGTCCTGCGTTTCGCCGTGGGCGCGGACCGCAGCTTCAGCGTCGCTCACCGCACGCTGTATGTCGTCGCCGAGTACCAGCGCGACGGGTTCGGGGCGTCGTCGGGCAGCGCCATCCCCGTCCTGCTCACGTCGGCCCCTTACCAGCGGGGTGAGCTCCAGGTGCTCGGCCGCGACGAGGTCGCGCTCCAGACCACCTATCAGCTCCATCCGCTCGTGGGGCTCGACGCGCTCGCGCTGTGGAACGCCGGGGACGGCAGTGTATTGCTTGCGCCGGCCGTCGGACTCGACGCCGGAGCGCACCTCGCCCTCCGCGGAGGGATGTTCCTGGGCCTCGGCCCCGAACGCACGACTGCCGGGCTCCCCGCGTCGGAATACGGCGCGGTGCCGGTGACGGGATACGTGGCGGGGAGTGTGTTCTTCTAGGGAACGGGGGCCCCTAGAGGTACGGTGCCCCCAGGCGCACGATCCCGTTGCGTAGTCGAATCGGGAGCGGCAGGGCGTCGAGTTCCTCTGGAGTCACCAGCCGCGACATGTCGCGTTTGGCGTCCATGAAGGCACCGAGCTGCGTGGCCAGGGTCGCGTCGTAGCATTCGACGTTGAACTCGAAGTTGAGGCGCAGGCTGCGCGGGTCCCAGTTTGCCGAGCCGAGCAACACCCAGGTGTGATCCACCAGCATGAGCTTGGTGTGGTCGAACGGCGGCGGCGTGTAGTACACGTCGCAATCGCGTTTCACCACCTGCCACAACTGGGCCTGCGCTGCCCAGTGGACGAGCGGGTGGTTGTTCTTCGCGGGGAGCAGGATCTCCACCTTCACGCCGCGCAGCGCCGCGACCGTGAGCATCGTGACCAGGGTCGCGTCCGGCAGGAAGTAGGGCGTCACGATGCGCACGGATTGCCGCGCGACGCCAAGCGCGCCCTGGAGCACCCACCGCAGCTTCTCGAAATCCTCGTCGGGCCCGTCCGTGATGCCCCGGGCGGCCACCGCGCCAACCGGGGCGAGCGGCGGGAACCATGTGGGGCCGGTGAGCAGCTCGCGCGTGGTGAAGACCCAGTCTTCGGCGAACGCTTCCATCAGGTGCTGCACCACCGGGCCTGCGAGCCGGAAGTGCATGTCCTGCACGGGCCGCTTCGGCAGGGCCGCCACGAGGTGTCCCTGCCGCAGATTCATGCCACCGGTGAATCCCACGCTCCCGTCCACCACCAGGATCTTGCGGTGGTTGCGCAGGTTCCAGAACGGGGCGCGCCACGGAGCGATCGTCGGCATGAAACGGGCGACCGTGAGGCCGCGCTGCTTGAGCGCCCGGACGATCGGGGGCCAGGAGTAGCGGGCTCCCAACCCGTCGATCAGCACGCGCACTACGACACCCCGCTTGGTGGCGCGCTGGAGCGCATCCGCAAACCGATTCCCGGTTGCATCCTGGTCGAAGATGAACGTCGAGAGCGCGATGGACCGCTCGGCCGCGTCGATGGCGCGCAGCATCGCCGGATAGGCCTGCTCGCCGTTCACCAGCGGCGTCACTGTGTTGCCCTCCGTCAGCGACCGGCGCGTGACGCGGTCCACGTAGCGCGCCAGCGTCACGAGGTGGGCATCGTCGGGGCTCAGGTGACGCGCGAGGGCCCGGTCGGCGGCGGCAACCGTGGCGAACGAGCCGGAGAGCCGCGGCGCATCGGCGCGGAGGCCCGTGGCGTTCCGCCGGATCCGATTGATGCCGAGCAGGGCGTACAGCAGGGCCCCCACGACCGGCACCAGCACGATGAGACCCACCCAGGACACCGCGGCCCGGGAATCGCGCTTGTAGAGAATCGCATGACCCGACGCGATCACGGCGAGCAGCACGGTGAGCGCGCCGGCGACGTAGTAGCCGAGATCGGCCAGGAACGCGATGACGCCGTGCACGGCTGGAAGTTATGGCGCCGCCGGCTATTGACAAACTCGCCGTGGGCTCACAGTTTGGCGCAGCTTTCGCACCATCGACTCAGGTACGTGTCTCCGTAGCGCCGAGTTCGCCGCACCGGCCCGGGTTCCCCCGCGGGCGGTGCGTTTTTTGTTGGCCGGCCAGCGCGGGCCGGTGGAACCGGGCGGCAGCCCCCCATGGTAGGAGCAGACACGGTATGGCGCAGGGAACGGTGAAGTGGTTCAACGACGCGAAGGGGTTCGGGTTCGTGCAGCAGGACGACGGCCAGGACGTCTTCGTCCATCACACGGCGATCGCGATGGAGGGGTTCCGCACGCTCGCGCAGGGCGACCGCGTGGAGTTCGAGATCAAGGAGGGGCCCAAGGGGCTCCAGGCGGCGAATCTCAAGAAGGTCACGTAGGGACTGGGAGCGGGGAACGATCGGTAGCAGGTGAGACGGCACGACGGTGAGCGTCGCGCGGGAGAGGCTGCGACTCACCGTCTGACCGTCTCCTGGTCTGATCCTCTATCGCCTATCGCCGTTTCACCTCCGACCGCCATCCCAGCCCGCCGGCACCGGGCTGCACCCGCTCACTCCAACCCGCGGCGGGCTCCACGGTGTAGAACATCTCCGCGTCGGCGGCCTGGGCGGCGGCGATGAGGCCCGGGAGCCGCCGGCCGAGCGCCGCCACGAACAGGAGGGACACGGCCCCCTCCCGAGTGGTCCCGGGGAACACGGCCAGCACGCGCCCGTGTGGGTCCACCGCTGCCGAGATCTCGGCGGCTCGGCGGGTCGTGAAGATCCGGATCAGATAGCGCCCGAGCGAGACCCGGCGCTCCACCAGCATGCCCACGGCCGTGCCCGCCGAGAATCCGGCGGCGTAGAACACGGCCAGCAGGAACGAGTCCCCGATTCGCATGACGACCTGCGAGACGGCGACCACCCAGATCAGCACTTCAAAGAAGCCCAGCGTGACCGCGAGGCGGGCCCGCCCCTGCACCATCGAGATCGTGCGGATGGTCCCGATCGGCACGTCGATGATGCGGAAGGCGAAGATGGCGAGGCCCAGGAGCCAGGTTGGGACGGCAGCGAAGGTATCCATGCGTCAAGTTTAGGCGGGGAGGCGGGGCAACGGCCAGCGGACGGGAACGGCTACG
>JBFGDF010000160.1:0-7267 GCA_041580775.1 Gemmatimonadales bacterium
GATCTGATTGTAGTGGCGGTACTCGCCGAGCTTCTCGAACCCGGAGTGCAGGTATCCCACGTGCGGGATGCAGCGCACCACCGTTTCGCCGTCCAGCTCGACGACCAGCCGCAGCACACCGTGGGTGGCGGGGTGCTGGGGGCCGATGTTGATCAGGAGGCGGTCGCCGCCCAGCTCGGGCCCACCCGAGGGCGCCACCCCGAGGGGGACCCGCGTCGGCACGCCCTGGGCGGTGAGGCCCGGCGTCGCGAGGTCCAGCGTGACGGTGCGCGCGCTCATTCGGAGTGTGGAATCCGCCCGCGTTCGCCGCGGCGCAGCCGGTCGCGCATGTCGTCGGGGAGGTCGGTCTGGGCCTCGGCGAGCGACAGTTCCTCGAGCGAGTAATGCGCTTCGGGGTTGGCGTTCAGGGCCTGACGCACCTGCTCCGAGCGGCTGAAGCGGCCGCGCAGGGGGAAGTCCTTCCGCAGCGGATACCCCTCGGCGAAGGTCTCCCACATCAGGATGCGGCGCAGGTCGGGATGCCCGCGGAAGGTGATCCCGAACATGTCGTAGACCTCACGCTCGAGCCAGTTCGCCCCGGCCCAGAGCGGGACCACCGTGTCTACCGCGAGCTCGCCGCGCGAATCGAGCTCCACTTTGACCCGGAGGTCGGCGCGGCGCGCCAGCGAGCGCAGGAAGTACACCACCTCGAGCGGTCGCTCGCGGTCGCGATACTCGACCGCGGTGACGTCCACGAGATAGTCGTAGGCGTGTCCCGGCGTGTTCTTGAGGAACGTGAGCACGTCCACGAGGCGGTCGGCCCGGACGTACACGATCGTGTCGCCGCACACTTCGACCGCGCGGCCGATCGCGTCACCGAAGGTCGCCCGCAGGTCGCCGACGGACGGGTTCACGCCGAGCGGAACTGGTGGAGAGAGTTGCCGAACGGCTCCGAGATCTCGTCGATCGTAGCGGGCGGCAGGCGCAGGCCGCGTTCGTCGAGCAGCTGCTCGTCGCGGAGTTCGGGAGTGACCAGAGATTCGCCCTTGATCTTCTTGTGGAGCAGCAGCACGCCGTACAACAGGCCCTCGGGTCGAGGCGGGCAGCCCGGCACGTAGACGTCGACCGGGACGACGGTGTCGATGCCCTGCACCATCGCGTAATTGTCGAAGATACCGCCCGTGGAGGCGCACGCTCCCATCGAGATCACCCACTTGGGTTGCGGCATCTGGTCGTAGATCCGCCGGATCACCGGCGCGAGCTTGAACGGCAGCCGTCCGGCGCAGATCAGCACGTCGGCCTGGCGCGGCGAAAAGGCCTGGCGCTCCATTCCGAAGCGCGCGAAGTCGAACCGGCTCGCCGCGGCGGCCATGAACTCGATGGCGCAGCATGCCGTACCGAACGGCATCGGCCACAGCGAGTTGGCCCGCGACCAGTTGATGGTCGGGTCCAGGCGCTGCTTGACCCAGTCGAACAGCGCATCGGTCCGCGTCGTCAGCCAGTTGGGCGACGCGATGCCGGAGACCTCATGCTTGCCCATCGGGGTCAGTCCCATTCGAATGCACCCCGCTTCCAGACGTAGACGTAGCCAGCGAACAGAATGGCGATGAAGACGAGCATCTCGACCAGCAGAAAGCCCATCGTTGGGCCGCCCGTTGCGCCGGCGCCGAAGAATATCGTGCCCCAGGGGATCAGGAACACGGCTTCGATGTCGAACACGATGAACAGCATCGCCACGAGATAGAACTTCACCGAAAACCGCTCGCGGGCGCTGCCGAGCGGCGGCATCCCGCTCTCGTAGGGGACGCCCTTCCGCTCGGTCGGGCGCCGGGGTGCCACCAGGTGCGACAGCCCGATCAGCAGGGCCGCGTTCACCACGACGAACACCAGCAGGATGAGAAAAACCAGATAGGCGTGCGTCATCGGCTCGTGAAAGAATTCACTTGGCGCGGGGAAACCTACCGATGCGGCCCCAGAGTGTCAACCGAACGAGTGGCGTAAGTCTCTATGGCATCGATATATTGCCGCGCCATGTCCATCAAGTCCGACCGCTGGATCCGGCGTATGGCCAAGGCCCACGGAATGATCGAGCCCTTCGCGGAAGCGCAGGTGCGCGAGGGCGTCATTTCCTACGGCGTCTCCTCCTACGGCTACGACATGCGGGTGGCTCCGGAGTTCAAGATCTTCACCAACGTGCTCTCGGCCGTGGTCGATCCCAAGCAGTTTGACTCCCGCTCCTTCGTGCCCTTCGAGGGCGACGTGTGCATCGTGCCGCCCAACTCGTTCGTGCTGGCGCGGTCGGTGGAGTATTTCCGCATCCCGCGCAACGTCCTGACCGTCTGCGTCGGGAAGAGCACCTACGCGCGCTGCGGGATCATCACCAACGTCACGCCGTTCGAGCCGGAGTGGGAAGGGCACGTGACGCTCGAGATCTCCAACACGACGCCCCTGCCCGCCCGCATCTATGCAAACGAGGGCATCGCGCAGGTCCTGTTCTTCACGGCGGACGAGGGGGACGAGTGCGAGATCAGCTACGCGGACAAGAAGGGCAAATACCAGGCGCAGCGGGGCATCACGCTGCCGCGCCTGTGAGCCGCCGCGCACCCGCCTAGACGCGTCGGGTCGCGCTGCCGGCGATCGTCACCACGGCCGGGACGGCAGCCAGGATGGCGAGATCGGGGCCCCAGCCCAGCTCCGTCGCCGGGACCAGCCACTGCACGAGATACATCGTCAGGTCGAACAGTCCGATGACGATGCCCAGCAGTACCGTGGCGCGCAGCGCGCGGCCGGCGGCGTGGAGCGCGGCCCCGGTTGCAAACACGACCACCCCCTGCCCCGCCGCGATCGCCGCGACGGTCGCCGCGCCGCTGAAGATCCCGATCCACTGATCGGCACCCGTCGCCATCGCAACCGCGACGGTGTGGGTGCCGGCCACGATGAGCCCTCCCACCAGCGCGCACAGCGCGGCCCAGAGGGCGTAGTAGACCACGATTCTCATCCCGCACCTCCCCGAGGTCCCAGAGGCAGAGTCCCCTGGGACAAAGGTGGCGCGCCGGCCCCGCGCGGGCCAGCGCGCCACCCACCGGTCGTGCTGCGCCTTAGCGGCCTGGCGGGCGATTCGGCGTCAGGACCTCGTCGATCCGGGCCTCGAGGTGCGCCACGTGAGCCCGGGTCGCCCGGTCCGACACCCGCCCGCGCACCGCGCGCAGGGTGGCGGCGAGCTCCTGCAGCTCGAGGCGCGCCACCGCCTGCGCGTCCACGGGCCGCGGCGGGGGCGGCGTGAAGCCCGGGAACCCGGCGAAG
The DNA here is from genome assembly GCA_041580775.1 of Gemmatimonadales bacterium. Lineage (GTDB taxonomy): Bacteria > Gemmatimonadota > Gemmatimonadetes > Gemmatimonadales > GWC2-71-9 > JAOTWJ01. Next base: position 3,283 of record JBFGDF010000160.1, read on the forward strand.
GGGCTCGTGGGCGGCGTGCGCGGCGTGTTGAGCAGCCGGTCCATCTGCTCGACAAACTCGGCCTGCAGGTTGCGGCGGTACGGATCCACCACCGGCGCGGTCGCCGCATACTCGCCGAACAGTCCGCGGCGCACGTCCCGGAACAGATCCACCATCGAGTACGCCTGCCCCGCCGGCTGTGTCGCCTGCTGCTCCGCCAGGCGCGAGAGCCGCGAGTCCTGGAACAGCGTGCCGAGCACGGCCGCCTGGCGCACGCGCACGCGCTCCACGTGCCCCGTCGGCTCGATGCGGCGCAGGACCTCGGCGTCGAAGAAGTAGCTCGGCGTCGTGAACGCGTTCTCGTTGAGGAACCGCACCGCCTCTGCCTGCTTGGCGCGGGGCACCGGCGTGTGGATCACGCCCGACTGCGTGGGATACTTCTCGTGACGATAGACGCCCCCGACCACCACGGCGACGTGGCCCATCTCGCGCGCCCACTGCGCGATGAGGTCGCCGTACAGGTCGTCGAGCAGGGCGTAGTCCTCCAGCCGATTCGTCGTGGCTGCCGGCAGCAGCATCGGCACCAGGCGCTTGATGTTGGCGAGCCCGTAGCGGGTCGCCTGGACGGGGTCGTCCCCCAGCGCTTCGGTCTGCGTGCGCGGATCGATCCCGTCCGGGTTGCCGAACCGGAACTCGGGGTGCGTGTCCTGCAGCCGCGCGAGGGAGTCGAGCACCGGGCGCTCGGCGTCCGCGCTCGCCGCGCCCGGGATGCGCCGGTACCCCCAGTCGACGACGTAGTAGTCCCACACGCCGATCGTGGGCATCAGCTGCACGTCGTCCCCGGGCTGCGCGACGTAGTTGTTGCGGGCGTAGTCCATGATCGAATACGACGTGCCGTGGCGCCGGGTGTAGGTCGGGCTGCGCAGCGAGTCCACGGGATAGTGGCCCGACGACAACTGATTGTGCGGCAGCCCCAGCGTGTGCCCCACCTCGTGCGCGGAGACGTAAGCGACCATCTCACCCATGAGCGAGTCGGGGAACGGCAGGCTGCGCGCTCGCGGATCGACGGCGCCCGCCTGCACCCAGTACCACGACTGCAGCAGGCTCGTGATGTTGTGGAACCAGCCGATGTTCGACTGGAGAATCTCGCCGGTGCGCGGATCGTTCACGTGCGGTCCGTACGCGTTCTCGATCGTCGAGGGCAGCCACCGGAACGTGGAGTACCGCGCGTCGTCCACGTCGAACTCCGGATCCTCCTCCGGGGTCGGGGCTCGCCGCGTGGTGATGGCGTTGCTGAATCCTGCGGCCCGGAACACCGGCTCCCACATCTCGACGCCCTTGATGAGCCACGGAATCCACTGCTCGGGCGTCGCCGGATCGAGGTAGAAGACGATCGGCTTGATAGGATCGCTCACTGCCGCCGACGGGTCCTTGGCCTCCAGGCGCCAGCGCGTGATGTGGCACCGCGTCGGCACTTTGGCGTCGGTGGTGCCGAAGTCCTCGTACGAAATCGAGAAGAAGCCGACCCGGTTGTCGCAGTGGCGGGGCTGCATCGGACGCTCGGGTAGCATCACCATCGAGAAGTTCGTCGGAATGGTCATCGAGTTGAGCGTGCGGTCAGCTCGGGATCCGGGTCCGCCGGGCACCGAATCCACCTCGAAGGTGTGGACAGCTGTGACTTCGACGTTGGTCGGAAAACTCCGGGCGCGCTCGATGAACGAGCGGGCCGAGTCGAACCGGCGCACGCGCACATTCAGCTGGCGGGCGTTGAACTCCGCGACGTCGGTCGTAAACAGGCTCGTGACCTCGATGACGGCGTTGGAGTCGCCCGGACTCCAGGCGGCAATGTCGAAGCTCTTGATGATCGGCGCCACGTTCGAGAGATCGACGGCCCGGCTGACGGGGAGCGACGTGTCGGCCCGCATCGCGTAGCTCACCATGCGGAGCAGCACCCGGTCGTTCATGCGTTCCCAGCGGACCACCCGCGCCGCGATCTGTTCCCCGGCGTAGCCCACACCCCGCACCGTGCCGCGCCGGTCGATCACCAGCCGGAAGTCGGTCCCCAGCCGGGTGCGCGGGATCTCATAGAACAGCTTGTCGCGGATGCGATGCACGAGGAACACTCCCGAGTCGGTGACCGCGTCTCTGGTGATCACCTGTGCGTAGGGCTTGGGTCCCTGCGCACTCGCAGCGCGACCGGTGTCCTGCGCGGGCCGCACAGCGGCCGCCTGGGCCGGACCGCGGGCGGGAGTCGGCGTCGCGGGCGCCGAGCTCGCGCGGCTGCAGGCCAACGCGCCGAGGATGGCACACGTGGCGATGCGTCGAAGCATGGGGAACCTCGTGAATGAAATCGGTTGACGCTGAGGCGGGACAAGCAAACGCTGCCGGTGAGGCGGCGTCAAGGGCCCGGGGCGCTCGGGGTCCGGGGCGAGCGTGCCGTGATGAGACGGGACCCGCGCTCGTAGGCGAAGTAGTCCCACGTCCAGTTCAGCAACACGACGAGCTTGTTGCGGAACCCGATGAGCTGGATGATGTGAACCACGAGCCACACCACCCAGGCGAGAAACCCGCGAAAGGTGAGGCCCCAGAGCGCGGCGACCGCGGCGTTGCGGCCGATGGTGGCGAGCTGACCGGGATCCCGATAGCGGAAGCTCGCGAGGGGCCTGCTCCGGATGCGCCGCACGACGTTCTCGGCTGCCAGGCGTCCCATCTGCATGGCGACGGGCGCCATCATCGGGAGGGGCTGCGCCTGCTCCTCGACGAACGCGAGATCGCCGATGACGAACACACCCGTCTCCCCCGGGACTTCGAGCGTCGGCGCCACGCGAATGCGTCCCTGCGTGGCGGTCGGGAACCCGAGGCGCTCGGCCAGCGCCACCGCCCGCACGCCCGCTGCCCAGATGAGGGTGCGGGCCGGGGTGACTTCCCCGCCCTTGAGACGCACGTGCCGGCCGTCGAAATCCTCGACCGCCGCCCCGAACCGCACCTCGACGTGCTTGCGCCAGAGGGTCTCCGCCGCCGCCTCGCCCAGGTGCGCGGGCATGCCTGCGAGCAGGCGGTCGCCTGCCTCGAGCAGCAGGATGCGCGTGTCATTGAGGTTCAGCGCCGGATAGTCCTTCTTGAGCACGAGCCGGATCAGCTCAGACAAGGCGCCGGCCATCTCGACGCCCGTCGGTCCGCCCCCCACCACGGCGAACGTGAGCGCCTCGCGGCGCCGGTCCGGGTCTCCTTCCAGCAGTCCGGACTCGAACTGCCGCAGGACGTGGTTGCGGATGGCGATCGCGTCGTCCAGGTCCTTGAGGTCGAAGCCGTGGCGGCGGACGGACTGCCGCCCGAAGAAGTTCGTTTCCCCGCCGGCGGCCAGGATCAGGAAGTCGTACGGGATCGCTCCACCGTCAGTCAGGACCTGCCGGGTGGCGCGATCCACCCCGGCGACGCTCGCCATGCGGAACTCGAGATTGCGCTGGCGCCGGAGAATGGCGCGGACCGGGCGCGCGATCGACTCGGGCTCGAGACCGGCCGTCGCCACCTGATACAACAGCGGCTGGAACAGGTGATAGTTGTGGCGATCGATGAGGATGACGTCCACCGGCGCCCGCGCCAGTGCGCGGGCCGCGCGGAGGCCGCCAAACCCGGCACCCACGATCACGACGCGAGGCCGCTCGGGCGCCGTGGCCGTGTCTGCGCTCACCCCGACAGCCCGAACGCGAGTCCCAGGGCCACGGCGATCCCGAAGAGCACGACGCAGAGCTGGCGGCGCAGATCGTAGCGCTCCACGTAGTAGTCCTCGCGCAGCTGATCGAAATACGCGCCGAGCCCGTGGTCCGTGTAGACCTCGGAGAGCAGCGAGACGAGCCGGCGCACTTCACGGCGACTCGAGTTGAAGATGCGATACAGGTAGAGATCGATGACGCCCAGCGCGCCGATCGTGGCGACGAGCGGCACCGGCTGGCTGGACGCGGCGGCGATCACGCCCAGACCCGCGAGGTTCGACAGCCAGAGCGCA
>JBFGDF010000161.1:0-7258 GCA_041580775.1 Gemmatimonadales bacterium
GCACGCGCCCGACATCGCCCAGGCCGCGCTCGAGGAAGCCGTGCGCGAAATCGTGATCAAGCCGGTGCTCGACGCGTCCGGGATCGAGCACGCGCAGCCCAAGCTGTACATCAATCCCACGGGCCGGTTCGTGATCGGCGGCCCGCAGGGGGACGCGGGCCTCACGGGGCGCAAGATCATCGTCGACACCTACGGGGGGATGGCACGCCACGGCGGCGGCGCCTTCAGCGGGAAGGATCCGTCGAAGGTCGATCGCTCCGGTGCCTACGCCACCCGGTGGGTGGCGAAGAACGTCGTGGCCGCCGGCCTGGCCCGCCGCTGCGAAGTGCAGATTGCGTACGCGATCGGCGTGCGCGAGCCGGTCTCGATCATGGTGGACACGTTCGGGACCGGTCGCGTGCCCGAGGCGGCGCTCGAGCGGGCGGTCCGCGATGTCTTCGACCTCACGCCGCGCGGCATCATCGAGCGGCTGGGCCTCCGACGGCCCATCTACGGGCCGACAGCGGCCTACGGGCACTTCGGCCGGACGCCGGAAGAGCGGGTCGTCGACGGCCAGACTGTCCGGCTGTTTACGTGGGAGGATCCGTCGGCGGTGGACCAGCTGCGGGACGCGGTGCGGCACGTGGCCTAGCGGATCTCCGCGCGCCGCGCGGAGTACACACGAGTGCGATAGGACCAGGCGCGCGCCCGCCACGGGCGCGCAACCATTTACGGGGTGATACACATGACGGCAGTGAAACCACGGACGGGGAACACCACGCGGACGGCGCTCGACTTCGCGGTGCGCGATCTCGCGCTCGCTGAGTGGGGACGGAAAGAGATTCGGCTGGCCGAACACGAAATGCCGGGGCTCATGACCCTGCGGCAGCGCTACGCCAAGGAGCAGCCGCTCGCCGGGGCCAAGGTGATGGGCAGTCTGCACATGACCGTCCAGACCGCCGTGCTGATCGAGACGCTGGCCGACCTCGGCGCCGACGTGCGCTGGGTGAGCTGCAACGTGTTCTCGACGCAGGACCACGCGGCCGCCGCCGTCGTCGTGGGTCGCACGGGCACGCCCGAGCAGCCGGCCGGCGTGCCGGTGTTCGCCTACAAGGGCGAGACCCTCGAGGAGTACTGGGCCTATACGTCCCGCGCCCTGCGCTGGCCGGACGGGTCGGGACCGGACTTGATTGTGGACGATGGAGGCGACGCGACCCTCCTGATTCACAAGGGCGCCGAATTCGAGGAGGCGGGCCGGGTGCCCGCGTTCGACGCCGATGCGGAGCCGGAGGAGTGGGGTGTCATCCTCGAGCTGCTGCGCGCCGAGCAGCGGGAACATCCGGGTCGCTGGCGCGCGGTGGCCGACGGGTTGATCGGCGTGAGCGAGGAGACCACGACGGGCGTGCACCGGCTGTATCAGATGCAGGAAGCGGGCACGCTCCGCTGCGCGGCGATCAACGTCAACGATTCCGTGACGAAGAGCAAGTTCGACAACATCTACGGCTGCCGGCACTCCCTGATCGACGGCCTCAATCGGGCCAGCGACACCATGCTCGGCGGGAAAGTGGCTGTGGTGTGCGGGTTCGGCGAGGTCGGCAAGGGCAGTGCGCAGGCGCTGCGCGGCCAGGGGTGCCGCGTCATCGTCACCGAGATCGATCCGATCTGCGCGTTGCAGGCCGCCATGGAAGGCTACGAAGTCAAGACGCTCGAGGAGGTGCTCGAAACGGCCGACATCTTCATCACGGCCACGGGCAACCGGGACGTGATCACCGTCGCCCACATGCACCGGATGAAGAACAAGGCGATTGTCGGCAATATCGGCCATTTCGACAACGAAATCGACATGGCCGGCCTCAAGAAGGTGCGCGGCATCCGGCGGGAGACGATCAAGCCGCAGTACGACGAGTGGACGTTCCCCGACGGACACAGTGTGCTTGTGCTCGCCGAGGGGCGGCTGCTCAATCTGGGCTGCGCCACCGGGCACCCGAGTTTCGTGATGTCGGCGTCCTTCACGAATCAGGTGCTTGCCCAGCTCGAGCTGTTCCGCAATGGCGCGCAGTACGAGAAGCAGGTGTACATGCTGCCCAAGCACCTCGACGAGGAAGTCGCGCGCCTGCACCTCGACCACCTGGGCGTGAAGCTCACGACCCTCACCGCGGCACAGGCATCCTACCTGGGGATCCCCGCCACGGGGCCATTCAAGCCGGCGTACTATCGGTACTGACGGCATGATCGAGGTTCGCGTCGCCCACCTCGGGCTCGACCGCGCGACCAATTCCCCGGTCGTCATCCTGCAGGAGAAGGAAGGCGAACGGGTGCTGCCGATCTGGATCGGACCCGCGGAGGCGAGTGCCATCGCCATGGAGCTCGCCGGGGTGAAGTTCAGCCGTCCGCTGACCCACGATCTGCTGAAGCAGGTGATCGTGGGGCTCGGGGCCGACCTGCGGCGCGTGATGATCACGCAGGTGAAGGAAAACACGTACTTCGCGGAGCTCCACCTGCATCGGAACGACCACGTGGTGCAGATCGACGCCCGGCCCTCCGACAGCATCGCCGTGGCGCTCCGCCTCAACGCTCCGATCTTCACGCGGGACGAGCTGCTCGAGCGCTCGTCCTATGAAACCGTGGAACCGACCGATGCCCCTCAACCGCTGGATGCGGAGCAGCTCAAGACCTATCTGGAAAACCTCGATCCCGAGGACTTCGGGAAGTTCACCCCCTAGGCGCGCCCTGGCCGCGCTGACGCTGCTGGCCGCGACGCTGCTCCCGGGCGCGGCGCCCGCGCAGGAGTTCCGTGCGGCCGGGCGGATCGTTGTGGCCGGCGTGCGCGATTCGGTGCCGCCGAGCGGCGCGTGGGCCGTCCTCCACGAGGTTCGGATGCAGGGTGGGGGCGCCATCGACTCGGTGCGGCTCGACGCGCGCGGGCGGTACCGGATGCGTGTGGCTGTCCCCGATACGAATGCCCTGTATCTCGTCAGCACCACCTACCACGGCATCACCTACTTCTCGAGTGCGATGACGGCCCGCCGCGCCGTGGACTCGGTGCCGACGCTCGTGGTGTTCGATACGTCGAGCGTGGCCCCGCCGATCGGCGTCGCGCAGCGACACGTGGTGGTACGCGGGACCGGGACCGGACGGCGCACCGTGCTCGAGCTGCTGGTCCTCGCGAACGCCGGCCAGCAGACGCGCATCGCCGGTGACGACGTACGTCCCGTGTGGGTGGGGCGGTTGCCGTCGCGGATCGGCGACTTCGAGGTGGGCGAGAGCGACGTCAGCGCCGAGGCGGTCGCGCGCGTCGGCGACAGCCTGGTGGTGACGGCACCAGTCCCGCCGGGACAGAAGCAGCTCGTCTTCACCTACACGCTGCCGGCCGGACCGGAGCTGGTGATCCCCGTCGATCAGGCGGTGGGCCGGCTGCTCGTGCTGCTCGAGGACACCGCCGCGACTCTCGTGGAGGGCCCGCTCCAGCGCCGTGGCGTGGAGGTCTTCGAAGATGCGCAGTTCGCCCTGTTCGACGGGCCGGTGCCGGCGACGGGGGGGCAGGTGGTGTTCCGCTTCGATCGGCCCGGGCTCCCGGCCGGGGTCATGGTCGCGGTCGTGGTCGGCCTCGTGGCCGTCGTGCTGCTCCTCGCCGTGCCGTTGCTGCGCCGGCCGCCCGCGGCGCTGGTCATGCCGCCCGGCGGTGGGACGGGGACGCTTCCCGGGGAGCTTGCACGGGCGATCGCCCGGCTCGATGCCGAGTTCGACGCGCAGCGCGACCGCTCGCCGCGAGCGGAGGCCGCGTATCGCGAGCGACGCCACGCGCTGAAGGCGCGCCTCGCGGCGGCTCTTGCGGCCCGGCAGAGCCAACCCTAGGTTCCGAGCGTTCGCCGCAGGTTGATTGCGAACGCGGAGTACGGAAGCCGGTGCAACTCCGGCGCGGCCCCGCCACTGTGACGGGCGCAGACCGAGGCTCACCACGCCACTGGATCCTCCGGGAAGGCGAGCCGAGGGCCCGAAGCCAGGAGACGATCCCGTTCGCGCTACCCCGCACCCTCGAGGGAGGGCCGGTGGATCGATGCATGCGTGAACGCGCGCTCGACCGCGGGACTCCGCGGGGTCGAGCGCGTTGTGCGTTCCGCCCCTGACGCCCGCCGGCCGCTGAGCGCGGTGCGGGCCGTCGCGGCGGTGCTGACCGTCGCGCTGCTCGCCTGTACCCCCTCGCGTCCCCCGGCCGAAGCGCCGGCCAGCCGCGTCGTGTCCCTCTCGCCGTCGTTCACCGAACTGGCGTTCGCCGTCGGCGCGGGCGACCGGCTGGTCGGCCGCACCGCGTGGTGCGACTACCCGGCGGCGGCCCGCGACATCCCGAGCGTGGGTGACGGACTCAACCCCAATGTCGAAGTGATCGCGGCCCGGCGGCCGGACCTCGTGCTGCTCTATCCCTCCACGGCCAACCATGCGGCCGTCGCGCAGCTCACGCACCTGGGGATTCGCACGGAGCAACTGCGTGTGGACGGGCTCGATGACGTCGTCACCGTCACCCGCCGACTCGGCGCCCTGCTCGGCGCGCGCGACCGCGCCCAGCAGCTGGCTGACCGGTTTGCCGCCGCCCTCGATTCGGCCCGTGCCGTCGCCCTCCCCGACGCGCGGCCCACCGTCCTGCTGCTCACCTGGGACCAGCCGCCGATCGTGATCGGGGCAGGGAGCTTCCAGCACGAGCTTGTGACGCTCGCGGGCGCCGCCAACGTGTTCGCCGATCTGCCGCAACCGTCCGCCCAGGTCAGCGTCGAGACCATCGTGGCCCGCAACCCCGACCTCATCGTGCTGCTGGGTGCCGAGGCGACGCCTGCCTGGACCACGCGTCCGGAGTGGCAGGCGGTGCGGGCGGTCCGCGAGCGGCGCTTCGTGCACGTGAGCGGGAGCGAGTTCGCGCGTCCGTCGCCGCGGGCGTTCGGCGCCGTGCGGCAGTTGCAGCGAGCCGTCGCGGAGGTCCGTCGATGAGTCGCTGGGTCTGGCTCGCGGTCCTCGCGACCCTGGCGCTGGCGGCGGCCGTCCTGGTCGGACCGGCCGAGCTCGGGCTCGGGGACGCGCTGCGCGCCCTCGGCGGCCGCGGCGATCAGGTGACCGTCGCGATCGTGCGTGACCTGCGGGTGCCGCGCGCCCTGCTGGCATTCCTCGTGGGGGGCAGTCTGGCCGTCTGCGGCGCCGTGCTGCAGGCGCTGGTCCGCAATCCGCTGGCGGATCCCTATCTCCTGGGACTCTCGGGTGGGGCGGGCCTCGGTGCGGTGCTTGCCATCGCCCTCGGCATCGGCGGCGCGTGGGCCGTGCCGGCGGCCGCCAGCATCGGCGCCCTCGCGGCGATCGTGCTCGTCTATCGGCTCGCCGTCGTCGCCGGCGCGGTGCTCGACACGCGGATTCTGCTGCTCGCCGGGGTCGTCGTCGGCAGTTTCGCGGCGGCGCTCGTGGGCGCCATCATGGCGCTCTCCCCAGCCGAGCATCTGCGCAGCGCGCTGCTCTGGCTGCTCGGTGGGTTCGATGCCGCCTCGTGGCAGGCCGTGGGCGTCTTCGGCGCGTATGCGGTGGTTCCGCTCGTGCTGCTGGTCCGGGAGAGCCGACCGCTCGACCTGCTGTCGCTCGGGGAAGAGCCGGCGCGCTTTCTCGGCGCCGACGTCGAGCCGCTGAAACGCCGCCTGTACGTCGCCGCGTCCGTGCTCACGGCGGCCGCCGTGGCCGTCTCGGGCATCATCGGCTTCGTCGGGCTCGTGGTGCCGCACGCCATCCGCCTCCTGTGGGGTTCCACGCATCGGGCCCTGCTGCCGGCGGCGTTCCTGCTCGGAGGCGCCCTCTTGGTGGCGGCCGACGCCGTGGCCCGGACCGCCTTTGCGCCGCTCTCGCTGCCCGTCGGCGTCGTCACGGCCGTCGTGGGGGTGCCCGTGTTCGCGGTGCTGGTCCGCCGATGGGCGAGCTGATCTTCGAGGCGCGCAGCGCCTCCTATCGCTACGCGGGCGCGGCCACCGATGCCGTGACCCGGGCGAGTTTCGCCGTCCCACGCGGCGCGCTCGTCGGGATCGTCGGGCCCAACGGGAGCGGGAAGACCACCCTCCTGCGCCTGCTGCTCGGGGCGTTGACGCCGACCGCCGGGGAGGTCCGGGCCTTCGGCGCGCCGGTGGCGACCTGGAAGCGCCGGGCCCTCGCCCGCCGGATCGGGGTGGTCGTGCAGCGGGAGGAGCCGACCTTCCCGCTCCGCGTCCGGGAGACGGTCGCGCTCGGCCGGTACCCGCACATCGGCGCCATGCGCGCGCTGGGCCCGGCCGATCACGCCGCGGTGGCGACCGCGCTCGCGCGCGCGGACGCCACCGCGCTTGCCGACCGTTGGACGGCGACGCTGTCGGGGGGCGAGTGGCAGCGCGTGCGCCTGGCCCGGGCGCTCGCCCAGGAGCCGGAGGTGCTGGTGCTCGACGAGGCGACGGCCAACCTCGACCTCCGGCACGAGATGGAAGCGTTCGAGCTGGCGGCCGAGATGGTGCGCGCACACGGGCTGACGGGCGTGCTGGTCAGCCACCACGTGAATCTCGTCGCCCGCTTCGTGGACCGGCTGGTCATCATCGATCGCGGCGAGGTGCTCGCCATGGGCCCGCCCGCCGCGGTCCTGACGCGCGAGGCGGTGGAACGCGTTTTCGCATGGCCGGTGGACCTCGTCCACTGGCGGGGCGTGCCCCAATTCGTGCCGCTGCGGCGCGCCGAGCGCGCCGCCTCGCAGGAACCGTGAACCAGATGGAGCCGTCCCCGTGCCACGAGTGACTCTGTCTTGTTGTGGGTCGATCCTCCTGCTCGTCGGGTCGGGCGCCCTTGCCGCCCCGCGGGCCAGCGCGCAACAGCCGCCTCAGGATTCGACACTGCTTCCGCCGATCGTGGTCACCGCCACCCGCGTGCCCACCCCGCGTGATCGGCTGAGCAACCGGGTGACCGTGCTGTCGGGGGACGAGCTCCGCGCGGCCGGGGTCACGACCGTGGCGCAGGCGCTCGCCGGTCTCGCCGGCCTGAGCGTGGTGCAGAGCGGGTCGTGGGGGGCGAATACCGCGGTGTACGTGCGCGGCGGGGAGAGCGACTACCTCAAGGTGCTGGTTGACGGTGTCCCCGTGAACGAGCCGGGCGGCGCGTATGACTTTGCCCACCTGTCGGTGCAGGGGGTGGAGCGGATCGAGGTCGTGCGCGGGCCGGTCAGTGTGCTGTATGGGTCGGACGCCGTGGCGGGGGTGGTCCAGATCTTCACGCGCCGGCAGGGTCCGGCCGTGGAAGC
>JBFGDF010000162.1:0-7146 GCA_041580775.1 Gemmatimonadales bacterium
CGGACCGAGGTGGCACACGCTTCACGGGATCTCCCTTCAGTCGGGGTCTTTCTTGACGTCGCGGCCCGCGATGATGGTGATGTTGTCGCTGCCGCCGCCGTCCAGGGCATCCTGCAGGAGGGCCTCGCACACCTGCTTGGCCGATGTCATCTGGGTGAGTCGTTCCTTGATGCGCTCGTCGCTGACGTGCTTGGTGAGGCCGTCGCTGCACAGGAGCCCCACGTTTCCCCAATCTTGCTCCAACTGCGTGACGACGGGCGCGCTCTGCTGTCCGCCCAGCGAGCTGGACAGCACGTTCGCCCACCGCGTGTTGAACGCGTCGGTGCGTGTGAAGACGCCCTGATCGATCAGCTCCTGCGCCATCGTCTGATCGTGTGACACCTGGGTCAGTTCTCCCTTGCGCAGGAGGTAGAACCGGCTGTCCCCCACCTGGACGAGATAGGCCTTGGGCCATACCCCGATCCAGAGGGTGAGCGTCGTGGCCATGCCGCGGCGATCGGGATCCTCCTCCGCGAGTTTCGCCAGGTCCTCGTGCACCTGGAGGGCGGAGTTCTGGAGTGCTTCCGCGAACGCGGTCTCGTCGGTGGAGTCGGCCGTGTAGTAGCAGCGGAGCGCCTGGATGACGTACTGCGTGATGCCGTGCAGCGCCCGGCGGCTGGCCTCCTCGCCGCCGCTCCGGCTCCCGACGCCGTCGGCCACCATGACCATGTACGCGAGGCGCTCGGCCCCCATGAGCGCGGCCGCATCGGGCAGGCTCGTGAGGTGCACGTCCATCTGCTTCTTGAGCTCACAGATCAGGAAGTGATCCTGATTCGACTGGCGCACCTTGCCGGGATGCGTGAGGCCGTGCATGTCGATCTCGTGCGCGCGCGGCTTGCGCGTGGACGTGGCACTACGGGTTGGGGCCGTGGCCATGTGCTGCCTCCTTTTCGATCCCCCGGTCATGTGCGTCCGCCGGAGCCGGGATCAGCCCCGGCGGTCGCGTGCGTCCCTCCCTCGTGTGCGTCTCGATTGTGGCTTACGCGGACCTCGGCTTGTGGAGCCGAGCCCCGAGCCATACGCCCACAGCCCCCAGTAGCGGGTTGAGGAGCGCGACCCAGGCGGGCTGGACGGCGTTTGCCATGGCGTCCATCATCGGGACCGCGTCGGGCCGGGGTCCTGCGGCGGCCGCGCCACCGCCGGTGAGCACTGGGATTGCGAAGGCAATGCCGAGCACGACCACGAGCGCGATCAGGCCGAGGGGACCGCGCGGGTCCTTCGCGATCATCGCGCAGACGTAGCCACCGGCGATGGCGGCGAGGAGACCCACCACGATGCTCGTGGCGATCCAGATCCGCGAGATATCCCAGCTGCCCGGCTGAAACGAGCCCTCGGCGCCGAGCACGACGTATCCCAACGACATGAGCGCGAAGACGACGGCGAACACGACGACGTACCCCACGATAACGCTCCCGATCACTCGGCCCATCAGCGACCTCCTCCTCGTCGACCCGGCAGCACGCCTCCGACCACCGCGGTACCGAGCGGCCCGCGCGACCCGTCGAACGAGGTTCTGCTGCGGCGGTAGTCCGACTTCGCTGCGCGCGATGCCCGGGGGTGTCTGGGCCGGGTCCGCTCGCGTGGACGCCCTGCTCGACCAATCTTTCTCGTGTGCCGGGCAGGCGCAACCATGGGGCGAAACGCCGGGCGATGGTCACGAAGCCACCCTGGCGGGGTCCCTCCCGTCGCCGCACATTCTCCGCCGATCGGTTCGCTGCTGTCACCGACCCATGCGATCGCCGTCGTGCCTACCTCGACCAAGACCAACCGGGAAGTGCCGTTGCACGCGCTCAAATTGCGGCGCTGGGCCCTGGCATGTCTGTCCACGTCGCGCCCCGAGGCGACGTGCGGCGACCGGGCGGCCCTCAACGAGATCTCGCCCGCCGCATGGAGCGTCTTCCTGGCCGGGGAGCGCTGTGCGGTGCCGCTCGCCGCTCGCCTCGATCGCGTGCCGCGGGGTCTCCCCGACCACGCGCGGGACTCCGTCGCCGTCGCGGCCACGGCGGAGCTCAAGCGCATCCTCGCTGCCCGCGCGCAGCTGCAGACCCTCTCGACCGTGGCTCGTGACACGGGCTGCCGCCCCGTTCTCCTCAAAGGCGGCGTGGTCCTGCCGCTCGCCGACCGATCCTACGATCTGGACGATCTCGACCTCCTGCTGCCGCCGCGCGAGGCGGCGAGGTTCGTCGCGGCGCTCGATGCGGCGGGATACCGCCCGCTGGTAGGGTCGGGCAGCCGTCGGCACCTCGCCGTGCGATCGGCCCGCGGGGCGCTGCACGTCGAGGTCCACGTGGCGGGAAGCCGTGACGAGGGCCTGCCGCACGGCACGGCGCTCGAGGATGTGCGACCCATCCCCGGCGCTCCGGCGCTGGTCCGGCTGGCCCCCCCGGAGCACGCGTGGTCCATCCTGGTGCACGTGACCGTGGATCACACCGAGCGACGGGGGCGGATCCGGGACGTGCTGCTCCTCGCGGACGCGATCGCCGAATGCGCTCCGGAGGATCGTGCGAGGCTCGCCCGCCGTGCGGCGACTCACTGGGCGGGCGACGTCATGAACGCACAACTCGCGATGGCGCGAGCGCTGAGTGACGGCGCGGAGCCCGTCGATGCGTTCGAAGGTATCGCGCTCACGAACTACGTCCTGCGCCAGCGCACCGGCGGTATCATGGACCTGCCCGGCAACGTGCCGGTGACGGCCTCCAACCTGGTGTTCGCAATCCTCGGTGGCCGGACCGAGCGGCGCGGCTTCTGGGCGCGGGAGACGTCCATTCCCATGGAGCCGTCCCGGTTCTCGTTCATCGCGTGGGTTCAGCGGCGATATCGCCGGCTGGGCGGGCTCTGGCTGCTCTTCTTCCGGCTGCTGCGCCTTCCGGTCGCGCTGGTGCTGGCGGCCCCGCTCGTGCTGGCGGCCCGGCGCGCGCTGCGCCGGGCTGGCCTTGTGCCGCGCATCGGCTGATTCAGTCCGCCGGTTCGCGTATCGGCTGCAGGCGCTCCAGCAGGCGCGCCCCGTCGCGATAGGCGTCGCGCCCGAGACGCAGCCGGAAGGTGGGCTGCTGGATCGCGGCCATGAGCAGGGCGAGAATCGTCGGGGCCTGGACGGGGTCGGCCATCAGCCACGGCGTCTGGCGCACGATCGCGGCGAGCGCGTCCGCCTTGCCGAGCCGCGCGACTTCCGTGGGCGAATCGGGCTGCAGATCGAGAAACACCGCTCCAGCCAGTGCTGCGCGCCGCTGCCAGCCTCCGGGGCCGATGCTCGACGGCTCGACCGACTCCCGGGTGTCGGTCGTGCGGCCGGCGGACCAGCCCGCATCCACGTGGAACGGGCGCAGCCATCCTTCCGCCGACAGCGAGTGCTCGTGTTCCCGTGACAAGACGATCTGGTCGTCGGAGAGATAGTGCCAGCCGCTCGAGATGAGGTTCAGGCTGGTCGTCGTCTTGCCGGCGCGCGCGTCACCCACGAGGAGCCACGCGTCTCCGCCCGGGGGAACCACGGCAGCCGCGTGGAGCAGCGCGCGGTCCAGCCGCCCCAGCAGGAAGGCCGACGCGACGGTGAGCATGCTGTAGAGGTCCGCCGCGTGCCCGGGGCTGGAATCTGCCGCACGAATCTCCGCTCGGCGCCCCTCCAGATCCACGGTACCGCGGGCGCCGGACGCGCCGATCAGCGACACCTGACCGCGGTCGTCATCCACACGCGCCTCCACGGTGCCGAGCCGCAGGGTGGCGGAGCCGATTGGCGGGTCCAGCGGCGGCGCGCTCCCGCAACGAACCGCGATCGTGGCCGTGGCGGTCGCGGCCGCGTCACCCGCCGGCGATCGCAGCGGAATCCACGGCTTCACCGCGGGCAGGAGACCGGGATCGACCTGGAGCGTGAGCGTGTGGTCCGCGAGGAGTGACCGGCGCACAGCGGCGTGCGGCACGCTCACCCGTGGGACGGAGGTCGCAGCCGTGAGCCGGTCAGCCGGACGGTCGCCGGCGTGGGCGGCGCCGACCGCGGTGCGACACGCTCGCCGTTCGTCTCCACCCACGCGTGGGCCTCGACGCCCGGCGCCGAGGCCGGCTGGCTCTCGACACCGATGCAGAGCCGGGCCGCGACGCCGTGGGCGCGGAGCAGGAGGCATTCGGCGGCGCTGCGATACAGACACGTGTTGCGCCAGGGGGCTCCGGGGATGCGTGCGAGGACGCGGAGTGCCCGGTGCGCGGTCGTGATCGCCGCCGTGGGATCCGATGCCACGACGGTGTTGTCACGGGACCACGCCATGAGCGCGGGCAGCCGGTGCTCGATGTGGGAGGGGGTGGCGAGGGCGACCCGGATGCCTCGGGCCAGCGACCGGAGCGACCGACTGCCCGGCAGGGTTGCTGGCCGGATCAGAAGATCCCCGCCGGACGTCGTGCCTCGCCGCCGGAAGTCGGGATATCGAAGACCGCACTGGGGTCGGCGGGATCGAGCCAGCGCAGCGTCGGCGCGCCGCTCCCAAACACCGTGTAGACGATGCGCCCGTCGGGCAGCCAGGCGGGCTCGCCGTCGTCGCCCACCCGGTTGGTGAGCCGCACCAGGGCCCCCGTCGCGATCGTGAGCAGGAACAGCTCGCCGTCGCCCGTGCGATCCGAGGCAAACACGACCCGGGTGCCGTCGGGGCTCCAGGCCGGCTCGACGTCGGTGTCGTTCCCGGTGAGCAGGCCGCTGGGCGCCCCACCCGTCTGAACCGTGAACAGATCCGAGGTGCCGTTGGTGGTGGACACGAACACCAGCCCAGCGCCCGTGGGTGCCCAGCTGGGCGACGCCTCGACGGCGGCCGGATTGCTGAACCCGGGCGTGGCCGCCTGCGCGCCGCTCCCGTCGCTGTTGGCGGTCCAGATCCGCGGGACCCCGCTCGCGTTCGCGGCGAACGCCAGACGGGCGCCGTCGCGCGACAGCTCCGGCTGGGTCTCGTCCTGAGCGCTGGTCGTGAGCCGCACGGCGGTGCCCCCGCCCAGGGGAACGGAGTACAGCTCGGCGTTCCCGTCTCGAAAGCTCGTGAAGACGACGAGGCT
Organism: Gemmatimonadales bacterium; assembly: GCA_041580775.1. Lineage (GTDB taxonomy): Bacteria > Gemmatimonadota > Gemmatimonadetes > Gemmatimonadales > GWC2-71-9 > JAOTWJ01. The sequence continues at coordinate 5,068 of JBFGDF010000162.1, forward strand.
GACGGCGGCGGTGGGGTCGACGTCGTCGCCGTTCGCGGTGGTGAGGCGAACCGGGTCCAGCCCATCCAACGTGATGCTGTAGATGTCGCGGTTGCCGGCACTCAGCAGGTCGAACACGATGCGCGGCGGCACGGCGATGTCGGCGGTCAGCTCGCCCCGCTCGATCCGGCCAGGCTCGATCTCCGCCTCGGCGCGCACGGTGACCGACTCGGCGGTAAGCAGGCGGGCGCGGGTGGTCGAGAGGAACTGCACGGCCGTCGCGGGTTCCACCGTCAGCTGGACCAGCGAGTCAGGGACGAGCAGGCCCTGGAAGCGCACGCGCATGTCCACGACGGCGGTGCGCTCCAGGCGACCGTCGATCGTCACCTCGAGGAGAAACTGCGGGCCCGTGGCGTCTCCGCACCCGCTCGCAGCAGCGAGGGGGACGCACAGGCCCGCGAGCGCCCGCAGGGACGGCGTCATGTCGGCCTAACGCCGGTCCGGCCGCACCATCGTCATGGTTCCGTCGTCCTCGATCCGGTACAGCGGCCCACGCCAGACATCATTCACCAGCTTGAGCGGCGGTCCTGCCGCGATGGCGGCGGCGGCCGTGTTCAGCGTGTAGGGATCCGCGCCGGTCGTGACCACGGTCGGATAGCCCAGGTCGCTGAATTGGGCGATCGAGACGATGCTCAGCGGGTTGGGGGTGCCCACCGGCGAGATGAAGCCGGTCATCAGCTCGCGTCCGAAAAAGTCGGTCGTCTGACAGGTCCCGCAGGAGATCTCGCGCCAGTGCGCGTCGATCGTCCCCTCCGCACCCGTGCCCTCGACCGGGACGCACTGGTCGGTGATCGTGGGAGGATTGCATTGCGCCCCGGTCGCGCCGAGGGCGACGTACTGAGCGATAGCGGCGGCCCCGGTGAACCGCGGGTCGCCGGTGCCCCCACCGCCGAGGAGCAGGATCCCGTCGTCCCACAGGGTGCCAAAGCCCAGCACGTGCCCCATCTCGTGCAGGATGACCGCTGGGAACCGGCCGTCCGCCTCGAGGGCGGCCAGATCTGCGGTATCGAAGATCATGATGCCCCAGGCTGGCAGGTCATTGCTGGACCGCAGGGCGCAGGGGCCTGCCGACCCGAGGATTCCTCCCACCCCGTCAATCGGCCCCAAGATGACCTGTATGACGAGGTCATCCACGACCTCGTTGACCGGAATGCCGCCACAGAACGGGAACCCAGCGGAGCTGACCGTGGCGAGCGACAGATCCGCGGTCAAATGCGACTGCCACCGCGCCGCGGCGTTGGTGAACGCGAGCTGCTGGCTCGCCGTGGCGGCGGTGAGGTAGCGCAGCCGGATCTGAAAGCCGGCCTCCGGGATCGTGACGGTGGCTACCCCAGGGGCCTCGGGCCCGCTGCTCGTCGCGGTGATAGTCACGGTGCCGGGCCCCACGCCGGTTACCTGCCCGGTCGTGGAGTTGACCGTGGCAATCGTCTCGTCGGCGCTCGAGAACGTGATCGTGCCCGATCCCGTGCGGTTCACCACATCGCGGACGGACGCGGCGATCGTGACGTTCCCGCCGATCGTGATTGCCGCCCTCTCGGGGGTCATCTGCACAAAGCCGTTCGGGTGCGGGACGTCGGCTTCGACGAACACGAAAAACTCGAAACTCGTGACCGTATTGGTCACGTCCCACTCCCACGTCTTGGCTGGGGTGATGAAGCCAGGGGGGATGATGAAATTGTACAGGTGATACGGCTGATTGGAGCCGGTGAACATGCCTGTGCCATCGGGGTTCCGCACCGTCGCGGTCCCGGTCCCACCGATTACGGTCGGTCCGTCGTGGAAGAAGACGCGGACGCCGGTGGTCTGGCTCTCGTCCGGCGTGCCGAGCTGCTGGCCCACGCCCAGCCCATCACCTAAGTAGTTGGCGACCTGCACGTTCGCCTGGAAGATCTGGGTCGTGGAGTTATAGCTGACGGCGGAGGAAAACAACTCGACGAACGTCCCCTGCCCACCCACGATCAAGAAGTTCGGGCCCAGCTCGCCGGTCACCAGCCGCCGCGGATGGCACGATATGGACTGCGCACGGACATCCGCGCGGCA
>JBFGDF010000163.1:0-7031 GCA_041580775.1 Gemmatimonadales bacterium
ACGGGCGGTCTGTCGGACGCGCCCGTACAGCCCACCGCGGCCGCGAGCGCAACAAGCATGGATCTCAAGGGTCACCTCCTGGGGGGGTCAAAATGGGGCCTCCTTGCCGCACGGGCGAGCCGGATGCAGGGTTGTCCAGTCCGTGGAGCCGCAGGCACCGGCACCGCCCCAGTTCGCTGCGCGACCCGGGCGGCGACGGGGGAGCTTGGAATGAAAGTGCACAACGTTCACGAACGGCGCTTGTCGGTCCCGAGCCCGCAGGCGGGAGCCCTGCTCGACGGGCTTGCCTCCTCGGCCGACCGGCTGTGGCCCGGGGACCGGTGGCCGGCGATCCGGCTCGACCGCCCCATCGAGGTCGGCGCGGTGGGTGGGCACGGCCCGATCGGTTACGTGGTGGACGGGTACGAGCCCGGTCGAAGCGTCCGGTTTCGCTTTCTGTACCCTCGCCGCTTCGTAGGCCACCACCGCTTCGAAGTGCTCCCCGCGGCTCCCTCCCACACCTTACTGCGGCACGTCGTGGAGATGGACGCGCGGGGGCCGGCGGCGCTGGTGTGGCTGCTGGCAATCCGGCCCCTGCACGACGCCCTTCTGGAGGATGCCCTCGACAATGCCGAGCGAGCGCTCGGCGGCGTGCCCGCACCACGGCGATGGTCGTGGTGGGTGCGGCTGCTGCGTCGGGGCTTCCGGTGGCTGGTGCGCCCTCGGCGTGGAGAACCCTTCACCCGGAGATCACCATCATGACACGCGCGCAACTGGGCTCGCTGCTCACGGGTCTCGTGGGGGCCGGCTTTCTCGGCACGGCCGCCCTCCACGGCACCGGCTACGACGCTGTCACCCGGCTCGCGGCGGAGGGCCCCACCGAACTGCAGGCGCTGGTGCCCGCGCTGTGGGTGGTCTTCTCGCTCGACCTCGTCGTCATCGGCCTCATGCTCGCGGTCGTCGCCCGCCGGCCCATGCCGCGCGACCGGCTGCTGCTGGCCGTGGCCGCGTTCTGCCCGATCGGCGCGGCCCTGCTGCAAATCCGCTTTTTAGGCTTCATCCCGCCCTCCGCCATCCTGCTGGCCCTCGGTGCCTTCACGCTCACCGCCGCCGTGGTCATACCGCCCGTCAGCCGCGCGTAACGGACCACCGCCGTCTTCGGCACACGCGCCGGACCGAGTACCGTTCGGGTCCCCCTCGACATATCCTATCCTCTTGCACCACCACGCCCGATCAGCCGCTGCCGATTCGCCGGCGGCGGGACGATCGGGCACCTCGAGGAGGTCGAGCCTGACGGACGCCCCGCGCGATCAGCGATCGCGCATCCGGCTCACGTCACTGTCGCACGGCGCCGGTTGAGCCTGTAAGCTCGGCGCCGCCGAGTTGGCGCAGGTCCTGCGCCACGTGCCCGCGATCAGTGACCCGCGTGTCCTCGTGGACGCCGCCACGCGCGACGACGCCGCCGTGTTTCAGGTGGCGCCGGATCGCGCCCTCGTGGCGACGGTGGACTTCTTCACGCCGATCGTGGACGACGCGTACACCTTCGGGACCATTGCGGCGACGAACGCGCTGAGCGACCTCTACGCGATGGGGGCACAGCCCCTGTTCGGGCTCAACCTGGTGGCGTGGCCCCGTGCCCCCGAGCTGCTCGCCCTGCTGGGCGAGACGCTCCGCGGGGGCGCGGACGTCGCACGGCAGGCCGGGATGCTCATTCTCGGGGGCCATTCCATCGACGACGTGGAGCCCAAGTACGGCCTCGTGGTGCTCGGGGAAGCGCCGCCCGAGCGGATCATCACGAACGCCGGCGCCAAGCCCGGCGACCGGCTCGTGCTGACCAAGCCCATCGGCACCGGCATCCTCAGCACGGCGCTCAAGCAGACGCTGATCTCGGAAACCGACATGGGCGACGCCATCCGCGCCATGACCACCCTCAACGCCGCCGCGGCGGACGCGATGCTGGCCGTGCGCGACGCGGTGCATGCCTGCACGGATGTGACGGGCTTCGGGTTGCTCGGACACCTGCACAACCTGCTCGCCGCGAGCGGGGTCGGCGCACAGATCTCCCACGCCGCGGTCCCGCACTTTCCGCACGTCCGTGCGCTGGCGACGCGGGGCGCCGTGCCCGGCGGCACGGCGCGCAACCGCGCCGCGGCCGACGAGTTCACGCGCTGGGGATCCACCGTGGACGAGGTGACCCGCACGCTGTTGTGCGACGCGCAGACCTCGGGCGGCCTGCTGATCGCGGTCGCCGCGGACGGGCTCGCCGCGCTCGTCCGGCAGCTCGGCGCGCGGCACATGCCCGCCGAGGTCATCGGGACGGTCACCGCCGCGCCTTCCGGCGGCGGCGCGGTGGTCGAAGTCACGTGACCCGCGTCGCCGTCGTCCACGCTGATGAGAGCTGCCTCGGCAACGGGCGCGACGGGCAGACACCCGGCGGGGCCGGCATGCTGATCGAGGTCGCCGTGAAGGAGCGCCTCGAGCGCCGTGACCTCTACCTCCACGCCCCCGACACGACCAACAACCGCATGGCGCTCTCGGGCGCGATCGCGACGTTCGCCCTGCTCTCCAGCAAAGGGCAGCGCCTGCGCGTGGCCTACGTCTCCGACTCGGAGTACCTCGTCAAGGGCATGCGCGAATGGGTAGCGGGCTGGCAGGCCCGCGGCTGGAGGCGCAAGGGGGGAGCCATCGAGAACCTCGAGCTCTGGCAGGCGCTCGTGCAGGTCGCCGCCGGACACGCGGTGACGTGGCGCTGGGTGCGTGGCCACGCCGGCCATGCGAAGAATGAATACGCGGATCACCTGGCCGTCCGCTCGGCCGAGCGCCAGATCACGTCGCAAGCGGCGGTGCCATCCGAGTTCCTCGTCTGGCTGGACGCGCGCCGGGCGCGGGGCCAGTTTGCCGACTACGACCCCGACGCGGCGTTCCACGCGCTCGTGCGGGAGATTGAGGAAGCGCCATGACCACCCGGATCTTCTTCAAGGACGGGGTGAGCGCCAACACGCACCCCCTGAACGTCGTGTTCGAAGATCCCGGCGCCCCGGAGCGGATCCCGCTCTACGAGGTGTACATGCGGGTCGCCGAGGAGCTGGGAAAACGTTCCACGTGCTCCCGGCTGCAGGTCGGCACTGTCGTCACCGACGCCCGCCTCGAGAACGTCCTGGCCATCGGGTACAACGGGAACGCGCGCGGATTGCCCAACCGGTGCGACTCGACCGTTCCCGGGCAGTGCGGCTGTATCCATTCCGAGGTGAACGCGCTGATCAAAGCACCCGGGGCGATCAAGGACAAGGTGGTGTTCGCCTCCAGCAGCCCGTGCCTGATGTGCGCCAAGCTGATCATCAACTCGGGGGTCACGCACGTGTACTTCCGGCACGCCTACCGCGATCCCAGCGGCGTCGAGCTGCTGGCATCCGCCGCCGTGACCCCGGTGCTGTACGATCGCTGGACGGACGCGTGGCGCTGATCGACACGCAGGACGTCGAGCGGCTGTTTCGAGGTCTCGTGCAGGTGCTGGCCGAGCGCGACCCCGCACGGCTCACCGGCACGTTCCAGGTGGCCGAGCTCTACCAGCAGCTCGTACCCTACCGCGCGTACCGGACGCTGCTCGGGTTCGACAGCAATCTGGACTACGAGGCGGCGGTCCTCGGGCTGCTGGCCGGCGTCGGCGGCTATGCCACCCTGGAACCCGCCGAAGCGCAGGCGTCGCTCGCCGCCGAGGCGGCAAGCGCGCACCCGGACTCCGCCTCGTTCCGGGACTTTGCGGGCGCCCGTGTGCGACTCGACCCGGCCCACGTCCGCGCCGTGCTCGGCGCCGCCACGTCCTATGCCCCGGAGCCAGAGCCGGAGCCCGTCGCGGTGCCCGAGCCCGCCAAGCCCGATCTGGCCGGTCCCGCCTTCCGGCTCGAGAGCCCGGCGACCGCACCGCCGTCACCGACCCCTGCACCGTCACCCCCACCGCAGGCGGGCACCTGCGCCCACTGCGGGCGGGACCTGCCGACCGACCGTACCGTCGTCTTCTGCCCGTTCTGCGGTCGCCCGGTCGGGACGCTCACCTGCGTCCGCTGTGGCGACGACCTCGACACCGAGTGGCGCTTCTGCCCGCGGTGTGGGGCGACGGTGCGGCGGTGACGGCCCGCACGCTCCGCATCGCCACCATCGCCGGCGACGGGGTCGGCCCGGAGGTGCTGCGAGCCGCCATCCCGGCGATCGATCGGGCCGCCGCGCTCGACGGCGGCACGGTCGCCTGGGAGCACCTCCCGCTGGGCGCGGACCACTACCTCGCAACCGGCGAGACCCTCCCGCCGTCCACGTTCGCGCACCTGCGGGACGATGTCGACGCCATCCTCGTCGGCGCCCTCGGCGACCCGCGGGTGCCCGGCAACGAGCACGCCCGCGACATTCTCCTCGGGCTCCGGTTCCGCCTGGATTTGTACGTCAACTTCCGACCGGTCCGGTTGCTGCACCCCACCCTGACCCCGCTCCGACGGATCGCCTCACCCATCGATTTCGTCATCTTTCGCGAGAACACCGAGGGGAGCTATCTGGCGCGCGGGACCTCGACTCGGATCGGCACGGCGGACGAAGAGCAGATCGCCCACGAAGTCCACACGGCACCCAAGGTCGAGCGCATTCTGCGTGCGGCCTTCGCGTGGGCGGAGGCGCATGGCAAGACACGCGTCACCATGGCCGACAAGTCCAATGCGATTCCCGCCCACCAGCTCTGGCGACGGCTGTTCGCGGAGATCGGCGAGGCGTACCCCGCGATCGAGCGGGAGCACCGCTACGTGGACGCGATTGCCATGGAGTTCGTGCGCGCGCCCGAACGGTTCCAGGTGGTGGTGACCAACAACCTCTACGGTGACATCCTCTCCGACCTCGGGGCGGGGCTGGTGGGCGGGCTGGGGGTGGCGGCGAGCGCCAACTTGCACCCCGGGCGTGCGGGCCTGTTCGAGCCCGTCCATGGATCCGCCCCGACGATCACCGGTAAGGGCATCGCCAACCCGATGGCCGCCGTCCTCACGGGATCACTGATGCTCGTCGAGCTGGGCCTTCCGCTGGCGGCCGCCGCACTCGAGCGCGCCGTCGTCACCGTCCTTGCGGCAGACGTTCGAACGCCGGACCTCGGTGGGGCCGCCACCACGGCCGACGTGGCCGACGCGATCCTGCAGCACGTGGGGAACGAGGAGTCGTCTCCTCGGTGAGGCGTTCGAGCGCTCCGGCGGGGCTGCCGAGGAGCGGCTCCGCACCGCGCGTCCCACGTCCCACCCCGCACCTCCCCCAACGGTATATTTGAGCATTCACGCTTTCTCCCCAATGGGATACTCAATGAAGACCCAAGGCAAACAGAAAGACATCGTGTTCCTCGCCGGTGTCCGCACCGGGTTCGGCAAGTTCGGCGGCACCCTCAAGGATTTCTCGGCCACGCAGCTCGGTGCTATCGCGGCGACCCACGCGCTGCAGCGTTCGGGACTCGAGCCGGGCCAGATCGACCACGTGGTGTTCGGCAACGCCCAGCAGACGTCCGCCGACGCGATCTACCTCGCACGCCACGTCGGGCTCCAAGCCGGCCTGCCGGTCGAAGTGCCGGCCGTGACGGTCAATCGGCTCTGCGGATCCGGCTTCGAGGCAATCATCCAGGGCGCGCAACAGATTCTGCTCGACGAGTCGACCGCCGTGCTCTGCGGCGGCGCCGAGTCCATGAGCCAGGCGCCGCACGTGGTGCGGGGGGCCCGGTGGGGGGTGCGCCTCGGTCCGCCCGTTCCGTTCGAGGATACGCTCTGGGAAGCGCTCTCGGACCCGCAATGCGGCTTCTCCATGGCCGAGACCGCCGAGAACCTCGCGGACAAGTACCAGCTCACCCGTCAGGAAGTGGACGAGTACGCCCTCACCAGCCAGCAGCGCGCCAAGCGCGCCTGGGACGAGGGGGTGTTCGCCGACGAAGTCGTTCCCGTCTCGGTGAAGAACCCCAAGACGCGGCAGATGGAGGACTGGCGGGCGGACGAGCACATGCGACCCGAGACGACCCTCGCGGCCCTCGCGAAGCTCCCACCCTACTTCAAGAAGGACGGGTTCGTGACGGCGGGCAACGCGTCGGGGATCTGCGACGGGGCCGCGGCAACGATCGTGGCGAGTGAGACGTTCGCGGCCAAGCGCAACCTGAAGCCGCTCGGGCGGCTCGTGGCCTGGGGCGTGGCCGGCGTGGAACCCAAGTACATGGGCATCGGCCCGGCGCCGGCGGCGCGCAAGGCGCTCGCCAAGGCCGGGATGAAACTCGCGGACATGGATCTCGTCGAGGTGAACGAGGCCTTCAGCCCGCAGTACGTGGCGGTGGAGAAGGAACTCGGCCTCGATCGCGCGCGGACCAACCTGCACGGCGGAGCAATCGCCATTGGCCATCCGCTGGCGGCGAGCGGCGCCCGGATCACGATTCACCTGCTTCACGCGCTGCGGCGCATGGGCAAGAAGTACGGCCTCGGGTCGGCCTGCATCGGCGGCGGTCAGGGCGCTGCGGTCGTCGTCGAGGCCTTCTAGACGGGAGACGTTTATGGAAATCCTGTTCGGGGTACTTGCTGGCGCGGTCGTCTATACGCTCGCGAGTCTCCGCATCCTCAAGCAGTACGAGCGCGGCGTGACCTTCCTGCTCGGGAAGTACTGGGGCACGAAGGGGCCCGGGCTCATCTTCATCCCGGCCGGCTTCGCGCACATGCGGCGGACGTCGCTCCGCATCGTGGCCATGGACGTGCCTCCCCAAGACGTGATCACGCGCGATAACGTCTCGATCAAGGTCAACGCCGTGCTCTATACCCGGGTGAAAGACCCCGAGTTGGCCGTAATCGAGATCGAGGACTACCTCTACGCCACGAGCCAGCTGGCGCAAACCACCCTGCGCAGCGTGCTCGGCGAGGTCGAGCTGGACGAATTGCTGGCCGATCGCGAGAAGATCAACACCATTCTCAAGACGATCGTGGACAAGCGGACCGACTCCTGGGGGATCGAGGTGTCGGCCGTCGAGGTGAAGGACGTGGATCTGCCGGTCGAGATGAAGCGCGCGA
>JBFGDF010000164.1:0-6899 GCA_041580775.1 Gemmatimonadales bacterium
AGCAACCACGCCTTCAGCCGCGCCCACAGACGTCCCGTAGAGCCCCGCCCAACCGAAACGCCCCGCTCGCGCAAGACGGGACTCGGCGGGTCTGGATCGAAAACGTCCGGCCGCGGGTGGATGACGGCGCGTTCCCGGTTAAGCGCACCGTGGGCGAGCGGGTCGTCGTGACCGCGGACGTGTTCACCGACGGACACGACCGGTTGGGCGCCGCCCTGCGGTGGCGGGCGGCCTCGGAGACGGAGTGGCACGAGGTGCCGATGACCGCCCGACCCAACGATGTCTGGGAGGGCGAATTCCCCATCGCGCGACTCGAACGGCACGTCTACACCGTGGCGGGCTGGGTGGACCCGTTCGCCGGCTGGCGCGACGGTTTGGCCAAGAAACATGAGGCCGGGCAGGACGTGGCTAGCGAGCTGCTGGAGGGGGCCGAGCTGATTCGCGAGGCCGCGGCGCGAGCGTCCGGGCCCGACGCCGCTTGGCTCCGGGACATGGCGGCGGCGCTGGAGAGCAGCGCGTCGCAGTCCCGGCGAGTGGAGCGGGCGCTGGCCACGGACTTGCGCGTGCAGATGGGGCGCTGGCCGGACCGCTCCCGGGAGACGGTCCACGAGCGGTGCTACGAGGTGGACGTCAATCGCGAACGGGCCCGCCACGGCGCGTGGTATGAGATGTTCCCGCGCTCGTGCGGGCCCGACGGTCGCCATGGCACGTTCCAGGACGCCGAACGGCGACTGCCGGACATCGCGCACATGGGGTTCGACGTGCTGTACCTTCCGCCGATCCATCCCATCGGGCGGGCCTATCGCAAGGGACCCAACAACACGCTGGAGGCGGGTCCGGACGCCCCCGGCAGCCCATGGGCGATCGGCGCCGCTGAGGGCGGCCACACCGCGGTGCACTCCGAACTCGGCACGCTCGAGGACTTCGACCGGTTCCGCAACGCCTGCGAGCGGCACGGACTCGAGCTCGCGCTGGACCTCGCCTTCCAGTGCTCGCCCGATCACCCGTGGGTGCGATCGCATCCCGCGTGGTTTCGCCACCGGCCCGACGGCACGATCAAGTACGCCGAGAACCCGCCGAAGAAGTACCAGGACATCTACCCGCTCGATTTCGACAGCGAGGACTGGCGCGGGCTCTGGCAGGCGCTGCTGGAAGTCACCCAGTTCTGGTGTGCTCGCGGCGTGCGGATCTTCCGCGTCGACAACCCGCACACGAAGCCGTTCCGCTTCTGGCGCTGGCTGATTGCGGAGATCAAGCGCGAGTACCCGGAGACCGTGTTCCTCTCCGAAGCGTTCACCCGGCCGAAAGTCATGTACGCGCTCGCCAAACTCGGCTTCGACCAGTCCTACACGTATTTCACCTGGCGCAACACCAAGCCGGAGCTGGAGCAGTATCTGACGGAGCTCACCCGAACGGATGTGCGCGAGTTCTTCCGGCCGAACCTGTTTGCGAACACCCCCGACATCCTGCCCGAATATCTCCAGTACGGCGGCCGGGCGGCGTTCATGGCGCGCCTCGTGCTCGCCGCCACGGTCGGGGCGAGCTACGGCATCTACAGCGGGTTCGAGCTCGCGGAGAACCTGGCACGTCCCGGGAGCGAGGAGTACCAGGACTCGGAGAAGTACGAGCTCCGGCCGCGGCAGTGGGATCAACGAGGGACGCTGCGGGACTACATCGCGCGCGTGAACGCCATCCGCCGTGAGCAGCCGGCGCTGCGCACGAACGAGTGGCTGGCGTTCCACCCGGTGGACAACGAGCAGATCCTGTGTTACTCGAAACGGACGGCCGATCAGGCGGACGTGATGGTCATGGTGGTCAATCTCGACCCGCACCACGCCCACGACGGCTGGATCGAGCTGCCGCTCGCGACGTTGGGGATCGAGGCCGACGAGCCGTATCAGATGCACGACCTGCTCGGCGGCGGACGGTACCTGTGGCACGGCGCACGCAACTACGTGCGCCTCGACCCGGCCCAGTCGCCGGCCCAGGTGTTCCGGCTCCGGCGGCGGGTACGGACGGAGCGCGACTTCGACTACTTCATGTGACGGGGATGGGGAGCCACGCCATGGCCGACGGGCGGACGCCTTCGCTCTGGTACAAAGACGCGGTCATCTACGAGCTGCACGTCAAGGCCTTCCGCGACAGCAACGGGGACGGGCGGGGCGACTTTCGCGGACTGATCGAAAAACTCGACTACATCCAGGACCTCGGCGTCACGGCCGTGTGGCTCCTGCCCTTCTACCCGTCGCCGCTGCGCGACGACGGATACGACATCTCCGATTATCGGGGGGTGCACCCGGACTACGGGACGCTGCGGGACTTCAAGACCTTCGTGCGGGAGGCGCACCGGCGGGGGCTCAAGGTCATCACCGAGCTGGTGGTGAATCACACGTCGGATCAACATCCCTGGTTTCAGGCGGCGCGCCGGGCGCGACCGGGCTCGGCCCGGCGCGAGTTCTACGTCTGGAGCGATACCGACCAGAAGTTCAAGGACACGCGCATCATCTTCTCGGACACGGAGTCGTCGAACTGGACCTGGGACCCCGTGGCCAAGGCCTACTACTGGCATCGCTTCTTCTCGCACCAGCCCGACTTGAACCTCAACAACCCCCGGGTCGTGCGGGCGGTGGGGCGCTTCCTGCGGTTCTGGCTCGATCTCGGGGTGGACGGTCTGCGGCTCGACGCCGTGCCGTATCTCTGTGTGCGGGAGGGCACCACCAACGAGAACCTCCCCGAGACCCACGCCGTCATCAAGCAGTTCCGCCGGCTCGTGGACGATCACTACGACGACCGGATGCTGCTGGCCGAGGCGAACCAGTGGCCCGACGACGTGCGCCCGTACTTCGGCGACGGGGACGAGTGCCACATGGCATTCCACTTCCCCTTGATGCCGCGGATCTTCATGGCGGTTCGCCAGGAAGACCGCCGCCCCATCACCGAGATTCTGGAGCGGACGCCGGCCATCCCGGAGACGTGCCAGTGGGCCCTGTTCCTCCGCAATCACGACGAGCTGACGCTCGAGATGGTCACGGACGAGGAACGGGACTACATGTACCGCGAGTATGCGGGCGACCCGCGCATGCGTCTGAATCTCGGCATCCGCCGCCGACTCGCTCCCCTGATGGAAAACGGTCGACGGCGGATCGAGCTCCTCACGAGCCTGCTGCTGTCGTTCCCCGGGACGCCCGTCATCTACTATGGGGACGAGCTCGGCATGGGCGACAACGTGTGGCTCGGCGACCGCGATGGCGTGCGCACCCCCATGCAGTGGTCGTCGGATCGGAATGCAGGGTTCTCCACGGCCGACCCCGCCCGCCTGTACCTGCCGGTCATCATGGACCCCGTGTACGGCTACCAGGCCCTCAACGTGGAGGCGCAGGAGCGGGACGGCTCGTCGCTGCTGCATTTCACGCGCCGGATGCTGGCGCTCCGACGGCAACACAAGGCGTTCGGGCGCGGGACGCTGGATTTCCTCCGCCCCCGCAACCGCCGCGTGCTGGCCTATCTCCGGCGCTGGCGCGGCGAGACGATTCTCGCGGTGGCCAACCTGTCCCGCTACGCGCAGCCCTGTGAGCTCGACCTGTCCGAGTTCCGCGGCTACACGCCGCTGGAGATGATGGGCCACACCGAGTTCCCGACGATCGGCGAGCTGCCCTACTTCCTCACGCTCGGCCCGTACGCGTTCTACTGGTTCCGACTCGACCGCCAGGCCGAGCCGATCCGGGTGCGCACGGGTGCGGGCGTCGACGTGACGCAACTGCCGTCGTTGACCGTGGACGAGGGCGTCGAGGCGCTGGCGGGCCCGGATTACCGCTACACGCTCGCCAACGACGTTATCGCGCCCTGGCTCAAACGCCAGCGCTGGTTTCAGGGCAAAGCGCGGGAAGTCGTCACGGTCACCCTCGGCGACGGCGCCAAGCTCGGGGCGGGATTCTGGATATTGCTCGTTGACGTGGAATACGGGGACGGCGGGCGCGAGCGCTATGTCGTCCCGCTCAAGGCGTCGGCGGGGGCGCCGGCCGCCCGGGTCTTCGAGGAGGCTCCCGCGGCCGTGCTGGCGCGGCTCCAGACGCCGGCCGGTGCGGGTGTGCTCTACGATGCCCTCGCGGACCGGTCGGCGTGTGCCGCGCTGGTCGCGGCGATCCCCGACCAGCGGACGGCCACGACGATGCAGGGCGGGGAGATCCGGGCGTTCGCGACCGCGGCGTTGGACCGCGTCGGGAAGTCCGGGGCCGATGCCGCGGTGAGCGCGATGGGCGTCGAACAGAGCAACACGTCGGTGATCATCGACCATCGCTGGATTCTCAAGGTCTATCGCCGCGTCACCGAAGGCCCCAACCCCGACGTCGAGCTGGCCCGCTACCTGACCGAGCGGGCCGGGTACACGCACGTGGCCGCCGTCGGCGGCGGCTTCGCCTACCAGGGGCGAGGCCGCGAGGGCGGGGCCTTCGCCATGCTGCAGGCGTTCGTCCCCAACGAGGGCGACGGGTGGGCGTTCTTCGAGGCCCAGGTTCGCCGGTTTCTCGAGGCGGCCACACCGGCCGAGACCGCCCCATCCGGCGACGACGGGTCCTGGACACGGCTTGCGGCCACCGCGCCGCCGCCGGCGCTGGTGGCCACCGCCGGACCGGCGTTGACGGCCGCCCGGCTGCTCGGGACGCGCACGGCCGAGTTCCATGCCGCGCTCGGAGCGGAGCGGCGCGATCCCGCGTTTGCCCCGGTGCCGGTCACCGCCGACGATCTGCAGGGGCGTGCCGGGGACATGGCGCGCGAGGCCGGTGAAGTCCTGGAACTGCTGAATCAACGCCTCCCGCTGCTGCCGGTGGCGGTCCGCCCGCTCGCGCACGAAGTGATGGCTGCGGGAAACCGGCTGATCACGCGGTTCCAGCGCCTCGCCCGGCCGCGGGAAGGCACGCTCGCGATGCGGATTCACGGGGACTACCACCTGGGACAGGTGTTGTGGACCGGCGACGACTTCCTCCTCACGGACTTCGAAGGGGAACCACTCCGGCCGCTGCACGAACGGCGTCGCAAGGACACCCCCCTCGTGGACGTGGCCGGCATGCTGCGCTCGTTCGCGTACGTGGCGCACGCTGCCGCCGCGTCCAGCGGCGGGTCCGTCGATCCGTGGGTACGGGCGGCGACCGGGGCGTTCCTCGCGGGCTATCTCGAGACGGCGGGTCCGCACCGGCTGTTGCCGCCGGGGGAGGCCGTGGACGTGCTGCTCGATGCCCTCGTGCTGCAGAAAGCGTTCTATGAATTGCGCTACGAACTGAACAACCGGCCCGACTGGGTCGCGATTCCGCTCGATGGTCTCCGGGCGATCGCGGCGCGCGGGGGGTCGTGACGGGAGGGACGGCATGACCAAGGCACGCTTCCTCACCGAGGAAGATCTGTACCTGTTCGGGGAGAGCACCCAGCTGCGCGGATGGGAGAAGCTCGGTGCCCATCCCATGACCGTCGACCGGGTGGACGGTACCCGGTTCGCCGTGTGGGCGCCCAACGCCGAGGCCATCTCGGTGGTGGGGGACTTTAACGGCTGGGTGGAGGGGCGCCACCCCATGCACTCGACCGGCGCCAGCGGCGTCTGGGAAGCGTTCCTGCCGGGCGTCGGTCAGGGGGCGCGGTACAAGTACGCGATTCGCTCGCGCGAGCGCGGCTATCGGGTGCAGAAGGCCGACCCATACGCCTTCCATTTCGAACGGCGGCCGGAGACCGCGTCGGTCGTGTGGGACCTCGGGGGCTATGCGTGGAATGACGGGGCATGGATGGCGGGGCGCCGGCACCAGAACGCCCTCGACGCTCCCATGGCGATCTATGAGCTGCATCTGGGATCGTGGCGGCGCGCGCCGGACGAGGGCAACCGCTGGCTCACCTACCGGGAGCTGGCCGACGCCCTGGCCGAGTACACGCGCGACATGGGGTACACGCATGTGCAGCTGCTGCCCATCAGCGAGCACCCGTTCGACGGGTCCTGGGGCTACCAGCCCGCGGGGTACTTCGCCCCGACCAGCCGCTTCGGCACGCCACAGGACTTCATGTACCTGGTGGACACGTTGCACCAGGCGGGCGTCGGCGTCCTTCTCGACTGGGTGCCCGCGCACTTCCCGACCGACGAACACGGTCTGGGCTACTTCGACGGCACCCATCTGTACGAGCACGCCGACCCGCGCAAGGGTCGCCACCAGGATTGGGACACGTTCGTCTTCAACTATGGGCGCCGGGAAGTGGTCAGTTTCCTCCTGAGCAATGCCCTGTACTGGCTGGACGTCTATCACGTGGACGGGCTCCGCGTGGACGCCGTGGCGTCGATGCTGTACCTCGACTACTCACGCAAGCCCGGCGAGTGGCTCCCCAATCAGTTCGGCGGGAACGAGAATCTCGAGGCGGTGGACTTCCTGCGGCGCTTCAACGAAGTCACGTATGCGCACCATCCCGAGGTCGTGACGGTCGCGGAGGAATCGACGGCGTGGCCGATGGTCTCGCGCCCCACGTACCTGGGCGGTCTGGGCTTCGGCCTCAAGTGGAACATGGGGTGGATGCACGACATGCTGCGTTACATGTCGCAGGACCCAATCCATCGGAAGTACCATCACAACAGCCTGACGTTCGCGCTGCTCTATGCCTTCAACGAGAACTTCGTCCTGCCGCTGTCGCACGACGAGGTGGTGCATGGCAAGGGGTCGATGCTCGGGAAGATGCCGGGGGATCCCTGGCAGCGGTTCGCCAACCTCCGGGCCCTGTATGGCTACATGTACGCCCATCCGGGCAAGAAGCTCCTGTTCATGGGCGGCGAGTTCGGGCAGTGGGCAGAATGGGACCATGATCGCAGCCTCGACTGGCACCTGCTCGCGGAAGCGCCGCACCGCGGGCTCCAGCGCTGGGTGCGCGACCTCAAC
>JBFGDF010000165.1:0-6792 GCA_041580775.1 Gemmatimonadales bacterium
CGAGCCCCAGCTCCAGCGCGACCGCCGGGATCTCGCCCGGCGTCCGCACAACGTAGTCGGCCTGGGCGTCCCAGAGTTCGTGGTCGCAGCCGTCGCCGAAGCACACCGCGAGGCTCACAACCTCCACCGCCTGCCCGCGCGCCGCCAGTGCGCGGGCGGCGTTCCGCGCGCAGCGCACGTCGGTCTCGTGGTCGCCCACGTACACCACGCGCGCCGGCCCCGTGATCGCCAGCTCGTCCAGGCACGCCAGGAGGCCGTCGGGCTCGGGCTTTTGCCGCTGGATGTGCACGCTGTCGTACCCGATGACCGACCGGAAGTAGCGGGCGATGCCCGCCCGCTCGAGCGACCGCGTGATCTGCGTGCGTGCGTTCTGCGACACGACACCGTGCGGCACCGCGGCGAGCGCCGCGAGCACGTCCCCGATGCCGGTGAAGACATCGGCCGGAGTCTCGTCCCGCAGCTGATAGTCGCTCCACAGACTGCCCAGCCGGTCCGTTTCCGCCTCCGACAGCCCGAACTCGCGCGTGTAGAGATCGCGCCAGTTCACGTAGCGCCGCTGCGTCCGCTCGTAGATCGCGAGGGAGCGTAGCGCCGGGAACCGATCCGCCGGCGTGCCCGTGGCATCGGCGAGCAGGCGGCGCACGATCGTGTAGTTGCGCCGCCGCGTATCGACCAGCGTGCCGTCGTAATCCCAGAGGAACGCGGCGAGCGGCGGCGGCCGGCGACCGGAGGGGTTGGACATCGTGCGAGGAGTCTATGGCGCCGTAGCAACGCGGTCCAGGTCGACGGACCGGCGCATCGGGAGAAGGGAGGTTTCGGAGGTGCTACGGGTGCAGTTTGTCACGCGTGGCACGCAGCAGCGCGGGCGCGTCCGTCACGATGCCGGCGACGCCGCGGGCCCAGAGCCGGCGGGCCGCGTCAGGGTCGTTGACCGTCCACACGTGCACCGGGCACTCGATCGACCGCACGAAGCGGCGCGTCGGGATGGGCAGTCCGTGCCAGCGTTCCGGCACGGCGAGGACGTCGAACCCGGCCCTCGGCAGGCGCACGCCCACGAGCGACGCGGCCCAGCGCCGCGCGATGGCGCCGCGCGTGCCGGCCCGCCGGAACGCAGGATGGGGAAACCCGGTGAGCGCCGCGGCGTCGAGCGCCGCGACCACGCACCGCGTCCGCGCGCCGTGGTGCTCCAACACGCGTCGCACCACGGGAGCCGCTGCCGCCGTCTTGAGTTCGATCAGGAGCGGTACGTCCGCGAACCGCTCCAGCACGGTCGCCAGCGTCGGCACGTACACGCCGCGCCCCCGCCACGGGAACGAGCGCCCGCCGTCGGACGCAAACCAATAGCCGGCATCCGCCGCCTGCACGGCGCCGAGTTTCAGGGTGCGCACGGTCCCCGGCCGGTCGGTCGTGCGATCGAGCGTGGGGTCGTGCAGCACGACGGCGACGTCGTCGGCGGTGACATGGACGTCGAGCTCCAGCGCGTCGGCCCCCTGGGCGAGCGCCAGCTCGAACGCGACCAGCGTATTCTCGGGCGCGTCGGCGGCCGCGCCGCGGTGCGCGATGATCGGACGAGCGGAGGCATCGAAGAGAATATCCATGGCGCAGGGGGAAGGATCGGCCCAGATCCGGCGCAGCGCCAGAGGTGCGGGGCGCACCCCCAGCCTCGCCGGGACGCGCCAGAGGTGGCACCACCCGGGTTCGGCCGCTATTGTACGGGCGATCGTACCCAGCAATCTGACATGATTCATCGAGTGTGCGAGATGGCAGGGACCCCCCCGGTCGCTGCCCTGAGTCTGCTGCTCGCCGTGAGCGCCCCGGCGGCGGCACAGCACGAGCACGACCGTCACAGCACCGCCGCCGACCCGTCGGTGCCGAGCGGCCGGATGATCGTGCCGATGATCCGGAACCCGATGCTCCCTGGACTCAAGGGCGTGCGGCCGGGGGTGACGCCGTTCCTGCCGGGTGAGGGCGTGGATCCCACCACCCTCCCGCTCGCCCGACCGCGCGAGGTCGCCGACCTCGCCGACGGCGACACGCTCGCCCTCGATGCGATGCTCGTGCGCCGCACCATCGCCGGCCGGACGTTCACCATGTACGGCTTCAACGGCCAGGCGCCCGGTCCGCTGATCCGCGTGCGCCGCGGCGCCACCGTCCACGTCCGATTCACCAACCGGATCGACCTCCCCACGACCGTCCACTGGCATGGGATCCGCCTCGACAACCGGTTCGACGGCGTGCCGGGCCTCACCCAAGATCCCGTCCAGCCCGGGGAGACCTTCTGGTACACGATTCGCTTCCCCGACGCGGGCATCTACTGGTATCACCCGCACGTGCGCGAGGACATCCAGCAGGACCTCGGCCTCTACGGCAACCTGCTCGTGCGCTCCGAGCGGGCGGACTACGACAACCCCGTCAATCGGGAAGAAGTCGTGATGCTCGACGACCTCCTGATCGATGGGGACGGGCTCGTGCCGTACGGGCAGGAAGCCGCCACGTTCGCCCTCATGGGCCGGTTCGGGAACGTTCTGCTGGTGAACGGCGAGCAGCGCTTCGAGCGGACGTACGCGGCCGGGGAGGTGGTCCGGTTCTACCTCACCGACGTGTCGAACACGCGGAGCTTCAATCTCTCGTTCGGCGAGGCGCCCATCAAGCTCGTCGGCGCCGACATCGGGCGATTCGAGCGGGAGATGACGGTGGCGAGTGTCGCCATCGCGCCGGCCCAGCGGTACGTGGTGGAAGTCCTGTTCGCCGAGCCCGGGGAGTACGTGGTGACGAACCGCATCCAGGTGGTGAACCACATGGACGGCCGATTCGTGTTCCACGTCGACACGCTCGGGGTGATCACGGTGGCCCCGGGACGCCCGGCCACGAGCTACGCGCGACAGTTCGCGACGCTGCGGGAGGACGCCGCGGTCGCCAAAGAGGTCGCGCCGTACCGCCGCTATCTGGATCGTCCCGCGGACCGCGAGCTGCTGCTCTCGGTCGCCGTCCGCGATCTACCGATCCAGGTGATCCAGTTCATCGCCGTGGACACGATCTACCGCCAGCCGGTCGAATGGACCGACCCGATGGCGGACGTGAACTGGCTCTCGACGTCCAAGGAAGTCCGCTGGATCCTGCGCGATCCGGCCACCGGCCGCGAGAACATGGATATCGCGTGGCGGTTCCGGGTGGGCGACGTGGTGAAGCTCCGACTCCGCAACGACCCCGACGCGTTCCACCCGATGCACCATCCCATTCACCTACACGGGCAGCGGTTCCTGGTGCTCGCGCGGGACGGCGTGCCGAACGAGAACCTGGCCTGGAAGGACACCGCCGTCGTGCCCGTGGGCTCGACCGTGGACATCCTGCTGGAAGTGTCCAACCCGGGCCGCTGGATGCTGCACTGTCACATCGCGGAGCACCTGGAAGCGGGCATGATGATGGCGTTCGCGGTGGACGCGGCGCCGTAACCTCGAGAGAGGAGGAACTCAGTCGATGCTGTGCACCGCAAAGCGGGTCACCGTCGTCACGGCGCTGATCGTCCTCACGAGCGCGGCGGCGTCCAACCCGGCCGCCGCGCAGGGCGATCACTCGCCTCCCAACACGTCCAACGTGCACGTCCTTGGCCGGCTGCGCAGCGACGGGCCCTCCATCAGCTACACCGATATCGAGATCGAACAGGAGCCGTCGCGGCCCTATGCCTACCTGAGCCGCGTGCTGCGGCCGACCTTTGGCTTCGACATCGTCTCGCTCGCCAACCCCGCGAGCCCCACGCTGCTCTACTCGTGGCGGATCGAGAACCCGGAGCTGCACGTGGGCCTGGGAGCGATGGACGCCAAGTACTTCAAGCACCAGGGCCGCTACTACATCATTCAGTCGTTCCAGTTCGCGCCGGGCGGCCCCGACGCGGACCTGGGCGCGATCGTCTTCGACGTCACCGGGCTCCCCGACACGTCCACCGTGCGCCCCGTCGCGCGCATCCGCGCGCCCGATACGCCGGGCGGATTCCACAACATCTTCGCCTACAAGCACTCCGACGGCCGCGCGCTGCTGTTCACCACCACCAACGGCCCCCACGCCAACGTCTACGATCTGGGCAAGGCCGTGGCCGGAGATTCGACCTACGGCTTCGTGGGCCGGGTACCATGGCCGTCTACCGCGCCGGACATGACGCCCTACGGACCGCTCGAGGGCTATCATGACTTCTACGCGGCCTATGATCCGAACACGGGGCAGGACAAGCTGTACGGCTCCGGCTTCAACGGGTACTACATCTACGACGTGACCCGGCCCGAGGCCCCGCAGCTCGCCATGTCGATCGTGGGCGTGCTGGGTCTGCAGATCGCCCACACGCTCACCGCTTCGCCCGACGGCCGCTATGCGGTGGGCCAGACGGAGTACAACTACTCGCCCGTGCGCGTCTACGATCTCAAGCCGGCGCTCGACGGGACGACGCGCACCATCTCGCAGGAAGTCGGCGTGTGGACGGAGAACTGGCGCGGCCTCTCGCACAACAACGAGATGCGCTGGCCCTACGTGTTCGTGTCGGCCTATAAGGACGGCATCCAGGTGTTCGACATTCGCGACCCCAAGAATCCCAAGACGGTTGCGCTGTTCGACACCTACACGGGCCCGGCGGACGCCGGTCTCGACATGACCTTCACCAACCCCGAAGGGGTGGGCGAGAGCGTGTTCAACGGTGCTTTCGGCATCGACGTGCGGAACTACGACGGCCTCGTAGTCGCCAGCGACATGATGACGGGCCTCTGGGTATTCCGCGTGGATGACTTCAAGGGATGGAACGGGAAGGACTGGAACATGCCGAACATCTCGAGCGTCCAGCATTGGGACGCGGGTCCGAAGCCGCGCGTGGTGCCGTGATCCGGCTTGCGGCCCTGCTCTGGGTCGGGGTCGCCACGACCTCGACCTTCCCGCTTGTCCCGGCCACGGCGTTCCCCGGGGCATCCGGCGACGTCGCGCTGCGGCCCGCGTGGTCGCCGTTCGACGTCGCGGTGACGCGCGATGGGTTTCTCGTGTACGACCTGACGGTCACGGTGTCCGGCCTTCCGCGCGCGGAGGCCGGCCAGACGTTCGTCGCCTGGCTCGCGACGCCCGAGCTGGACCGGGTGCGACGACTCGGCCTGGTGCACGCCGAGGTGCCGCTCACCGGCCGCGTGGACTGGAATCAGTTCCTGGTGGTGGTCACTCTCGAGTCCGGTGAGCCGAGCGATCGCTGGACCGGCGCGACGGTGCTCATGGGCCGCTCGCCCAGCGCGCTGATCCGGCCGCTCTGGGGACATTCGATCTTCCGGCCGACGCCGTTCTAGGGACCGCGAGCGGGCAGCCCGACGCGAACGGCACGCGATGAGCGCGTCGGGGGGACGGCAAGGCACGTCGGTTCCTGCGAACGACGAAGCAGCTACGGCGCCGCCCAAGCGCGCGGCGCGCCGACCGGCGGCAGCGCCGCTTCGATTCCGTCGCGGTTGGGCTCCAGCCACGGCGGCAGGATGAGGCGCTCACCGAGGTGCCGCGCATCCTCGTCCACGGCAAAGCCAGGTCCGTCGGTCGCCAACTCGAACAGGGCACCCCCCGGCTCCAGGAAGTAGACCGAGCGGAACCAGAAGCGGTCGATGACCGGTGTGGGTCGCCGCCCGGCCGCCTCGGCCCGCGCGCGCACGGCGGTCTGCGTCGCGTCGTCCGGCACGCGGAACGCGACGTGATGCACGGTGCCCATGCCCATGCGTCCGCGCGGCATCTCCGGTGCGACCCGAACGTCGAGCATCCGGCCGGACCCACCCCCGGCCACCGCGTAGCGATGCCATCCGGCGTCCTCGCCGAGGCGCTCGAAGCCCAGTACCTCACCCAGCACTTCCTCGGTGGCCTCGCGCGCGGGTGCCGTCAGCCGCACCCCGTGGAGTCCGCGGATCTGCTGCGCCGCCGGCACCGGGCCGTCGTCCCACGGGGTGAACTCGCGCGCGTCCCCGGTTTCGGCCAGGACGAGGCGCAAGCCGTGCGGATCGGTGAACGGGAGCACGCGCTCGCCAAACCGTTCCTCGGGCGCCTCCGTCGTCACCCCCGCGTTGGTCAGCCGCTCGCTCCAGTACACCAGCGCGTTCGCGGGGACCGCGAGGGCGACCTCCGTGGTCTGTCCGGTCCCGGGACGGCCGGGCGGAAGGTGCGGCCATGGGAAGAACGTCAGGTCCGTGCCCGGATGGCCGGCGCCGTCGGCAAAGAAGAAGTGGTAGGTGCCGGGATCGTCCTGGTTGACGCTGCGCTTGACGAGCCGCATCCCCAGGAGCCCCACGTAGAAGTCGAGGGTTTCCTGTGGATCGGCGGCGATCGCCGTCACGTGATGGATGCCGTGCACCGTCATGGTTGGATCTCCCTCTGTGACGACCTGCGTCCTGGGCACACCTCCGACGGCGGTGACCGCGGTCAGCCCTGCCAGATCGCGACGGCCGTCGTCACCGCGATCACGAGCCCCAACGCGATCTTGAGCGCCGCCGCGGCGGCACGTCCGAGCACCGCGCCCCAACCGGCGCCCACCGCCACGCGCGCCCTGCGCGAGCGGAGGTACTCGAACAGTGCGGCGCCCGCGAAGGAGCCGAACACGGCGCCAATCACACTCCCCACGATCGGCACCGGCACTCCCACGATTGCGCCCACGATTCCGCCCGCCAGTGCACCCCACCCGGCCTGCGTCGACCCGCCGTACCGCTGGGCGTAGCGGAAGCCGACCACGGCTTCCAGGATCTCGCCGATGAACGCGAGCCCCAGCACCACCACGAGGGTGACGAGTCCGACCGCGCG
>JBFGDF010000166.1:0-6779 GCA_041580775.1 Gemmatimonadales bacterium
CGCCTCGCAACGGGCGTCAGGAGCCGCACTCCGTCAGCGCTTCACTTCGTGCTTCGTCGGATACGGTGTGGCCGGATACGGGCCGATCTTCTCCACCGTGTACTCGCTGACCCACAGGTCCGGCGGCGCGTCGGACGCCTTGACCTCGTTGGCCACCGGCCGGACTCCGTGCCGCAGATACGCGATCAGCGCCCAGAGGTCCGCGTCCGGCATGTGGCGCCAGGCAATCCACGGCATCCCGGGCCCCAGGTAGTCAGGCCGCGCCGGGAAGTTGCTGCGGTCGGCGGCGATCTTCACGTCGGTCGCCGCCCCAGGCCGCAGTCCGTAGCGCAGCGCGTTGAACAGCTGCCGGTCGGTGTACTTCCCGATGCCCGTTGCCCGATCCGGCGTCAGGTTGCGCGGCCTTTGCCAGAAGCACGGCTCCGCGCCCGGCTCCGAGGCGCACGGCCCCACGGGTAACAGCATGTCGGGCCTGGTCACCCCGGCGAGGTATCCCTCCGCCGCCGGGTTGATCCACCCGCCATGGCACGAGCCACAGTCATGCTGGATGGCCATCTGCCGGCCTCGCAGGACCT
This sequence comes from Gemmatimonadales bacterium, assembly GCA_041580775.1. GTDB lineage: Bacteria > Gemmatimonadota > Gemmatimonadetes > Gemmatimonadales > GWC2-71-9 > JAOTWJ01. The sequence continues at coordinate 576 of JBFGDF010000166.1, forward strand.
GCGTCCGGTCCACACCCGCCGGCGGCTCCTGCTCGCGGGCCGTCGGGAACGGGACCGCAGGATACGAACCCATCGCTTCTTCGGTGTACGCGCTGGCCCAGAAGTCGGGCGGGCCCTCGCTGTCCAGCACCTTGTGCCGCACCGGCGCGAGCCCGTGCTTGAGGTACGCCGCGATGGCCCAGAGGTCTTCGTCCGGGATGTGGCGCCAGGCAGGCCACGGCATCGGCGGCGCCAGGTACTTGGGGTTCACTGGGAAGTTGCCCTCGCCGGGCGTGGCGGACGTGATCTCCACGTCCGCCGTCTCCCCGGGGCGCAGCCCAAACCGCAACGCATTGAAGATCTGCCGCTCGGTGAACCGGCCCATCCCCGTGACGTTGTCCGGCGTCAGGTTGCGCGGGCGGGTCCGGAAGCACGGCTCGGCCCCGGGCTCCCACAGGCACGGCCCGATCAGGAACTCCTGGTCGGGGCGCATCATGCCCGCCAGCCAGCCCTCCTGCCCGGGATCGAAGCTGCCATGGCACAGGCTGCACGCGTACTCGAGCACGAGCTGCCGGCCGCGCAGCACCTTCCCCGGATCTGGGGCCGCGCCTGTCACGTCCGGCCCGTCCGCCGGCACCGCCGCTGCGATGGCCACCGCCGCTACGATCGTCGGAACTGCCCAGCGCCAGCTTCGCCTCATCGCATCCCCCCTCTCACTTGACTTCGAGTACGCCCATCATTCCGTGGACCTCGTGGTCCAGAATGTGGCAGTGGAACATCCACTTCCCGGGGTAATCGTCGAACCGCACGGCGATCCGGACCGTTTCGTGCTTCGGCACGTTCACCGTGTCCTCCCAGCGTCGGTACGACACCGGCACCCCGTTCCGCTCGATGACCTGGAACCGGAACCCGTGCAGGTGGAAGGGGTGATCCATGCCCACGAGGTTCTCGATCTCCCAGATCTCGGTGGCGCCGAGCGCCGCCGTCTGGTCCACGCGGGTCAGGTCCATCGCCTTCCCATTGATGAACCCCTGCGTGAGCGACATGACCCGGCGGGTCGTGACCTGCGTCGTGTCGATCGGGGCCACGGGCCGGAGCGCGGCGGGCAGCGCGACCGGGGCCAGCGGCCGTTCGCGCGTGTACGCGAGCGTCACCAGGTCACGGGCACGACGCCAATCGGGGGGTCGGGTCTGCGGGATGTACCGGTCATACGGGAGCGTCTGGAGCGTGGTCACGTCTCCCGGCGAGCCCGTCCCGCGCACCAGCAGCTCCACGCGCTCGGAGCTGGAGACGATCACTTCGGTGGTCTCGACCGGGTGCTCGAACAGGCCGCCGTCGCTCCCGACGTGCAGCAGACGATGTCCCGGAACGGCCAGCCGATAGACCCGCGCGGCCGACGCGTTGAGCACGCGCCAGCGCTGCACCTCGCCGCTCCGGATCGCGAGGGTCGGTGTGAGCTGCCCGTTCACGAACAGGACGTCGCCCTCCCAGCCGTTCTCGAAGTCCACGCGGCCCTGCGGCGACTGCAGCGGCGGCAGATCCACCGCCCCGTCCGCCAGGAAGCGGCCGTCGGTGAGGATCAGGAGCTTCTCGGTGAGCGGCGACAGCGGATCGTCGGCGGCCCGCACGATGATCGCCCCGAACAGCCCCTTCGCCACCTGATCGCGGGTCAGGTGATGCGGATGCGGGTGGTACCAGTAGGTGCCCGCCGTGCCGACCGGGATCGTGAACTCGAAATCCGCCTGCCCGCCCGGCGGAATCGGATGATACGGGCTCCCGTCGGCATGCCACGGGATGTGGAGCCCGTGCCAGTGCACGGTCGTGGGTTCGGGCAGCTCGTTCCGCACGTGGACGATCACCCGGTCGCCCTCCCGCAGATCCAGCGTGGGCCCGGGCACGCTTCCATTGTAGGCGTACGCGTCAGTCTCCACACCCGGTACCAGCGTGAGGCGAGTGGGAGCGGCCGTGAGGGTCACCTCGACGGTGTTCGGGGCGGTGGAGCGGTTTATCAGGGGGGGTGGGCCGCCGAGCACATCGGCGGCCGACACGACGGCCACGGGTTGCTGACCGTGATACGGGGGGGCGCACGCCTGAAGCGGCAGCAACCCGGCGCATGCGGCCACCAGCAGTGTGGGACGCATCGTGAGTACCTCGGCCGACATGGAGATCCCGCCGCGAACGTCAATCGGGAGCAGAATATTCGTCTTCCCGACGGGGACCGCAAGTCCTACGGCCGGGCGCCGGTGCCCGATAGGTCGCCGGGGTCTTCCACCTGGTGGATTACCTCACGGGTGGATCACATCGCCTGGCTCCGGCGACGGCCACCGCCGGTCTCGCAGGTCGTCCGTGCAGGCCGGGGAGCAGCGCCGCACTCCGTGATGGGGCCGGCTGTGGGGGGAGGCCGATCGCCGGCGGGCTACGGCGACGTGGACGTCGCCGGCACCTCGAGCTCCGTATAATCGAACTGGCTGCCGCGCAGGCTGTGCGGCACGAGATAGACGGCGAGCATCACCACCGCCGCGATGACAACGACCGCGCGCCCCGCCCGCGCCCGCCACACGAACGCGAGCCCCGCCGCCACCCAGCCCAGCCACATCAGCAGGGTCTTGTTATCGGTGAGGTCCCAGCCGAACGGCACGCCCGTCCAGTAGGCCCCGAAGGCGTACTTCTGTGCGATCGGCCCGAGGATCAGACCGCCCACGGTGAGCCCGCCGAGTGCGATCCACGTGAGGCTCTTGGTGTCCTTCCCGCCGAACAGTGCCGCCAGCCCCGCGCGCACGCCCACGAGCATGCTCAGGAACATGATCGCGATGTGGGGCGCCAGAATGCCGAGCGGCACCGGCGCCTTGTAGCGGAGGATGACCGCATCGGCCGCCGCAGCAGGGACGCGGACGGTGCCGGTACCGGCTGACAGCTCGAGGTAGTACTCGACCTTCCCCGCCGGCGGCTGCACCGGCAACTCGGCCGCGAGTTCCTCACCGTCCCGCGCGAGCGGCGCGGCCGCAAACGCGTCGCCCGTGGGATAGCGCCGCCACCACAGCGTACCGCCCGCCGAGGGACTCCAGGCGGGAATCGCCACCCGCTGCGGGCTCGCCGTGGTATGGTTGCGCGGCAGGCGCACGGCGATCGTCGTGCCGTCGACCGTCACCTCGCCCTTGTACGGATAGGACGGGCCCACGCGCCGCTGCCAATAGCCCGCCGCGAGCATGACCACGAGCGCCACGGTCCACAGCAGCCACTTCCGTCCCGCCGTCCGCTCCGCCACGGTTGGCCTCCGTTTGTCTGGATGTCGCGCGCCGCTGGAGAGTAATCGGTCGGGGGGGCGGCGGTCGAGCGCCCTGGTGCTGGCGCTCACCCTGCCGGTCATGAACACCCGCAGCGCCTGGGTGGGAACCCGCCTCCGTAACCGGTGGGGGACCAACCTGGCGCTCGCCGCGACGCTCACGCTGTTCGCGTGCATGGGTGCGGGCGAAGCGGTCACGGCCCTCCGTCAGCTCCTGCGCTGACGACGACCGGCAGCGGCTCAGCCTCTCGCCGCCAGCAGCTGCGCGAGGCGGTTGCGGGCGTCTGCGACCGACGCTTGAAGCGCGGGATCGGCGTCGCGCCACAGCTCGATGAACGCCGCGAGATGTTCGATCGCGTTCGCCGTATCACCCGCCGCCAGGTACGCCTGGGCCGCCCGGCGGTGCGCCACGGGACGCACGGGACCGTAGAGACCGACCTCGATGAAGTTCAGCCCGCGCGTCGTCGTGAGGGAGTCGTAGTGCGCCGCCGCCACGTCCCACTGGCCCTCGGCGGCCAACGCATCCGCGAGGACCAGCCGGACGAGCACGCTCATCCGCCCAAAGTCCGCCTCGCGCGCGGCCCGCGCCCGGGCAATGGCTTCCTGCGGTCGACGGTCACGCAGGGCCAGGAGGGCCCGGACCAGCTCCACGTCGCCCAACGGTCGAAAGGCGACGGCATGCTCGATGGAGTCGGCCCGCTCGAGCACCCGCCGCGCCCTGGCCGGGTCGCCCGCCATGACGGCGCTTGCGGCCACCTGCCCGAGGGCACGATGCTGTGCCCGCGGTGCACCGCCGAGTCGGACCGGATCCGCCACGGCCGCCATGAGCGGCAGGGCGCGCGCCGGCTGCCCCGCGGCGACGGCGGCCATCGAGGCGACCCCGAGCACCGAGTACTCGAACATGGGCGACGGCGACTGCCGCACGTAAACGAGGGCAGAATCCAGCAGCACGAGCGCCGCGTCGATGTCGCCGTGCATGGCGTGCCGGACGGCGCGCAGCCAGCGGCCGAAGGCACGGGGAAACGGGGCCTCGTGCTCCGACATCTCGCGGGCAATTCGGTCCCAAGTGGCTTCGTCCACGGCGTACACGGCGTTTTGCGCCTCCGTGGACCAGGTCCACCAGGCGTCGGGGTAGCGCTCGCGCATGATGTGTGCCGACGAGTCGGCCAACGCATGATGGCCGAGCGTACGTGCGGCGCTGGCGAGGTTGAGGTGGGCAGTCACGCTCCCCGACACCGCCGCCGCCCGCCGGTACAGACGCAGCGCGTCCTCGTACCGCCCCATCCACTCGTACAGGTCACCCAGGTTATTCAGCGCCACGGCATGCTCCGGCTCCCACTCCAGCAGGTGCCGATAGTAGACCGCGGCGGAGTCCAACTCGCCGCGCCTGGAGTGATACAAGGCCCGCACGAGGTCTCGTTCCCCGCGCGGCAGTCGGCTGCTGTACTGGAACGCGCGATCGCCGTGCGCTTGCGCGGCACCGGGGTTGCCGATGTTGCCGTACAGGACCGACAGGGCCCGGTGCGCCATCGCGAAGGCGGTGTCCACCTGCACCGCCTGTTCCAGCAGCGGGATCGCGGCGCCGATGTTGCCCGCCTCGACGTACTGCTGCCCGCGGGCCTGGAGCTGCAGCGCTTCGAGCGAGGCCGTCGTCACGCGCGGCAGCGGGTCGCTGCGGCGGATGCTGCCCCACGACTCGCCGAGGTGGCGTCGCAGACGCCGCGCCAGGCGCTCGACGGCCGGAATCACGTCATCGGCGGATCGCGCGGTCTCGCGCAGCCGCACGGCCACGGCGCCGGTACTCGCCTCGACGATGCGCGCGGTCAGCTGATACCCCGCACCCAGCGCCGTCACCCCGCCGGCGACCACCGCCGGATAGCCCTCGCGCCGCGCGATCTCGACGGCCGCCTCCAGATCGATGACCGCCGTGTCGGGGAGTCGCATCCGCCGGAGCACGTCGCCCAGCTCCGGGCGCCCCGGGACACGGGCGTACGACGTCTGCGCCAGATCGGTGATGACGGCCTCACGCACCGCAAGCGTCAGCGCAGGCTCGGCGGTGTCGTTGGTGAACTCGGCGACCACGACCTGATCGTTGGGACGGAAGAAGGCCGCGGCGGCCGGCCGCACCACCCATCCGGCCCGCACGGCCACGACGGCCATGAGCACCAGCAGCGCGAAGGCCGTCAGTAGTGCCATCGGGATGAGGCGTCGCCCCCTCCGCCGCGCCGGGATCGGTCCGAGCGCGTCGGCAAAGGCGCGCACCGTGGCAAACCGATCCGCCGGCACCGGCGACAGGGCTCTGGCGATCGCGGCGTCCACGTGGTCCGGCACCGACTCCCGGAGGACCGACGGACGCGCGACTTCCTGCCGCGTCGGGGCCGGCGCCGGTGTCTGGGCGGTCAGCATCTCGTACGCCACGCAGCCGAGGCTGTACTGGTCACTCCGGGCATCGAGCACGCCGCCCTGCGCCTGCTCGGGACTCATGTACCCGGGCGTGCCGATCGCGAGGCCGGTGCCCGTGAGTCGCGTGCCGCCGGCCGTGGTGGCGGCCTGGGCGATCCCGAAATCCGCGACGCGCGCGTGCCCACCCGCCAACAGCACATTCTCCGGCTTGATGTCGCGATGCACCACGCCGCGGCTATGCGCGTGGGACAACGCGTCCGCGACCTCGCGCGCGATTTGCACCGCGTCGTCGAGCGGCAGCGGGCCTTCCCGGACGAGCCGTGCGCGCAGTGACTCGCCCTCGACGTACGGCATCACGAAGTAGAGCAGCCCGTCCGCCTCCCCCGAGTCCAGCAGGGGCACAATGTGCGGATGATCCAGTTGCGCCGTGACCTGGATTTCGCGGAGAAAGCGTTCGGGCCCGACGAGGCGCGCCAACTCCGGGCGGAGTACCTTGACGGCCACCCGGCGCTCGTGCTTGGTGTCATCGGCGAGATAGA
>JBFGDF010000167.1:0-6691 GCA_041580775.1 Gemmatimonadales bacterium
CCGGCGGCCCTACCGGGGCCGCCGGACCTCCACAACTTCCCGTGCGCGCGCTCGAGGGTCGGGGGCGTCGCGTGAGACACTCTTGTGAGGACGTTCCACATGCTCCGCCATCTGCTCCTTCCCGCAATGCTGTGGCTCGTGGCCACCCCGCTCACCGCGCAGACGGACACCACCCCCCAGCAGCCTACGGGCGCGGCGGTGATCGTCCGCAAGGACACGCTGTTCTACATCCACGGCGACCTGGGGCCGTTCAGTCCCGCTGAGCGGGCGGCCGCGTTGAGCCGTCGGATCGAGGACCTGGCGCGGGACCCGCTGGCCAAGGGTGCTGACGTTCGCGTCGTGGACACGGCCGGGGTCACCGACATCCGCCTGGGCGACGTCGTCGTCATGACCGTCACCGAGCGCGACGCGGTGGAATCGGGGTTCCCGCGGATCCAAGTAGCGCAGCAGTATGCGCTCCAGATTCAGGAGGCGGTGCGCGCCGGAGAGGCCGGAGCAAGCCTCAAGAGCATCCTGCTCGGCGTACTGTGGACGATTCTCGCGACCGCGGTGCTGTTGGTGCTGTTCCGCATCTTCAACTGGGTGTTCCCCCGGCTGTACCAGAAGCTGGAGAGCTGGCGCGGGACGCGGATCCCGTCCCTCCGCATTCAGAAGCTGGAGTTGCTCTCGGCCAATCGCCTGACCGACACGCTCATTGGTACGGCGCGCATTCTCCGCATCGTGGCGGTGGTGTTCGTCCTCTACATCTACCTGCCGCTGGTGCTCAGCTTCTTCCCTTGGACGCGGGATCTCAGCGACCGCCTGTTCAGCTACGTCATGGATCCGCTGGGGAACGCCTGGTCGGCATTCGTGGCCTACCTGCCGAGTCTGTTCGCGGTCGTGGTGATCGTCGTCATCTTCCGCTACGTCCTCAAGTTCATCCACGTGTTCTTTCAGGGCATCGAGACCGGGGCGATCTCGCTGCCCAACTTCCACAAGGACTGGGCGGAACCGACCTACAAGATCGTCCGGTTCCTGGTCTTCGTGTTCGCGGCGATCGTCATCTACCCGTATCTGCCCGGGTCGGACACCGCCGCGTTCAAGGGGATTTCCGTCTTTCTCGGCGTCCTGATCTCGTTCGGCTCGTCGTCGGCCATCGCGAACGTGGTCGCCGGCATCGTGATGACCTACATGCGCCCCTTCCAGCTGGGCGACCGCGTGAAGATCGCGGATACCGTGGGCGACATCGTGGACAAGACGCTGCTCGTCACGCGGGTGCGCACGATCAAGAACGTGGACATCACGGTCCCGAACGCGATGGTCTTGTCGAGCCACATCATCAACTACAGCTCGACGGCCAAGGAGGGCGGCCTCATCCTCCATACGGGCGTCACGATTGGCTACGACGTCCCCTGGAAGCAGGTGCACCAGCTGCTCATCGACGCCGCGAGCCGGACGGGTGGCATCATGAAGGAACCGAAGCCGTTCGTGCTGCAAACCAGCCTGGACGATTTCTATGTGAGCTACGAGCTGAACGCGTATACCGACACGCCGAACACCATGGCGCGGACCTACTCCGAACTCCACCAGAACATCCAGGACGCGTTCAACGAGGGGGGGGTGGAGATCATGTCGCCGCACTACGGCGCCATGCGGGACGGCAATCAGGTGACCATCCCATCGAATTACCTGCCCAAGACCTACGAGGCACCGGCGTTCCGGCTGTTCAACCTCGGTGGCGCGAAGGCTGGCGGGAGCGGTCCGGCGGGAGCGTAGGGAATGGTCGTACGGGGCGCCCGAACGACGGTGACCGCGGCTGGCGAGCGCCGCCGGGGGCGCGAGTCCAGCGTGGCCGAGCCGTGGCCATCCGTGCGAGTTCACTACCACCGGCCCGACCGTGGCACCACGGTCTTCGACGAGCGGCTCGTGCTCGACCGGCCGGACGTGAAGGTCACCCTGCTCGCGGACTACCGCGGCGAGGACGCCTACGCCGATGGCCGCAGGATTCTGTCGGCTGGGGCGCCCGTGCTCTGGTTCGTGTTCCCGGGCCTCTGCCGTGATGTCGGGCGGTTCCACCTCAGCGACGGCACGTTCACCGGCTGGTATACGAACCTCCGGGCTCCCATCCGGATGGACGGCGCTGACTGGTATTGCACCGACCTCTACCTCGATCACTGGCTCCCTGCAACCGCCGAAGCCGGCACTTGGCTGGACGAGGACGAACTGGCGGCGGCCCGGCGCGCTGGCCTGTTGGAGGAGCCGCTCCTGCACCTGGTCGATCGCGAGCGCGCCGCCGTCGATGACGCGCTCGCACGCGGCGTATGGCCGCCACCCATCGCCCGCGGTCTGGATCTGGCGGCCGAGCGCCTGCAGCTGTCCGGCAGGGGTGACGGCCCGGAGCGGCGCGGAGCGTGAACTTCGTCACGGTTTGGCGTCCGGCGCGGGGGTCATATTGACCGGCCCGTGTGGTCGGCGCCAACCCCTGGACCCACCACCCCCGATTCGAGAGCCGCGCCCATGAACCAGTGGTCCAAGACCGAGCGCGTGCCGGCCGAGGTCATCTTCTCGGAGGGGATCTCGCTGTGCGGCGACCTCCATCTTCAGCCGGGGTCCGCCAATCACCTCGGACCCGAGACGCCGCTCGAGATGCTGAACCGGCCGGAAGGGTTTTTCCCCCTGAGCCTGCCGTCCGGGGAGGTCGCCCTGCTCGCCAAGACGCAGACCGCGGTCGTCATCTGCGAACGCGAGCCGCAGCCGCCGGACGCCGAGCGGCGCTCCATCGCGAAATCCGTCGGCCTGGTGGTACGGATGGTCGGCGGCACCGAGTATCGCGGGACGGCTGCCTTCGAGATGCCGCCCGCGAACTCCCGCGCGCTCGACTTCATGAACGAGCCCGAGCGCTTCTTCGCGCTCGAGGACGAGGCGACCACGTGGTACCTCAACCGCACCCTGGTGCGCCACGTTCACCCCCAAGACTGAGGATTCCGTGGCCCGACTCAACCGGTTCATTGAAGTCATGCAGCAGCAGTCCGGCACTGGACTTTCGGTGGCGGAGGGAAAGCCGATCTGCCTCATGCGGGGAAAGACCGCGCATCCCATGACGCGGGACGCGCTCACCGCCAGCCAGGTGACCGCCCTCCTGAAGGAAATCGCCCCGCAGGAGCTCAGTGGCCGGATGGCGTCGGACGCCGAGCTGCAATTCGCGTATCAGGCACCGGCGGGCGAAGTGCAGGTGCTTCTCCGGACCGACGAGGGCCGCACCACGGCCCTGCTGACGCCGGCCGCCGCGGCCCCGGTACCCCAGGGCGCACCGGCTGCCGCCCCCGCTCCACGTGCTGCCGTACGCGATCCCGCGGCGCCCAGGCCCTCGGCCGCCCGGACGGAGCTCGATCGCCTGCTCACCCTGCTCGTCGAGACGGGCGGGTCGGACCTGCACCTCCGGGTCGGGGAGCCGCCGGTGATCCGCCGGGACGGCAAGCTCGCCCGCACGGCCGAGGAGCCCCTTACGGCGGATGATCTGCAGCAGATGCTCGAAAGCGTCATGCTGCCGAAGGACGTCACGCAGCATGCCGAGACCGGCGATGCCGATTACGCCTACGAGATCGAGGGCGTTGCCCGCTTCCGCTGCAACGCGGCGCGCGACCGGCGCGGTCCGATGGGGGTGTTCCGCGTGATTCCGAGCGCGATCCCCACCTGCGACCAGCTGGGCATCAGCCAGGAGGTCCAGAAGCTCTGTTACCTCACCAAGGGCCTCGTGGTGGTGACCGGCCCGACGGGATCCGGCAAGTCGACGACGCTCGCCGCCCTCGTGGACCTCATGAACCGCGAGCGTGAGGAGCACATCCTCACGATCGAGGATCCCGTCGAGTTCGTCCACGAGAGCAAGCGCTGCCTCGTCACCCACCGCCAGGTGGGTCTGCACACGCAGTCGTTCAAGTCGGGCCTGCGGGCCGCGCTGCGCGAGGATCCCGACATCGTGCTCATCGGCGAGCTGCGCGACCTCGAGACCGTCGCCATCGCGATCGAGACCGCCGAAACCGGCCACCTCGTCTTCGGGACCCTGCACACGACGACGGCCGTGTCGACCGTCGACCGCATCATCGACCAGTTTCCGGGTGATCGGCAGCCGCAGATCCGCGTGATGCTGTCGGAGTCGCTGCGCGGCGTCATCGCCCAGACGCTGTGTCAGAAGGTCGGCGGCGGGCGCGTGGCCGCGCGCGAGATCCTGCTGTCGATCCCGGCGGTGAGCAATCTGGTTCGCGAGGGCAAGACGTATCAGATTCCGTCCATCATGCAGACGAACCGCAAGGTGGGGATGGTCACCCTGAACGACTCCCTGCTCGATCTCGTGGAGCGCAAGCTCGTCGAGCCCAAGGAGGCGTACATGAAGTCGGTCGACAAGGCGTCGCTCGAGAACGCCATGAAGGCCAAGGGATACGCACTGCCCTTCCTCAAGGCCGCCGCCACCTGATCCCGGCACCGGCGCGTTCCCGCGCCGGTGCTGATCCGCCCCCCGCCGCGCGGATTTGTGACGCCGCGCGACGATCTGACGACAGCCGTTCCTCGCCCGCTCCCTAGGCTGGGGATCGCCATTGGCGATTCCCCATGCTCCGCGATCTCCTCCACCGTGTCCGCGACCGCCGCGACCTCGGCCCCCTCTTTGCCGCGCTGGGCTATACGCCGGACGCCACTCCCGACGACGACGGCTGGCTCGTCGTCGCCCGGTGGCGCGGTTTCCGTGTCCTCGCCGGCAACGCCGGCGATGCGCGCCGCGCTGCCAGCCAGAAGGCGCGGCAGTTGGCCGCGACCGCGAGACCGTCCCTGGTTGCCGCCGTCGACGGCGTCCAGCTCGCGCTGGCGGCTCCCCAGCTTGGCGCCCCGGGCGCCGGCCCCTTCCTGGTACTCGACCTGCGCACACCAGACCCTGTCGCGCTCCAGATTCTCGCCGATCTCGGACCGCGCGCGGACGCGACGGCGCTGGCGCACGCGCTCCGCATCGGCGATCTCCTGGCGGGCGAGGGTGTCGGCGCCCGGTTCTTTACCGCCTTCCGGAGCGTGCTCGAGCGGATGACCGCCGCGGTGCCGGCGGGGTCGCTGGCCGATCGTCGGCTCGTCGCCCTCCTGACGCTCACGCGGGTCCTGTTTCTCTACTTCGTGCAGGCCAAGGGCTGGCTCGACGGGCGAGCCGATTTCCTCCCGGCCCTCCTCGACGACTCCCTCGCCCGCCGGAAACCGTTCCATCGCGGCGTACTCCACCCATTGTTCTTCGGGACCCTCAACCGGCCCCTCGCGGCCCGTAGCCACGGCGCTCGGTTCGGCAACGTCCCATACCTGAATGGCGGCCTTTTCGAACCGCATCCTGTCGAACGCCGCATCCGCGCCATCGGGTTCTCCAACGAGCTGTGGCGGGAGACGTTCGACGGCCTGTTCGAGCGGTTCCGGTTCTGCGTGCGCGAGGGATCGGACGTACACGCCATCGCGCCCGACGTGCTGGGACGCACGTTCGAAGGTGTGATGGCGACAGACGAACGTCAGTTGACCGGGACGTTCTACACCCCGGAGCAGCTCGTACGCGACCTGGTCGCGGCGACCGTGGCGGCGGCCCTCACTGATGGCCGTGCGTTCACGGCCGACGCGGCGGCACGCGTGCTCGCCGGCGCTCCGGCCGGCGCGCGCGAACGGCTGATCGCCAAACGGCGGCTCGGAGCGGTGCGCCTGCTGGATCCCGCGGTCGGGTCGGGAGCCTTCCTGCTCGGCGCCCTGGAGCTCCTCACCCGCGCCTGGGCCGGAGTCACCGCGCGCGACGCTTCACCCTGCGAACTCCGGCGTCGCATCCTGCGCGACCACCTCTTCGGCGTCGACCTCAACCCCGTCGCCGTGCGACTGGCCGAGTTGCGTCTCTGGCTCGCCGTAATCGCCGACGATCCTGAAACCGACCTCGCCCGCGTGGTCCCGCTCCCGAACCTGAACGGGATCGTCCGCCAGGGCGACACGCTGTTCGATCCGCTCGGCGCTGCCCGCGCACTGGGCATCCCGTTGGCCGTCGCGCGGTCGTCGGCCGCCGTCGGGCGCGCGCGGGCGGCCGTGTACGACGCAGCCGGTGCGGATCGGGACGCCCCGCTGCCCACTCTGCGCGCGGCTGAGCTTGCCACCGCGCGAACGCTCGTGCACGAGGCGGCCGACTGCACGCGCGAAGCGCTGAAGGACCTCGTCGCCGCCGCCCGCGGACGGGACCTGTTCGGCGGCCGCAGCGGCCTCACGCGCACGCAGCGGCAGCACTACCAAGCGCTGCGTCGCCAATGGCGCACGCTCCGCGTGGCCGCGCGTCGCCTGGCCGACGGCGCGGTCCCGTTCTTTGCCTTCGAGGTCCACTACCCCGAGATCATGGCGGGCGGCGGGTTCACCGCGGTCGTCGGCAACCCGCCGTGGGTCCGCGCCGAGCGGCTACCGGCCGAGCAGCGTGCGGCTCTGAAGGCACGCTTCACCTGGTGGCAGACAGCACCGGGTACCGGCTTCCGGCATCTCCCGGACCTCGCGGTGGCGTTCCTCGAGCGGGCCTTGGAACTCACGGCTCCGGGCGGCGCCGTGGGGTTCCTGCTTCCGAGCAAGGTCGCGTCGGCTGCCTACGGCCAGCGGGCGCGGGCCGCCCTGGCGTACGGGACCACGCTCGCCTGCGTGCACCGAGTTCGCGAGGAGGCCGGACAGCGCTTCG
>JBFGDF010000168.1:0-6614 GCA_041580775.1 Gemmatimonadales bacterium
CGGCGCCAGGCCCACGGCCACCGCACAGGCCGGCACGTCGCCGCGCAAGCAGGCGCGCGCGGGCCGGGCCGCCGATGTCGTCAGCTCGATGAACGCGGCCTCGCGCAAGACCCGCTGGTCCTCGAAGATCCGCAGGTCGGCCCCGGCCCATTGCTGCAGGCCCGAGCCGCCACGCGCGGCGAGCACGACCGCCAGGGAATGCCGAAGGTCGCGCGCTAGATCCGCGCTGGCACGCGCGTCCCGGATGTGGAGAAACTGCGCATCGCCGGTGATCAGCCGCGTCCACCCCGGACCGGCATTCCCGAACCGCACGAGGACGCGGGCGTCCCGGAGCAGCTCCAGCGGGACCGTGCCCAACCGCGCGCGCACCTGCTCCTCCAAGATTGGGAGGGCACTCCGCAGTGCCGGCGCCTGTGCCGAGTCGGTCAGCACGACGAGGCCCGCGGCCCGGAGCGTGTCGAGCCGCACCATCAACTGGAGCGCGGCGAGGCTGTCCTGCCGTTCCGCGCGTGCCTGCAACTCGGCGAACCGGGCGCGCAGCCGAGCCAACCGGAGATCGCGGCTCTCACCGGTCTGGCTGCGGAGGGGCGCCGGCACCAGCGCGGCGAGCAGTACGAGGACGGCGGCAGCTCTATACATTGATCAGCATCCACCGGCCGAAGAGGACCTCGAACGGCCCGGGCCAGTCGGTCAGGGGCACCAGCGTGTAGCGCACGACCTCGAGGCGGAGCCCCGCAAGCTCGAGCAGCGCCTGCACGAGGATGACGCCCACCAGCGTGCCAAAGACAATGGCGGCCGTGCGTTTGGTCCCGGCCGCGACCGCAAACACCGCGGCGTAGGCCACCAAGGCGGCGAGGCCGAACCGCAGCGCGATGGTACCGGGATAGACCCGGAGCCCCTCCGGAATCGTCGCGGCCCCCGTCGCCACGACGCCGCCGATCCAGACCGCCGCCACCACCGGCATCAGCAGGACGACCCCCGCCGCGAACCGGAGCAGGACGTAGTGCCAGCGCGGGACCGGCAGCGTCAGCGCGTAGACGTGCTGCCCGCGGTGATCCGGCGACCACGCGGCGACCGCGAGCAGCAGCCCCAGCACGATGGCCAGGAGCGGGAACAGCGACCCCGCGCTCTCGACCATCGTCAGCATCTCGGCAATGTCCCACCCGGTCGGGTTCACGAACCCCGCCCGCTGGACGGCCACGACGGGCACCAGGAAGCCCGCGACTGCCACGAGCGCCACGCCGAGCGCCGACGCCCGTCCCTGCAGGCGGAAGACTTGTGCGAACATCGCTACCTCCGGGCCGCGCGAGCCGTGCGCAGTAGCTCCACGAATCCTTCTTCGAGATCCAGATCCACCACTTCGGAGAGCGTGGCCCCGACGCCCTCGAAGTACTGCGTCATGGTGGGCAGCCAGCCGCGGACCACCCACACCTCGGTGCCGGCGAGGCCATCGCCCATTTCACGAGCCAGCAGCCGGAACGGGGGGTCCCCGGGCTGCGCCGGGGCGTTGCGGACGCGGAGCCGCTTGATGCCGTTCTTGAAGCTGTGCATCGGTAGCTCCGCCACGAGCCGGCCGCGGTCCATCACGCCCACCCAGTCGCAGATCCGCTCCAGCTCGTGGACGAGGTGACTGGAGATGAACACCGTGGCGCCGGTCTCCGAGACGTAGTCGATCAGCGCCATGAGCACGTCGCGCCGCACCACGGGATCGAGGCCGTCGGTCGGCTCGTCGAGCATGAGGAGATCCGGCCGCTGACTCAGCGCGAGGAGCATGAGCAGCTTCCCCATCTCGCCTTTGGACAGTCGTTCCACCCGGGCGCCCGCCTCGAGTTCGAAGGTGCGGCGCAGTTCCGCTGCAATGCCGGCCTCCCAGCGGGGATGAAAGGCCGCATGCAGGGCCATCGCCTCACCCACGGTGAGCGACGCGTAGAGGTGCGGGCGCTCGGGGACGTACGCGACCCGCCGGAACATCGCGTGCTGCTCACGCGGCATCGCATGGCCGAGGACCGCGATCGTGCCGCCGAGCGGCCGGAGCAGTCCGAGCAACAGGCGGATGGTGGTGGTCTTGCCGGAGCCGTTGGGGCCGAGGAACCCGTAGATGGCGCCGGCCGGCACGCGCAGTCCGAGGTCCCGGATCTCAAAGGACCGGCCGGCGCGATAGTGGAGGTCGGTGGTTTCGATCGCGTGGCTCATCGGCGCTCCGTTCCCAGCTGGCGCTGCACGGCCCGGGCAACGTCTTCACCGGCAATCCCCAGCCGCGCCGCTTCCGCCAGCACGCCGCGCGCGAGCCGCTGGGCCTGATCCTCGCGCGCGCGCTGGCGCCGGTCCGCACTCACGCCTCGCACGTACGTCCCCGAACCCTGCCGCATCTCTACGAACCCCTCCGCCGCCAGCGCGCGATACGCCTGCACGACGGTGGCCGGGTTGATGCGCAGGCGCGCCGCCAGTTGCCGGACCGACGGCAGGGCCTGGCCCTCCTCCAGATCGCCGGCCGCCACCGCGAGCCGGATGCGGGCCGCAATCTGGTCGTACAGGGGAATCGGGCTCCGCGCGTCGATTTCGTCGAACATCTCCGGCCCCGGGTCCGCATCAAGTGTATTAGTGTGCTAATACAGTAAGACAATCGGCCAGGCTCGTCAAGAGCTGGGCGAGGTTAGGGCCGTTGCCGCGGTCGGAATGGCCGGCTAGACTCGCCCCATGCCCGTCACGCCCACCTTCATCCCGCTCCCCCATCGTCGCTGGCCGACCGACGAGATGCTGGCCCGCGGTCGCGCATTCTGCGACGCGATGGCCACCCGCCGCTCCGTACGCGCCTTTTCACCGGACGCCGTGCCGCGCGAGTGCATCGAGTTGGTCATCCGCACGGCGGCCAGCGCCCCATCCGGCGCCCACCGGCAGCCGTGGCGATTCGTGGTGGTCGACGACCCGGCGCTCAAGCGCGAGATCCGTCTCGCGGCCGAGGAAGAGGAGCGGGAGAACTACCGCCATCGGTTTCCGGAGGAATGGAAGGAGGCCCTGGCCCCCTTCGGCACCGACTGGCACAAGCCGTTTCTGGAAACGGCGCCGTACCTGGTGGTCGTGTTCAAGGAGCTGCACGGTGTGCGGTCCGACGGCTCCCGTGTCACGAATTACTACGTGAACGAGAGTGTCGGCATCGCCTGCGGACTGTTCATCGCGGCGTTGCACACGATGGGGCTCGTCACCCTCACGCACACGCCCAGCCCGATGGGGTTCCTGTCCGAGCTCCTGGGCCGTCCCGCGAACGAGAAGCCGTACATCCTCTTTCCGGTGGGCTATCCGGCGGCCGACGCGACCGTGCCGACGCTCGCGCGCAAGGGGTTCGCCGACGTCACCCAGTGGAATCGCGGCCCGTGAGCGCGGCCGCACGCGGGGTGTGGCTGGCGGTTCTCGCGAGCGCCGCCGCCTGCTCCGTGGAGGTTGCCCCTCCGGCTACCCGCACGCCGACGGCCGCGGACACAACCCTCATTCTCACGGAGCTGCGCAGCTACTACGGCGCCCTGAGCGCGCGCGACTGGGAGGCGTTCGCGTCGCACTTCTGGCCCGGCGCCGCCCTCACCACCGTGTGGCAGCCGGCCGGTGAGGCGGCCAGGCGCGTGGTCACGACGTCCGTGCCGGAGTTCGTGGCGCAGGCCCCGCTGGGTCCCGGCAGCCGGTCGGTGTTCGAGGAAACCATGCAGGATGCGCGCATCCGGACCGTCGGCGACCTCGCACAGGCGTGGGTCCGCTATCGGGCGCGCTTCGGCGATCCTGGCGACATCACGGAATGGGAGGGTGTGGACGCGTTCACGCTGCTGCGTCACGACGGCCGTTGGCGGATCGTCGCCCTCGCGTACGTCGCCACGAACGGCGGCCCGTGAGCGAGGACCTGCGGGCTCGGCTCGCCCGGCACGTGGCGACGCAGGGCCTCTTCGCGGAGGGAGGGACGGCCCTGCTCGCGGTGAGCGGCGGTCCCGATTCCCTGGCGCTCCTGTACGTGCTTCACGATCTCGCGCCCACGGTTGGCCTCACCCTGGCCGTGGGACACGTGGATCACGGCATCCATCGGGATAGCCGGATGTGGGCGGACGACGTGGCCCGGGTCGCGGCTCGGCTGAGTGTGCCGTGCCACCGGAGGCGGCTCGAGTTGGGGGCCTCCGCGTCGGAAACCGTGGCGCGGCGCGAACGGTACCACGCGCTGCGGGCGATCCAACGCGAGATCGGGGCTCGCTATCTCGCGACGGCGCACCACGCCGATGATCAGATCGAAACGGTGCTGTTGCGCTTCCTGCGGGGCTCGGGCCCCGCCGGGTTGGCGGGGATCCCCACGGTGGGGCCCAGCGGACTCGTGCGGCCGCTGCTGCCCTTCTCCCGTGCCGAGCTGGGCGACTGGCTGCGACAGCGGGCTCCGGACGTCGCGCCCCGCGTGGATCCGGCGAACGTCGATCCGCGGCACGATCGTGTCTGGGTGCGCACGGCGGTGTTGCCGCTCGTGCGCGCGCGCTCCGCCGACACCGACCGGCGGTTGCTCGAGGCGGCGCGTCTCGCGCAGGTCGAGCGGACGGCGTGGCGGCGCCTGCTCGACGTGCTGCCCGAACTCGAATTCCGCGTCACCGACGGTGGCGCCGAGGTTGCTCGGGGTCCCCTGGCGCGGTATGATAAGGCGTTGTCGGTGGCGCTCTTGCGCGCCCTCGCGCGGGCCGTCGGGTGCTCGCTCGGGTTGGCGCGGGCCGAACGACTGGCCGCATTCGTTCGCGCCGCCGCGAGTGGCCGGCGGGTGGAATTGGGTGGTGGGTGGACCGCCGAGATCGTGTTCGACCGGCTGCGGATCGAGGGCCTCGTCGGGGCGGCCGACCCGACCCACGCGCCCGCAGCACCGCTGACGTGCGGGGTCGATGACCGCGGGGAAGCCTCGTGGGGCGACTGGTGTATCACGTGGCGGCGGGAGCCCGCGGGGCCGTCCCGCCGCGCCGCGTTCACCACCTGGCTCACGCCCGGCGCGTTCGCCATCCGCCGGTGGCACAGTGGCGAGCGGATGCGGCCCGTGGGAGGCCTCGGGCGCCGCCCGGTGCGGCGCCTGCTCATGGAGGCGCGCGTGCCGGTGCGCGAGCGACGCCGGCATCCGGTGCTCGATCGCGACACCGCGATCCTGTGGATTCCGGGCGTGTGTCGGAGCGATGCCGCACTCCCCAACCCGGGCGAACCGGCGGTGAGGGTGGATGCACGTCGAATCGGACATTCTGAGGCGCACAGGCGGTCGGGCGATCGCTGAGGTCACGTTTGACGCGGCGACCATCGCCGCCCGCGTGACCGAGCTGGGCGAGGAGATCACCCACCACTACCGGGACGGCGAACTGCTCGTGCTGGGACTGCTCAAGGGGAGCTTCATCTTCATGAGCGACCTTGTGCGGGCGATCATGCGACCGCACCAGGTAGACTTCCTGGTGGCGTCGTCGTACGGCAGCGGGACGACGTCCAGCGGCGCGGTCCAGCTCGTGTACGATCCGGAGACCACGCTGGCCGGCCGGCATATCCTGCTGGTCGAGGACATCGTGGACTCGGGGAATACGCTGAACCGGTTGGTGCGCCTGCTCGGGCAGCGACGGCCCCGCAGTCTGGAGATCTGCGCGTTGCTGCACAAGCATCTCGCGCCGGCCCTCGCGCTCGAGCCGCGGTTCGTCGGGTTCGACGCGCCGCCCCAGTTCCTGGTCGGGTACGGCCTCGACCATGCCGAGGACTTCCGGCACCTGCCGTTCGTCGCGAGCCTCGCGCCGGGCGGGCAGCCGACTGAGTAGATTCACCGCGAACGAGATGGGCAGTCGCAAGATGGCGGATCGTGAGCCACCCAACCGGAAGGTCAACTGGGGCCAGCTGAGCAAGACGGCCGTCTTTTGGCTGCTGGTCATTCTGCTCCCGGTGGCGTTCTACCAGATGCTCGGCGCCAACCGGGAGGAATACGCCGAGGTCTCCTACTCGAGGTTCGCCCAGGAGCTCGAGCGGGACAACATCGTCGAAATCGAGATTACGAGCGGCCAGCTCGTGCGGGGCGAGTTCAAACAAGGCGTGGCCGTGGAAGGAAACCGCGTGACGCGGTTCCGGGTGTTGCTGCCCGTGCAGAACTCCGAAGCCCTGCTCGAGCGGATCGAAGCCAAGGGCATCCCGATTCAGGCGCGCGAGCCCAAGACGCCGTTCGGCACCGTCTTCATCCAGCTGCTGCCGTGGGTGATTCTGATCGGGCTCTGGCTGTTCTTCTTCCGGCAGGTGCAGTCGGGCGGCAACCGCGCCTTCGCGTTCGGCAAGTCCAAGGCCAAGCTGCTCACGGGCGACACGCCCAAGGTCACCTTCGCCGACGTCGCGGGCGCGGACGAGGCCAAGGAAGAACTGCAGGAGATCATCGAGTTCCTGCGTGATCCCCAGAAATTCCAGCGCCTCGGCGGTCGGCTGCCCAAGGGCGTGCTGCTCGTGGGACCGCCGGGGACCGGCAAGACGCTGCTGGCGCGCGCCGTCGCGGGCGAGGCGGCGCGCCCGTTCTTCTCCATGTCCGGGTCCGACTTCGTCGAGATGTTCGTGGGGGTGGGGGCGTCGCGGGTGCGGGACCTCTTCGAACAGGGCAAGTC
>JBFGDF010000169.1:0-6436 GCA_041580775.1 Gemmatimonadales bacterium
CCGCAGAACTCGTTGCAGATGATGCGGAAGTCGCCCGCCTCCGTGGGCGTCACGCGGAGCCCGTAGTCGTAGCCCGGCACGACTTGGAAGTTGACGTTGACGGGATGGAGACTGAACCCGTGGTTCACGTCGAGCGACGAGAGGTGCAGCGTGTACTCGGCGCCCTTGCGCAGCCGGAGGACCGGCCGCCAGCTCCACATGAGCCCCACGAGATAGATGTCCGCGCCGGGGGGCGGCTCCACGATCGGAATGCCCGCGTCCTCGCCGACCTGATACGTGTTGATGAACTCCTGCGTCCGGGCCATGAACTCCTGGGGATCCACCTTGTGGCGGATGCCCGACGGGTTCTGGCCGCCCTTCAGGTGCCACAACGGCATCATGGCGAACAGCACGAGGCACCACGCAAAGGCCACGACGACCCAGAGGCGCTCCGCGCGGTGCGCCGGCTTCCACCAGATCCCCTTGGGGGACTCGAGTCCGGTATGCATGGCTATGTTCCCCCTACGGAAGCGGCGCCGGCGGGAGCGTCAGCACCTCCCACAGGCCCCACAGCGTGTAGAAGACCGCCATCACGACCACACCCGCGACCAGCAGCAGGAACACGTTGTCGTACAGCCGCTGGCCTAGCGGCGTCCGCTCCGTTTCACCACCCGCCTCCTCGCGCTGCTCCACCATGACATCCTCCTTTCGGCTTGCGCCGGCCGCGTCAGGCCGGCAGCGACGCCCCGTTCATGAGATCGGCCACCGTGGTCTCGCTGAAGAAGGCGCCGATCTGCTCGGAGAGCGCCTTCCACCGCCAGTGCGCGGCGCACGCATGCCGGTCGCTGCACTGCGGCCTCCCCAGCAGGCAGCTGCGGCTCTCGGAGATGTGATCGAAGTGACTCACCACCGTGAAGAGCGAGAGTTCCCCCGGCGGCACGGCCAGCTGGAACCCGCCATGCTTGCCCCGCAACGACGTGAGCACTCCGGCGCGGGCCAGCTCGTGCAGGATCTTGGACAGGTAGTTCCGGGGGATGCCCAGCGCGTCCGCCACCTCCCCCACGCGCACGGGCCGCGCGTCCGCATGGGTGGCCAAGTAGAGGACCGCCTTGACGGCGTACTCGGCGGTGCTGGACAGCACGGAACCTCCGGTCAGGAAGGGCTGGCATTCACGCTATTATCATGTTAATATCCGAATAAGACCTCCGCAAGGGGGCCGGCCCCGCCCGGCCCGAGAAAGGAGCCCCGATGGGCCGGGTCACTGACCCCTTGGAGCGCGGCGCGCGGCGCCTCCTGGCGCCGGCCGACGCCCTGATGAACCGGATCTACGGCTGGCGGCTGAACCCGCTGTACCACAGCGGCGCGCTGGTCGTCGTGCTCCTCGTCGTCATCCTGGTCACCGGCATCTACCTGATCTTCTTCTACCGCATCGGCGCGCCGTACGACTCGGTGGCCCGCCTCACCGACCAGGCCTGGCTCGGGCGCTGGATCCGTTCTCTGCACCGCTACGCGTCGGACGCCGCCGTGGTGGCGGTCGGGGTCCACGCCTTCCGCATGTTCGCCCAGCGGCGGAGTTGGGGCCCGCGCGTGCTGGCGTGGGTCTCGGGCCTCTTCCTCTTGTTCATCGTCCTGGTGTGCGGCTGGACCGGCTACGTGATGGTGTGGGACGTGCAGGGGATCGTGATGGCTCGCGAGGGCGCCCGGCTGCTGGACCTGTTGCCGATCTTCGCCGAGCCCATCGGCCGCACGTTCGTCGGAGAGCGCGACATCCCGAGCGCGTTCTTCTTCCTGAACCTCTTCCTCCACGTGGCCCTCCCAGTGGGCCTCGGCGTGCTCCTATGGATCCACGTCGCCCGGGTGGCCCGTCCGGCGCTGCTCCCCCCCAAGCGCTTGACCTGGGGGGTGGTGGGGCTGCTGCTGACGCTGTCGGTGCTCTGGCCCGTGGGGATGGCGCCCGCGGCGGACGTCTTGCGACTGCCCGAACCGGCGCCCTACGACGTGTTCTACGCCTTCTGGCTGCCCTTCACCGCTCGAATGTCGGCCGGCGTCGCCTGGGCGGTGGGCGGGGCGGTAGGCCTCACCCTCCTGTTCCTGCCGGCCTGGAGTCGGCCGGACGCCCGAGCCAGGCCCCTGCCGTCGGTGGTCGACGAGCGACTGTGCACCGGCTGCCGCCAGTGTTACCTCGACTGTCCCTACGAAGCCATCGACATGGTCCCGAAGCCGGAGGGCGACGGAACGCTGATGGTCGCCCGCGTCGACCCCGGCCTCTGCGTGAGCTGTGGAATCTGCGCGGGGTCGTGCGCGCCGATGGGCGTCGGGCCGCCCGGCCGTACGGGCCGGGACCAGCTAGCGGTCGTGAAGGGGTTCGTGGCCGATCGGCGTCCCGGCGCCGGTGACGTGGTCCTCATCGCCTGCACCCGCGGAGCCGGCGGCGTCACGGCCGCCGCGACGCTCGCCGGCGCACCGGTGTACCCGGCGAGCTGCGTCGGCAGCATGCACACCTCGGTGGTCGAATACCTCGTGCGCTCCGGCGTGGGCGGCGTGCTGCTCGTGGCCTGTCCGGCACGCGACTGCTGGAACCGCGAGGGCCCCCGCTGGCTCGTCGAGCGGCTCTACCAGGACCGTGAGGCCGAGCTCCAGCCCCGTGTGGACCGCCGGCGCGTACGCGTGACGTACGCCGGGGAGGGCGAGCCCCTCGCCGTGCTCGCGGCGCTCCAGGCGTTCCGGCACGACGTCGCCGCGCTCGATGCGGCCCGGGGCGAGCCGGCGATCGACCTGGACCAGACCTGCGACCCGGTCACGGAGGAAGTCGCGTGACGGCGCGGACGGTGACGCGCCGGACGGCCGGCGTCCTGCTGGCGGCCGCCGTGACGCTCGCCGTCGGGGGGCTGTCGCAGCTCCCCTACGAGGCGGAAGCGGCGGACCACGCCGTCGTGCGACTCGCCTGGCGCGTCCGCGGCGTGCGGGTGGAGGAGTGCCGGCGGCTGACCGACGAGGAGCTTCGCCGCCTCCCCGTGCACATGCGGCAAGCGCAGGTATGCGAAGGCCGCCTGCTGCCGCATGAGCTGACGGTGGACCTGGACGGCCGCCGGGTGGTGGCTGAGCTGGTCCGGGCCGCCGGCGCGCGGGAGGACCGCCCGATCTACGTCTTTCGGGAGCTATCGGTCTCGCCGGGCGGGCACGACCTGGCCCTCGCGTTCGTGCGGCAGGGCCGGCGGGCCGACGACACGACGGCCGTCGTCACGCCCGATACGCTCACTCTCGCCACCCACCTGACCCTCGCCCCCAAGGAGGTGGCGCTCGTGACGTACGATGCCGACGCTCGCCGGCTCACCGTGCGGCGCTATGGGCGCTGACCTGACCGTGCCCGACCGCGCGCGCTCCGCCGCTCTGCCGCGTGCGGGCCCGGCGAGGCTCCTCCCCCCCTACGCGCTGTCCACGCGCCACTTCGGCGCGGCGCTCCTCTGGCTCGCCCTGGGCGCCGCCGGCCTCGTGGTCGTGGCACCCGTGCTGGCCGAGGGCGGATTGTTCTCGCCACGCACGGTGGCGGTCACGCACTGCTTCACGCTGGGATGGATCACCACCTCCATCTTCGGCGCGCTCTACCACATCTACCCGGTCGCGCTCGGCGTGGCCGCGCGGAGCCTGCGCGTGGCCGCGTGGACGTTCTGGACCTTGCAGCTCGGGATCATCGCCCTGGTTGCAGGCTCGTGGTTCGGGTTGCCCGCACTCCTCGCGGCGGGGTGGCTCGTCCTCTTTGCCGCGGTGGGCGGATTCTCGTGGAACGTCTTACCGCAGCGCCGGCGCGCACGGCGGGGCCGGACGATCGGACTCTACGTGTCGGCGGGACACATGGGACTGGGACTCGCGATGGTCGTGGCCGGGGCCCGCATCGGCGAGGCCCTCGGGTGGTGGCAGGTGAACCGGCTGGGACTGTTGAGCGCGCACGTCCACCTGGCGGTTGTCGGCTTCGCGACGTTGACGGCCGTGGGCGTCGGGAGCAAGCTGCTGCCCATGTTCCTGCGCGCGCGGAACTTCCCGGTGTGGCCCCTGCGCTGGATCGGTCCGGTCGTTGGCGTCGGGCTCCTCGCGCTGGCGGTGGGCCAAGTCTGGTCGCTCGCGCCGGTCGCGACGGTGGGGGGCGCGCTCACGGCCGGCGGCATCACACTGTTCCTCTATCAGGCCGGTTGGTACTTCCGCGCCCGCACACGCGTGAGCCTGGATCCCACGATGGCGCACGTGGCCGTGGCGCTCGTCTTCCTGGCTGCGTCCACCGCGTTCGGCGTGGTTTTCCTGTCGGGCGCGGGGAACCTTCAACGTTGGACGGCGTACGGCGCCCTCGCCATCCTGGGATGGCTGACGCTCCTCGTGGCCGGCGTGTACTATCGCGTCGTGCCATTCCTCACGTGGCTGCACCACTTGAAACCCGGTGCTGGGCGCGCGGGAGGGCCGACGCCGGCGTCGCTTTCGCGACCGCAGTGGAGTTGGCTCAGCCTTGGCCTGCTGGCGGTGGGCGTCATGGTCCTCACGCACGGGATCGGCAGCGGGGGCGGCGGCTTCGCCCTCGCGGGTGCCTGGCTCTGGGCGGCGGGTGTCGTCGTCGTGCTCGCCCAGCATGTCCGGACGTGGTGGAACAGCCGGTTGGAGGCCGCGGCGCGGTCCGCACCGGCCGCCGGCCTCCGGCCGGGCCGCGCAGGGAAGGGGGCGGCACGAGATGCAGCCTCCGCGCGGCTCGACGTGCGGCCCATCCTGGCGGGCGGCGGAGAGCCGCTCGAGCGGATCCTCGGCGCCGCCGCCCGCGTTCCGCTCCAGGGCGTCCTGGAGATCGTGGCGCCGTTCGAGCCGATCCCACTCTACCGCGTGCTGGCCCTGCGCGGGTTCGCCGCTGAAATCGAGGCCAGGGGCGCCGAGGAGTTCGTGGTGCGGTTCACGCAGACGGGCATAACGTCCGCGACGACGCTGAGGGAGGCGTGTGAGAGCTGGCCCGCCGCCGCCGCGGTCCTGGCCGCGCGTGGGCTCGATGCCTGCTGCGGCGGCATGCGGAGCCTAGAACAGGCGGCGGCGGCGCACGGCGTTCCTCTGGAGGATCTGCTCGTCGAGCTCCATCGCGCCGTCCAGCGAACGGCCGATCGCGGCGCCGGCGAGGCCGCTCCGGTCGACCGTTGAGCGCCGTGCCGGCACGCTCGGATTGCGCCGCCCCACGCTGATGGCGCTCCCCACGCCCGACCTGCCAATCCTCTGGCACGCCGCGTACGAGGTCGACATCGGACCTCACGTGTTTCCCACGCGGAAGTATCGGCTCGTGCGCGATCGACTGATCGCGGACGGGACGATCGCGGAACGCGACCTGGTGTCGCCCGCCGCGGCATCGGATGCCGAAGTCGGTCTCGTGCACACCGCCGAGTACGTGCGGAAGATCAAGTCCGGCAGACTCACCGTGCAGGAACAGCTCGTGCTCGAAGTGGCGTTCTCACCCGCCCTGGCCGACGCGATGTGGCTGTGCGCCGGCGGCACGATACAGACCGGCCGCCTGGCGCTCGTACCCGGCGTCGCGGTGCATCTGGGCGGCGGGTTCCATCACGCGTTCGCGGCGCATGGCGAGGGGTTCTGTCTCATCAACGACGTGGCGATCGCGATCCAGGCACTGCGCCGCGACGGCGCGATCCGACGCGCCGCCGTGATCGACCTGGACGTACATCATGGCAACGGCACCGCGGCGATCTTTCAGAGCGAGCCGGACGTGTTCACCTTTTCGATGCACCAAGAGCAGAACTACCCGGCGTGGAAGCCGCCCGGCGATCTGGACGTCGGTCTCGCGGACGGCACCAATGACCGGTCCTATCTCGATCTCCTGGCGAAGCACCTGCCACGCGTCGTCGCGCACCAGCCCGACCTGGTGTACTACCTGGCGGGCGCCGACCCGTACGAGCAGGACCAGCTCGGCGGCCTCGCGCTCAGCATCCCGGGGCTCCGCGCCCGCGACGAGCTCGTCTTCTCGACGATGCGCCGCCACGGCATTCCGGTGGCCGTGACCCTGGCAGGCGGGTACGCCGTGGATCCCGACGACACGGTGGAGATTCACAGCAACACGGTGCGCGCCGCGCGCGCGACGTGGGCCGGCAGCTGACACCGCGACTCGCGCAGGGCATCGGTCCGCGTTAGTCTTCGCTGCACTTCGCCACACAATTCCGGTTGGACAAGCGAGCACGATCATGCCGAGAGCCTTGTTGCTGTTGTTGCTCTGCGCCCCCACGGCCGCCGCGGCGCAGTCCATGACCGTCGAGGACTACGATCCTCGCTCGACCCTCGTGGTCCCTGCGCACCCCGTGACCCGAGCCCGCTTCCCCTTCATCGACGTGCACGCGCATCCGGACGGGTTGATGCCGGCCGAGTCACTCGACGCACTCGTGCGGGACATGGACCGGCTCAACATGGCGGTGATGGTGAATTTGAGCGG
>JBFGDF010000170.1:0-6338 GCA_041580775.1 Gemmatimonadales bacterium
CCGCTCACCGACTGCATCCGTTGCCCGTCCAGCAACACCCAGGAATTCTCGTACCCGTGCCAGCGCCACGTGTTCGAGGCGCCGATGGGGTCCATCACCAACTCCCGCAGCACTTGCGGCAGTGGGCGTCGCCACACGTGCAGGGCGGCGAGCGCGAGCACATTCACGCGCACGTCATTGTACTCGTAGACGGTGCCGGGTGCGTACCGCGCACGCCCGATGTGGTCCGGCAACGGGACGTCGGATGGCGGCCGGTCGGCCCAATCGGGCTTCCCCCATAGCGTGCCTTCCCAGTCGCTGGTCTGACGCAGCAGCTGGTCCCACGTGAGCTGGGCGTTGTGCGCCGACGCGAAGTGGTCTGTCGCCACGTAGTCACGCACGGGATCGTGGACGTCCGCGATCAGGCCGCGGTCCACCGCGAGCCCGACGACCGTGGAGAGGAAGCTCTTGGTGACGGAGAACGTCATGTCCACGCGGTGTGGGTCCCCCCACTCGGCCACCAGGTACCCATGGCGCACCACGATGCCCGTGGGGTCGCCGCGGGTCGTGAACGGCCCGATCGGCTCACCGTGCGGCTCGCGCCCGAACCCCAGCTGGTGGGCGATTGCCAAGTCGCGCGGCGCGGCCGCTTCGTTGGCCCGGTGATACGCGATCGCGTCGGCGAGCCGGGCGGAGTCCATCCCGACGTCGGCGGGACGGCGCCGTTCCCAGGCGTGGCGGGACGGGACATACGGGGCCTGCGCCGAGGCGGCGGGCGGCTCCTGTGCCACCGGGGCCGCCGCGGGCATGCTTGGGCCGAGGACGCCCAGCACCAGGCCGAGGGTGAACGAACGGAGCCGGAATGCGGGGCGGGTCATCAGAGCACTCGGAGGAGTCGATTCGCTGCGGATTTACGGCGCGGAGGCGACCCCCGCAAGCGCGACGGCCGGCCGCGGACCTCGGTTCCTGCCATGCCGAGCGTTCCTAGCGCAATGGCGGACCAACCCGTATGGTAGCGCCAGGGAGGACCGCCATGTCCGACCTCATGGACCGGCTGCGCCCAGCATTGCCGACCCGGTACCGCCTCGTCAGCGAGATCGGGCGGGGGGGAGCGGCGCGCGTCTTTCTCGCGCGCGAACTCCGTCCGCAGCGGCAGGTTGCCATCAAGGTGCTGGATCCGGCGGTGGCCGCCACGGTCGGTGCGGAGCGCTTCCTGCGCGAAGTCGAGCTGGCCTCGACCCTCGCTCACCCCCACATCCTGCCCATCTTCGCCGCCGGCGAGGCCGACGGACTGCTGTACTACGTCATGCCGTACATCGAGGGGGACACCCTGCGCGACTTGCTGGTCCGCGAACGCCAGCTGCCGATCGCGCGTGCGCTGCAAATCGGGCGCGAAGTGGCCGACGCCTTGCACTATGCACACCACCAGGATGTCGTGCATCGCGACATCAAGCCGGAGAACATCCTCCTGCAGGCGGACCACGCCATCGTCGCGGACTTCGGCATCGCGCGCGCCATTGCGCCGACGGAGAATCGCGCCATCACCGAGATCGGCTACGCCGTCGGGACGCCGGCGTACATGAGCCCGGAGCAGGCGGTCGGCACCGAGGTGGTGGATGCGCGGAGCGACATTTACAGCCTGGGCTGCGTGCTCTACGAGATGCTCGCCGGCGAGCCGCCCCACCTCGGGGCCACGCCCGAAGCGATCATGGCCAAGAAGCTCTATGCGACGCCGCCGCAGGTGTCCCTGCTCCGCGAGAGCGTACCGCCAAACGTGGACGCCGCGGTGCGCATGGCGCTGGCTCGGGCCCCCGCCGACCGCTTCACCTCGGCAGAGCGGTTTCGCGAGGCCCTCAGCCTGGCGATGGCCACCCCCGACGGGGTCGCCGTCCCCAGTCCGACGGTCATCCCGATCGCTCCACCGCATCCCGCCGCCCCCCCGGCCCGCGCGGCCCGGGTGGGGGCGGACGCGCGGCCTCTCGCCTGGGCCGTGACCACACGGCTCGGCATCACCCTTCTGCTGGCCGCCGTGATGGTGGTGAACCTGGTGGAGACGGTCGTGGACAATCGGATCGGCGCGGGTTCCGCGGCGATCGTCGATCTCCGCCACCAGCTCGCCCATGCCCTGCACTGGCTCGAGGGCGGCATCTCCTTCGTCGCCCACGACGTGACCAGCGATCTCGCCGCGTACGGCTACGCAGTGGTGTACTTCCTGCTGTTTCCCGTGCTGGTCCTGGCCGTGGCGGTAGCGCTCGCGCGGCGGGCCTCGATCACTCCGTACCGCGTGTTCGGGACGGCGATTGCGGCCGACTACCTCTTGAGTCTTCCGTTCTTCCTGCTGCTGCCGGTGCCGGAGCGATGGTCCGTGTCCGAATCGCACGCCGTGCTGCTGTCCGACCGGTGGACGTCCGCACTGATCGAGGCCATCCGCCCCATCAGCGGCCTCGACAACTGCTTTCCGAGTTTCCACGTCTCGCTGACCGTGATCACGCTCGCCGCGTGTGTGATCTTCCGGATCGCCTTTCGCTGGGTCGCGCTGACGGGAGGGGCGGCGATCGTGGCGTCGACGTTCGTACTCGGCGTTCACTGGGTGGCGGACATCGTGGCGGGCGTCGCGGTCGGGTTGATCAGCGTCACCGTGGCCCTGCGCCTCGAACAGCAATGGGCGCTGCAGGCATCCGGTGCCGTCACCTTGCCGGCCTTGTCCGCTCCCGCGCAGCTGGCGTTGCATTCGTCTCCCGCGGAGCGGCCGGCGTGACGGCGCGCACGCGCGGACGTTACCCGACGGCGCGCCGTGCGGCGCTGGCCATCGCCGTCTCCTGCACGGTGCTGACGCCGGGACAGGCCCAGACCGGGGCGACGTTCATCGCGGTGGCGCTCGACGCGGACACCCGCCGCGCGGACGAGCGGCTGCGTCGACACCTGGAAACCCACGCCGGGGTCGCGTTCGTCTCCGAGCGGGCGTACGAGTACCGCGCCGTCATCGACCGGCTGGTCGCGTGGAATCCCGATCGCGGGCCGTTTCTCGCTCGCGTCACCCCGTACGCCTTCGTCGCGGCGGAATTGCTTGGCGCCGACGTGCAGGTGCTGGCGACGTACGTGAGCCGCGCCACGGGCGGGACGACGTATCAGGCCTACCTCGTGGTGAGCCGCGCGCGGTTCCCGTACGAGCCCCAGCTGGCCAACGTGCTGCGCTGGATCCGGACCGCCCCCTCCCCCCGGACGTTCGCCTACCACAGCGAGTTCAGTACCTCCAGCTACTTCCTGCCGGCGCTCTTCCTCCGGCGGAACGACGTCTTCGACATGGCGGAACCCACCGAGCGGGCCGCCGCCATTCGCACCGTCCAGGCCGGGTCCAGCAGCTCGGATCTGGTCCGGGCGGTGGCCCGGGGCGAGTACGACTTCGCGGCCGTCTGGAGCGGCACGCGCGCCGCGGTCGCAGGGGATGGCGACGCCGGCGTGCACTTCATCGAGTTGCCCACGGTGCTGCCGAACGACCTGCTCGTCGCCTCTGCCTCTCTGGACTCGGCCACCGTCGGGCGGATTCGGACGGTCACGGGCAGCATGACCGCGCGGGAGATCGACGAGGGCGATTTTCTGACGTGGCGGGACCTCAACGCGGCGACGGACGCGCGCGAGGCGCTGGCCAATCTGCGCTGGCTCGCCCGCGAGCGCGTGGCACCTGCGACCGTGGACGTACGGCGAACGGACGGCCGGGGTGTGACGGAGGAGCACGTGGTGGCCGCCCGTCAGGCCATCCGGCTCGCCGGCTCGGAGCTGGTGAACTACGATCCGGACTTCCACGCGCAGCAGGACTACCTCTGGACCCTCGCGCCACTGCACGACGGAGCCGTACAGCTGCAGAGCCGCATTGTCGGGTCCGACATCGCGGACCAGGACTTTCAGATCAGTTTTCGAGATCCGGAAGATCTCACGCGGCGGATCGGCGAGTTCCTGCGGTCGCGCATTCACCGCATCCGGTACGTTTGGCCCTATCGTTCGGATCCGCCGACCGTCCTGCGCGACGTCGACTTCGGCGTTCCGCCGGGCGCGGCCGTCAAGGTCCGTCGCATCCGCTGGCTGGACGTCCACCGCAATTCCTATCTGCACGAGGCCGAATTCGAGGCCACGGTCGCCGGCTCGGACTTCTACAAGTTCGAGCTCGCCCCGGCGTTCATCGCCACGCCCGGCCGGGACGGCGCGATGTTCAGCCCCATGGGCAACATCTCCTATCGCGTGATTCTGCCGCGGGAGGCGCACGAGCAGCCGATCTTCCGGATTCTCACCGCTGGACTCCTCGGACTGCTGGTGGCGGGCGCCGTCGCTGCCATCGTAGAACTGCGCCGCCTGCTGCGCGCGACCGGGTTTCGCAGCGTGCCCTAGCGGTCTGCGTCCCCGACGCCAAACCACCGCGCGAGGCGCTCGGCCTCGAATCGGCGCTTGGCTTCCGCGTGCTCCGACGCGACGTCGCGCAACGTCACCACGGGTTCGGGGGTGGCGTAGAAGTCGCCCTCGACGAGGGTCGCCCGGGTCTTCCCCATCTCGATGAAGCAGAACCCCCGGCCGTCAAACGGCGGCGGCGGCGCAGTGCCCCGCACCGCGGCCGCGATCGCTGCCGCCACCTGTTGGCCCTCGAGCTCGGCCATGAGGCCCGCCTTGGGGAGTGCCAGGCCGTTGGCAAGCGTGATCTGCGTGACGTCGCCGATCGCGAAGATCCCCGGATGTGCCGTCCGGAGGGTGGCGGGATCCACCGGCACCCACGGCCCCTCCCCGGTGAGACCGCTTTCCGTGACAACCCCCGGCGGCCGGTGGGGAGGGACGCCCACCAGCAGGTCAGCCTCCAAACTGGTGCCCTCGTACACGATCCGACCCGCCTCCACCCGCTGGACCGCCCGGCCGACATGGAATGCGTTGCCCCGGGCGGTGAGCTGCTCGCCGAGCCACGCGGATCCGTCGCGGCCCGCATTGGGGAGGAGCATCGGCTGGAGCGTCGTGACTGTGAGCGTCGTGCGGTCGCGCAGGCCCCGCTCCCGCAGGTGGTCGTCGAGCAGCATGGCGCACTCGTACGGCGCCGGCGGACAGGGATAGGGCGCACCGGCAATGACGATCGCGATGCGGCCGCCGTCGAACCGGGCGAGGGCATCGGCGAGGGCCGGCACGTCGTCCGTGTCCCAGACGTTGTACGCGTGCTCGGCGAGGCCGGGCACGAGATCAGGACGCGGTTCCGCACCAAGTGCCACGATCAGGAAGTCGGCGTCGAACGTCTCCTGATCGGTGACGACGCGGCGTGCTGCGGGCTCGATCGCCGTGACCTGGCGGCGCAGGAACCGGATCCCGTGCCCCTCGAGCGCGGGACGCGGGCGGCGGCCCGCCTCCAGGCCGCCCATGCCCACGAGCGCCCAGAGCTTGCGCAGTCCCATGAGGAAGTGCTGCCGGCGGTCGAGCACGAGGATCTCGTGCTCCTCGCCCACACGCTGCCGCAATTCCACGGCGACCGCGATCCCGCCGAAGCCGCCGCCGAGTACCAGGGTCCGAGAGCGAGACAGCGTGCTCATGACCTAGGCCACCGCGGCTGCGCTCCGCCGACGGAGCCGGGCAATCCCAAACACGGCTCCCAGCACGGCCAAGACCATCAGCGGCCCGGTCCACAGCATGAACGCGGTGCGCCGCCGAGTCGCCCGGGCGTCCCGCAGCGCCTCCGCCTCGTCCCGAATCCGCGCCAGGTGCCCCAGGACATCCGCGTAGCCGTACCACCACGCGTAGTCCGGGCTCATGTGGAACGCCCCCTTGTAGGACTTCAGGTTGGAGAAGAAGAACATGTCGAAGTACTCGCGCTCGACCGTGGTCACGTTGTAGTACAGACCGGCCGGCCAATGCTGCGCGACGGCCTTTGGCAGCTCGGTCGCCGTGAACCTCGGCCCCGGCAGCAGGCCCGCCGCCACCTGCCCGTGTCCGGGTTCGATCAGGCCCTCCGCGTACAGGTCCTCGAGAATCGTGCGCGCCTCCACGACCAGCGCGTCACCCGCCAACTTGTGCGCGTCCGCCGACGCAAGATACCCGGCCGCCTTGTCCTCGGAGTGACAGAGCATGCAGGTCTTGGTCATCTCCCGCCGCTTCGTGACGTTCTCTGGCGTCGTGGTGATGTCCTCGAGCTCTCCTCCGGCCGCCTGCACCCCCATGCCCCAGATGATCTTGTCGGTCATGTTGTGGCTGATCCGCCGTGTGCCATCGTCCCCGACATAGACCATGTGACAGAAGGCGCAGGTCGGGGCGTCCCACCGAGCTGCCGCCATCGAGGCGGTCCAGTCCCACTCACTCCCCCGGGTGGAGTAAATCGCCCCGTGCTTCGAGCTCATGTA
>JBFGDF010000171.1:0-6326 GCA_041580775.1 Gemmatimonadales bacterium
ACGCGTTCCGTGAAATCCTGGCGCTCCTCGAGCTCCTGCACGCGCTGCTCGACGTCCTCCAGCCGCTCGACCCGGTCCCGCAGCTCCGCCAGCTCGCCCGGCGCCGCGCCCCCCGACTGTGCCAGATCCCGCTCGTGCTTCTGGTTCAGCGCGCGCGTGGCGATGCGAAAGCCGTTATACAGTACCCACACGCCCATGCCCATCCCGAGCAACGGCAGCACGACTTCATAAAACACGGTTCACTCCCTCCCTGGTCCAGCCAGCAATGCCGCGACGCTCCTTCTCGGGCCGCCCGAGCGATCTCGGCGATCGGCGGCCTCAAGGGCAAACTGTGCGACGTCCCCGGGTGACGCCAGGGCGTGGGGAGCGCCGATCACGCCGCGGCTCGCTGGCGCGCAGCACCAGGCCCACGCCCTACGGCGGCAGCGGCAGCGACACGTGCAGGTGATCGGCGCTCCCCACGTGGCGCAGCGTGCGAAACCCGAGCAGGCGGAACGAAGCGGCCGTGACCCAGTTACGCACACGGCCACGGCCGATCGTCCGCAGGTCCATCGCGTGCACCCAGCCGTCCGCCTGGCGGAAATGGAGTGACGATTCGTACACCGGGAGCCCCATCCGATCATAGTCCGCCGCGATGCGGTGGATGTCGGTCACCACCAGCCCGTCGTCCAGGATCACGAACGTGCTCACGGCGAGGCGCAGGGCGGGGTGCAGCGCGCGGTAGTACGTGCGCACGTCGTCGGTCTTGGCGTTCACGCGCGCCAAGAACAGCAGCCCGTGGGCACAGTAGGCCAGCACCAGCGGCGCCGCGATCCACGTGGCGACGAAGCGCAGACGGGCACGACCGGTGAGCTTCCGCGACAGCAGCGCCGTGTATCCCGCCACCAGGGCCGCGGCGACGGTGGCCGCGCCCGCCAGCGCCGCCCACGTGGGCCAGCCGGCATGCAGGTAGAGGGCGGTGGAGCCCCGCAGCAGGGCCACGACCGGCAGGCCGAGCAGCACGAGCCCCAGCGGCAGCACCAGCAGCTGGCGCCACCGAAACGCGCGCGCACGGGCTGGCGCGGGCGGGGGCGGGGGAGCGGGTGCGGGGCGAGCACGGCGCTCCCTGGCGACCTCGCGGCGCAGCTCGTCGAGACGGTCCATACTTCTGACTACGAGACGGGCGCGCCTCGGGTTCCGAATCCACACGAGCCATGAGGATGTTCGCCTCCGGTTCCGCCGCATCACTCGATCACTCGTCCCTGGCGTCCCTCCCCCGCAGCCCATAAGGTAGAGCCGCAGTCGCTCGCTACAGCGGCCGGAGTGACCCGCCGCCGCCGTGTGCAGCGGTTCCTTGACTTCAACCCGCGAACGCCTGTGCCCCTCTCCCGCCGCGCCTTTCTCGAGACCGCCGCGAGCGCCCTGGCGCTGCCCGCCGTCTGGCACTGCGGTCGCGCGTTCACCGAGCCCGGGATCGGCGATCCGCGCCTCTCGGCCCGGCCGGGCGCGCCGACCGTTGCGCCGACCATCGGGCTCACCGAGCTCGGCCTGGGCAGCGCCCGGGACGGATGGCTCTGGGTACCGACCGGCTATGTCGCCGATACGCCCGCGCCGCTGGTGCTCGTGCTGCATGGCGCCGGCCAGTCGGCGGACCTCTGGACCTCCTATCGCACCCGGGCCGACACCCGCAGCTTCGTGCTGCTCGCCTCCGACTCGCGGGGCGGTACCTGGGACGTCCTGAGTGGTGGCTTCGGGCCGGACGTCGCGTTCCTCGACGACGCGCTGGCATTCACGTTCGCCCGCTGCCGCATCGATCCCGGCCGCATCGCCCTCGCGGGCTTTTCCGACGGCGCGTCCTACGCGCTGTCCCTCGGCGTCTCGAACGGGGACCTCTTCACCCACCTGATCGCCTATTCCCCGGGGTTCCTGCGCCCCACCGAGCCGCTCGTCGGCAAGCCCCCGGTGTTCGTCTCCCACGGCACGGCCGATCCGATCCTCGCGTACGGCAACACCCGGAACGACCTCGTGCCCCGCCTGCGGGACGAGGGCTATACGGTCACCTTCGAGTCGTTCGACGGCGGCCACACCGTTCCGGCGGCGATTTCGGAGCAGGCGCTGGACTGGTTCGCGTCGTAGCGGAGGTTCGCCTCACGTTTCCACGTTCCTCGGTCACCACCCGGACGCCCCAAGCGATCCCTCGATCCGTCGAGTCTCCGACTGGCACATCACGGGGCCGAGTTCCAAGTTCGAAGAGAAGGGGCGACGAATCTCCGCCGCCCCGAATGAGGGGGCACCATGAAGGCGATCGTGCAGGACCGGTACGGCTCGCCCGACGTCCTTGCGCTCGAGGACGTGGAGCAGCCCGAGGTCGGGGACGACGATGTGCTCGTCCGCGTGCACGCGGCCGGCGTCGATCAAGGCGTCTGGCATGTCATGACCGGTCTCCCGTACCTGATCCGCGTCATGGGGTACGGGCTCCGCGCGCCCAAAACGCGGGTGCGGGGCTCGGATCTGGCCGGTCGGGTGGAGGCGGTCGGCACCAACGTGAGACAGTTCGCGGCGGGCGACGAGGTGTTCGGCATGGCCGAGGGCTCGTTCGCGGAGTACGTGCGGGCTGCCCCCAAGAACCTGGCGCCCAAACCGTCCACTCTCAGTTTCGCGCAAGCAGCCGCCGTCCCTGTATCCGCGCTGACCGCGCTCCAGGGCCTGCGCGATCACGGCAAGGTGCAAGCGGGACAGCGGGTCCTGATCACCGGGGCCGGGGGCGGCGTGGGGACGTTCGCCGTACAGCTCGCCAAGGCGTTCGGCGCCCACGTGACGGGCGTATGCAGCACCGCGAAGCTGGACCTGGTCCGCGCCATCGGCGCCGACCACGCGATCGACTACACGCGCGAGGACTTCGCGGCGACAGGCGAGCGCTGGGACTGCATCTTCGATATTGCGGGAAACCGTTCCCTCTCTCATCTCCGGCGCGCCCTCACCCCGCGGGGGACGCTCGTGATCGTCGGTGGCGAGGGGGGCGACCGATGGATCGGCGGCACGGACCGCCAGCTCCGCGCCATGCTCGTGTCGCCGTTCGTGCGCCACAACCTCCGGACGTTCATCGCGCAGGGGCGGCAGGCGGACCTGCGGGTCCTCACGGACCTGATCGAGGCCGGGAAGGTGACGCCGGTGATCGACCGAACCTACCCGCTCGCCGATGTGGCAACCGCCATCCGGCGCCTCGCGGCGGGGCAGGTGCGGGGCAAGGTGGTCTTGACCATTGTCGGTTAGCCCAACACTCGGTGGGCCGCGACACCGGCACTACTGCAGGAACCTCCCACCAGCTGGCGTGGGTCCGCCCAGACTGCCATACGCGTCCCGCACCTCCTTGCCGTAGCGCTTGCCGAGCACGCCCCCGGTGAATACCTCGGCGACGAACTCGAGTGGACTGTTGGTCGCGTAGTGACTCACCTGGATGGCCACCTTGGCAACGTCGGGCGGGATAGGCTTGTCGTGGAACTCCCAAAACCGCTCGGGGTTCTGGAGCTCGTGCAGGACATGGCCGAGCTCATGGATCACCGTCGCCGTGGCCTGTGCGGTCTGCTTCGGGTTGTTCAGCCCGCGCCACGTCGAGTCGTAGGTATGGTGCGCCACGCCGCGTGGTCCCTTCTGGCCCACACCGCCCTTCAGTCCGGGTGGGTGGGCCGTCGAGGGATTGGGCGTCGCGATCTTCGGCCCCAAGAACACGACGGGTCGGCCCTCGACCATGAACGCCACGCACCGGACACCTGCTGCCTCCGAAAGCACGAACCGCAGCTTCGGTGGCAGCGTGAAGCGGCTGCCGGCAATCTTCTTGAGGGCTCGCTCCAGGGCTCGGCGCTTGAGCGAGGCCAAGGCATCCTGCGGTTCGTACTCGATTTGCAGGCTCGAACCGCCGATGGTCGTGTACAGGATTGCGACGCTGCCGACCTGCTGATCCTCGTCGAAGGCGAATCGGAATTCCCGCTAGCGTCCTTCTGCTGGAGAGGGCATCTCCTGACCTACCCGTGAATGAGAGGCACGTCGTCGGGGCGCGTCCACATAATGTCAAACGGGCCCCCGCCGGGCCACTCATCGGCTGTTCGCTGACGCGGCCGCCCCTCAAGGCGACGCAGCTACGGGGCAAGGTGGTGATCACGATGTAGGGTCTCACGTCCTCACGTCCTCACGTGATCTCCCCCCGTCGCTCCCATCGCGCTCCTGGCCGACTGCCGCTCCCTCTCCTATTGTAGGGGAGCGGGAGGCAGACCTCGGGAGGGCCCGATGACCCGGACCCTGGACCGCCTCACCACCACCCCAGCAGGTTCCCATGCAAGCCGGCGCGAGCCGGCCTGTGGGCGCGGCGATCCCTGCCCATCTCCTCCGCACCGGTGGCCGCGCGCCGTCCAGTCCCCGGCCCACCTGACCCGTTCCCACCTCCTGCCGTTCCGCCTCCGCGGCCAGCCTGGCCACCGCGGATCGCGGCCGATGCCCGTGCTTGAAGGGAGCGCCTCATGACGCGACTCGCGATCGCAGCGCTTGCACTCCTGTCCCTGAGCCCTCTGGCCGCACACGCGCAGTACGGTATCTGGTTCAAGGGTCGGGCAACGGCGCTGGCCCCGCACGCCCCTGCCCCGCAATGGCAGGTGAGCCTGGGCGAGTACAAGCGGGAGTACGTGGATCAGATGATGATGGCCGGGAGCGAGCACGTGCTCGTGGGCATCACGGACGGACCGTTTGTGATGCTGGATGCCGCCACCGGGGAGGTGGCCTGGACCTATAAGCGCGACCAGCCGACCGACGGCTACCTGATCCTGCAGACCGCCCCCGTCGTCGTGGTGACGCGGAGCAAAGGTGACGATCACCGGCTCCTGGCCCTGCACCCATCCTCGGGCAAGCGACTCTGGCAGGACGACGGCGATACGAGCCGCCTGGTCACGAGCAGCCCGGATGGTCTGGCACTGCTGGTGGCCGAACGGAAGGGATCCGACCTGGCGCTGCGGTTCCTCGACGTCACGAGCGGCGAGCTGCGTTGGCGAGCCGCCGCGCCCGTGGGCGGCGGGGAAGTACCCGAGCTGCTCTTCACGGACAGCGCGATCCTTATCATCGGGGCCACGGTGTCGGCGCTGTCGCGCACCGACGGGACCATCGTCTGGAGCCAACCGGGAGTAGGGCCGGTTCCGGAACTCAGCTACCCCACGCGCCACGGGGACGGTGTCCTAGTACCAGGGCCGGGGGGGCGTCTCACGCGGCTCACCGACGATGGGGCCGTGGCTTGGCGGACGACCATGCCCGGCAGTGTCGGCGCCATCAAGGCGGACGAGGCCGCCATCGTGGTGCAGACCGGTGCGTCCGGCACCGACCAGGATAGCGTGAGCCGGGTGTCGCCGGAGACCGGCGAGGTGCGGTGGAGCGTTCCCGTCGGCGGCCGCCTGTTCAGCAACCTGGTGATCACCGGAGACAAGCTGGTGTTCACGCGGTTCGATCCGGACGCGTACCTCAACATGCTCGCCGTCGTGGACATGGCCTCGGGCAGGCGGGGGTGGGAGACACGGCTCCAGCTGTGCGGCGCAAACCGGCTGCCCGACGTGCTGGTGGCCTTTCCCGGCAAGGTGACGCTGGCACAGGAGAATGTGGTCGCGTCGTACGACCTCGCGACCGGCGAGCGGCTGTGGCGCCACGAGCTGGAATGGACGCAGGGGTACGCCTGGGCGCTGGAGCGGCTGGCGAGCAAGCGCGGCCGATTCGACGAGCTGGTGGCGCAGCTCAAGGGGAAGGATCCCCAGGCGGCCGGGCGGCAGACGCTGGCGGAAGTCAACGTGGACCGCAGCGCCTTCCGGGAGTTCTGGCGCAACAAGCAGGAGGAGACCTTCCAGCGCACGAGCCCCATCCTGCGGAGCGGCAGCGGTGCGTCCTCATCGGAGCGCCAGCAGGCGATGCGTGACCGCCTGTTCGCCGTCTCGGGCGCCAAGCTCCAGCTGCAGATCGATCAGGCGTTCGGCCGTATGCAGTCGCAGATGAACTTCATGTTCTCCGCGCTGGCGGCCGCCGCCGCCATGCAGCGTGGGCGGATCCAGGGATACATCGAGGAAACGCGCACGGACATCGAGAACGTGCGGGGTTCGCTGAACGGCGCCCTGGCGATCCACGCCGGGATGATCCAGGGACCGTACTACATCCATCCCATCGTCCACCCCAGCCGGTCTGACGCTCATGAGCCTACGGATCGCGGTGCCTGGTGGGGCTATCTCATGGTGGACCTGGCGACGGGCCGGTGGAGCCCGGTCATCACGTCCGTACCGCACGAAATCATCTTCTCCTTCTTCGAGCTGTTCTACCGGGAGCAG
>JBFGDF010000172.1:0-6189 GCA_041580775.1 Gemmatimonadales bacterium
TCGACGCCGCGGCGACGAGCCCGGTGACGCTCGCGCGCGATCCCCACGTACGCCGCATCGCCCGTGACGTCGAACGCCGCGAGACACGCGCCCGCGAGGTGGACCTGGTCTTCGAGCAGCCCGCGGACCGACTCGACGGTCGCGTGGCGCGCGCCGAGCCCGCTCGCATAGACCCGACGGAGCAGCGTGTCGAGCACGGCCCGGGCCAGCGCCGGCGTGGCGCTGTCGCCAATCGCCGGCCCGGCGACGAGCGCGGCACCGACCCCGAAGGCGATCACGTCGGTGAACTGGGGCCGCCGGGTCGACAGCGCGAGCTCTTCGCCCAGCGCGGCCAGCTCCCGTCGCGCCGCCGCCCGGAACCGGGGCTCGCCGGTCGCTGCCCAGCCCCGCACGAGCGCGCGTACGAACACGGCACGCTGGAGCACCGCCGGCTCGCTCGCACCGGCGCCGGTCGCGACGAGGGGCATCAGGATGCGCTGGGCGAGGCGGAGGTCCGCCGAGTCGCCCTGCTCGGCGAACCACGCGAAGAGCAGCTCGGCACCGCGCGCGAGCGTCACCGGGCTCGTCGCCGCGGCGTCGAACCGCGTGAGCGCGCTGCGGATCGCCTCGACCCCGGCGGCCACGGTCGACGGACCCAGCACCGCGTTGGTCATGGCCGGTCGGCCGGCGGCCAGCGCCTGAGCCGTCGCCGCCCGCTGCTCGATCGCCTCGCGCCGCTCCCGGTACGCGCGCGCGGCCTCGGGGAGGATCTGGCGCAGCCCGCGGCCCGTGAGCGGATCGTCGGTGGGGAAGGTGGTCCCGCCGAAGAACGCCGACCCGTCCGCAGTCAGAAACACGGTCAGCGGGTATCCCTCGAGCCCGGAGAGGGTCCGCACGACGGCCCGGTAGCGGTGCGCCACGTCAGGGCGTTCGTCGCGATCCACGCGCACGGGCACGAACAGCGCGTTCACCAGCGCAGCCAGCCCGGCGTCCTCCCACACGCGATCCATCTCGGCGCAGGGTCGGCACCGGTCGGCGCCGACCACGAGCAGCACCGGTCGGTCCAGCTTGGCCGCCAGCGCGAACGCTTCGGGCCCCCACGTCTGCCAGCTGACCGGCTGGCGCGCGGCGCGCGAGAGATAACCGGTCGTAGCCTGCGCCATACGGTTGGTGAGGGGGCCCTGCTCGGTGACGCACGCGGCGACCGAGACCAGACCAAGAAGCGGGGAAGCGAAGCGAATCGACATCGGCGGCTTACGCAATACCCCGGCCGCGGCCTAGGCGTTCCCACCAACCCGTTGGACGTGGTAGAGTTGTGGCATGATCGACGTCACCGTCCGGCCGAACGGGCCACTCGTCATTCCGTTGCCGGTGCGCATCCTCACCCCCGACGGCGTGGAGCTCCCGATCCCGCCTCGCAAGGACGGATCGCCGCCGCAAGTCGTTGTGTTGTGCCGTTGTGGGGGTTCGGCGACCAAGCCGTTCTGCGACGGCAGCCACAAGCGCAACGGCTTCACGGCGCCCGCGCCTCCCGCTGGCTGACCCCCCCGTGTATGTTGGGGGCGGTCCGGGCCCCCGCCGGGGGCCCAGTGCGTCCTGCCCCTGCCCCACGACGGAGGGAATCAAATGGCGAAGGGTGGCAAAGCCCCGATGGCCGCCAACGAAGGGTATTGCATGAAGTGCAAGGCGAAGCGGGAGATCGCCAACGCCCAGGAGGTCAAGATGGCGAATGGCCGTCCCGCGCTCAAAGGCTCTTGCCCGGTATGCGGCACGGGGATGTTCAAGATCCTCTCGCCGCCGAAGTAGCCCGACATCGACGGCGCAACACCATGCGCCCCCGGCGGACATCGCCGGGGGCGCGTTTTCATCCCGCACGACCCGCTGGATCACTCCTCCGCCATGAACGGATAGGCGAAGTCCCGCGGCGGAACGAACGTCTCCTTGATCGAGCGGGGCGACACCCAGCGGAGCAGGTTCAGCACCGATCCCGCCTTGTCGTTCGTGCCGCTCGCGCGCGCGCCGCCGAACGGCTGCTGCCCGACAACGGCGCCCGTCGGCTTGTCGTTGACGTAGAAGTTGCCGGCGGCGAACCGCAGCGCCGTCGACGCCTCGGCGACGGCCTGCCGGTCGTTCGCGAAAACCGCTCCGGTCAGCGCGTACGGGGACGTCTCGTCCACCAGCGTCAGTGTCTCGGCCCAGCGCGCATCGGGATACACGTACACCGTCATCACGGGGCCGAAGATCTCCTCGCACATGGTGCGGTACTTCGGGTCCTCGACCTGGAGCAGCGTCGGCTCGATGAAGTACCCTTCGCTCGCGTCGCAGCCGCCGCCCGCGAGCAGCGTGACTCCGGGGGCGCCCCGCGCCTCGTCGATGTACGCCTTGATCTTGTCAAAGGCCGGCCGATCGATGACCGCCGCGACGAAGTTACGAAAGTCGGCGGGATCGCCCATCTGTACCTGCTTGAGCATGGCGACCGCGCGGTCCTTGACCCCGGGCCACAGACTCGCCGGGACGTAGGCACGCGACGCCGCGCTGCATTTCTGCCCCTGGTACTCAAAGGCGCCGCGCACGATCGCCGTTGCGACCGCGTCGGCGTCGGCGCTCGGATGCACTACGATGAAATCCTTCCCACCCGTCTCACCCACCAGCCGGGGGTAGCCCGCGTACTGGGCGAGGTTCTGGCCGACCTGCTGCCATAGGGACTGGAATACGTTCGTGGACCCCGTGAAGTGGATGCCCGCGAGGTGACGATCACCCAGCAGGCGCGCCGAGATCTCGGCCGACGCACCCGATACGAAGTTGATGACGCCTGGTGGCAGCCCCGCTTCGAGGAACACCTGCATCAAGACGTAGTTCGAATAGACCGCCGTGGCCGCCGGTTTCCAGACGGCGACGTTGCCCATGATCGCGGGCGAGGAGGGCAGGTTGCCCCCGATGGAGGTGAAGTTGAAGGGCGAGATGGCGTAAACGAACCCCTCGAGCGGGCGGTGGTCCATGCGGTTCCACTGACCGGCCACCGACAGCGGCTGCTCCTCGTAGATCCGTGCGGCATAGTGCACATTGAAGCGTAGGAAATCCACCATCTCGCACGCCGCGTCGATCTCCGCCTGGTG
This sequence comes from Gemmatimonadales bacterium, assembly GCA_041580775.1. Classification (GTDB taxonomy): domain Bacteria; phylum Gemmatimonadota; class Gemmatimonadetes; order Gemmatimonadales; family GWC2-71-9; genus JAOTWJ01. Next base: position 3,096 of record JBFGDF010000172.1, read on the forward strand.
CACCGTCTTGCTCTGCCCGAGCATGGTGGCCGCGTTGACCTTCGCCCGGTACTTGGTCGCGAGGAGATCGGCCGCCCGCAGGAAGACGGCGACTCGATCGTCGATCGACCAGGTGGCCCACTCCCGCCAGCCCGCCAGCGCCGCCTTCACTGCGGCGTCGATCTCGGCGGCACCGGCCTGGTGGATCTTGGCGAGCACGTGGCGGTGCCGGTGGGGGCTCACGGCGTCGCGCGTCTTGCCGGTCCGCACTTCCTTCCCGCCGATCACGAGGGGGAGGTCGAGGACCTGAGACGCGAGGTCCTTGAGAGCCTGCTTCACGGTGGCGCGTTCGGGCGTGCCGGGTGCGTATGACAGGACCGGCTCGTTCACCGGTGTCGGGATCTGTGAGATGGCGTTCATAGGACCGGGAATCTAACCTGCGGCCGCCTGCGCTCGGCAGGCGGCCGCAGTCGACCTCACTGCCCCGGACTGTGGTGGGTCGCGGCCTAGACGGGAGCCGAGACCGGGGGATCGATGGCCCGCTGCGGGGGAACCGGCAGCGTGATGGTAAAGGTCGTTCCCTGGTTGGGGATGGAATCCACGTCCACGGCGCCCGAAAACACCTCCTGCACCACGCTCTGCACGAGCGCCAACCCCATACCGCTGCCCTTCCCGAATTCCTTGGTGGTGAAGCCCGCCTCGAACACCATCGGCAGGTTCTCGGGCGGGATGCCCTGGCCCCGATCGGTTACCTCGAGCTGCAGGTGGCTGCCGTCGAGGGTGAGCCGCACGTCGACCGAGCCGGACTGCCCCTCGTAGGCATCCGCGGCGTTGCGCACCAGGTTGACGAGGATCTCGAACAGCGAGCTGGGATCGCCGGTGATGTACGCGCTGTCGATTCCGGTTTCGAAGTTGAGCGTGATCCGCCGATCCTGCAGCAGGCGCCGCTCGAGGGTGAGACACGAGCGCACCGCCCGCACGGCATCGAACCGTTCCACCCGGCTGAACACGCCCCGGGCGCGGTCCTGCACCGCGCGCAGGAACGCCACCGCGCGGTCGATGTCCTCGAGCACCTGCGTCAGATCCTGGAGCATCTCGGTGCGGCGGTCCGGCTCGAGCTCCTGCGGCACGCGCAGCGTCTCGAGCGCGAGCTGCAGGCCGGCCCGCGCGGCCGCCAGCGGATTCCCCGCCTCGTGCGCGATCATCGCCGGCAGCCCGGCGAGATCCTGCAGCGCGCTGGCCGACGGACGCGTCCGCACGCGCCGGTCCAGCAATCCCAGGCACAGGCCCGCCAGCTCGAGCGTGAGCCGCTGGGGCGAGCGCCGCTCCTGCCCCCCCGGCGGGGGATCGGGCGGCCGGGTCCGCACCGGGGCGACGAGCCAGCCGCCCGCCTTGAGGGGACTCGCGACCCAGCGGTTGCCGCGGTGCACCGGCACCCGCCAGCCCGACAGCGTGGCCTCGAGTTCGGTGACGGCGTTGCCATTGACCCCGTTGCGCGATCCGCCGAGCGACTGGAGCTCGAGATGATCGCCCCGGACGGCCTCCCAAACCGTTACTGGAGAACCGCTTAGGGCTACACTCGTGCACCGGAGAACCTCGGCCGCCTCGCCGTGAAAGCCTTCAATCGGGGTCAACGTGGCTCCCTTGAAATCCGAGGGGTATCTCTTTGGGCGTACTACAATTGGAACAGTCCACCCCAGCGTCAAGCCGGGCGGGCACATTCGCACCCGCCCGCGAGGGCCAATGTCGAGAGATTCCCCCGAGTCCTACTTCGTAACGAGGTGTGCCTATGCGCAGCTTCGGTCTGACTTCCGCCGCCCTCGCCATCGCTCTTGCTCTCCCCGCCTGCAGCAGCGGAGGAGGCGGAGGCACGGGGCCCAATAACAGCGCCACCCAGATGGCGGCCCAGTCCGGCAACAACCAGGTGGCCCCGGCGGGCGCCGCGCTCGCGCCACTCGAGGTGGTCGTCCGGGACGCCAACAACGCGCCCGTGGCCGGTGTCCCGGTCACGTGGGCCGTCGGATCCGGAGGCGGGGCAGTGAGTGCGACGAGCACGACGACCGGTGCGAACGGCATCGCCTCGGTGGTTCGCACGCTCGGCCCGGGCGCCGGGACGCAGACCACCACGGCGACCCGCACTGGGCTGACGGGCTCGCCCGTGACGTTCAGCGCCACCGCCACGATCCAGGGCGCGACCCAGATGGCGCTCTCCGGCGGCAGCGGTCAGACCGACTCCGTCCTGTCCACGCTCGCGACCCCGTACGCGGTCGTCGTCCGTGACCACACCGGCGCCGCGGTCGCGGGCGTGACCGTGACCTGGTCCGCGACGGGCGGTTCCATCGCCCCGTCCACGAGCACGACGAACGCCAGCGGCATCGCCACCGCGACGCGGACGCTCGGCGGCACGGCGGGCGCCCAGACGGCGAGCGCGGCCGTGGCCGGCCTGATCGGCTCGCCCGTCGGCTTCACCGCGACCGCAACGGCGGGGAACCCTGTTCTCCTCCTCAAGACGTCGGGCGACGCCGGAATCGGTGCGGTCAATTCCGCGGTGAACTACACCGTCACGGTACAGGACGCGCACGGTAATCCGAGGCAGGGCGTGACGGTGAACTGGGAGGTGCTGTCCGGCGGCGGATCGGTGTCTCCCGCCTCGACGGCGACCGGAACGAACGGCCAGGCCGGCGCCACCCGCACGCTGAGCGGTACCGCCGGACTCCACGAGACCTATGCGATTGCGGCCACGGTCCCGGCGCCCGACACGGTGACGTTCGCGACCACGGCCACGACCGCTCCGACGACGGCCAACGTCAGCGTGGGAAACAACTTCTTCAATCCCACGAGCGTGAGCGTCGCTGCGGGGGGGACCGTTACCTGGAACTGGAACAGCAGCGGGGTCGTGCACAACGTCACGTTCCTCACGGCCGGGGCCCCGGCGAATATCGGGAACCGCAATAGCGGCTCGGACTCGCGCGTCTTCAGCTCGGCCGGGACCTTCAATTACGAGTGCACGATTCACTCGGGGATGACGGGGTCCGTAATGGTGCAATAGCGGCAACATTGACACCCCCCCGGGGCGCGGTGAGCTTTGGCGGTCCCTACGCCGACACAGGACCGA
>JBFGDF010000173.1:0-5770 GCA_041580775.1 Gemmatimonadales bacterium
GCCGACCTGCGGATCTTCGAGGACCAGCGGGTCTTGCGCGAGGCCGCGTTCATCGAGCTGACGACATCGGCGGCCCGGCCCGCGCGCGCCTGCTTGCGCGGCGACGTGCCGGCCTGTGCGGTGGCCGTGGGCCTGGCGCCGCTCACCGATCCTGGCGGATGGTACGAGCCCGGATCGGCCCGCGCGGTGGTGCAGCGACGACTGCGGCCCCGGGCCACCGACCCCGCTGTCGCCCCCCGGTACCGCGCCTGCGTGGACGACGGCGACGACCCGGCCTGTCTATCGCTGGTGGACCAGTTCCCGGCTCCCTACCTGTCCACGCGCGCGGCGGTCACGCTGCTGCAAACGGCGGCGACCATGGGAGGGAGCGAGGCCTACGCGCGGTTCTTTGCCGACAGCACGCCACCCATTCGCGAACGGCTGGAGCGGGCCGCCGGTGTCCCACTGGATTCGGTCGTGGTGGAGTGGCGCTCCGCGGTGTTGGCGGCGCGACCCGCGCCCACCCGGGTGCCCCGTCGGTCTCAGTGGACGGCGGTGCTGTGGGCGGCCGTCTTCGCCGTCGCCGCTGCCGGGAGCACCCGATGGCGCTGACGGGCCGCCGGCTCGTCGCGTACGGCGCGCTCGCGGCCACGGCTGCGGCGGTGGCATGGCTTCCACCCGAGCCGCGCCTGCGGCGGACGTACGACGTCAGGCATTCGCAACTCGCCGCCGCCGCGACCTGGCGGCGGGTGCGCCGGCTCGAAGAGACGATCCGGGTTGAGCGGGCACGAGACGAGATCGTCGCGCGGCTTGGCGACGCGTCGGGCTCGCCGACGCTCGCGTTCCAGGGCGCGTGGCGTGACGGTCGCCGGTCATGGCTGGCCGATCGCATCGCGGAGCGGTGGACCGCCGCCCAAGTCGGCACGCCGCAGATCCCGGTCGGCATCATTGCGGTGCTGGACACCGGCGTGGGGAACCCTCGGTTCCATTACGTGCTCCCGGCCACACCGGGTGACCCCTGTCTCGTGGTGCTCGTCCAGCGCGACACCCGCTGGGCCTGGGACCGGTTCGAGCAGGCGGTGCTGCCGGGCGCGATTGGCCCGTGCGGGTTCCACGCGCGGTTCGGCGTCCCCGGGCCGAGCGTCCGGCGGTGGCTGCACGCCGGCGGGATCCACGCGGCGCTCGCGGCGCCGGGCTCCCCCGGTTCGGAGCGTCTCGTGGCGTACCGGCCCAGCGGGATGGGGCGGGTGATGCCCCTGCTGTTTGGCGAAACTCGGCGTGGCCCACCCGATCTGACCCTCGACGCCTGCATCGCTTACGGCGGCCAAGCCTGTGCGGACTTCGTGCTAGACGTGGCGCCAGACGCGTTCCGGCTGACGGAACTGGTCGACGTGCTGACCCACTCGGCGTGGGTCCCGGAATCGGGCCGGTTGCTGAGCGACCTCCTCGCGGAGGTGGGACCGGAGCGCTTTGCGGCCGTGTGGCGGACGGACCAGCCGCTGCCGGACGCCTTCCGCGCGGCGGTGGGCGAGGACCTCGCCGCCTGGACGCATCGCTGGGCCGTGCGGACCTTCGGTGCCGCGCCGCCCGGCACGCGGATCGGTGCCGGCGCGGTGGCCCTATCGTTCGGGGCGGTCGGGCTGCTGCTGGGATTCGCGGTAGTGCTCGCCTCTCGCCGCCGCGTCGCCTGACATCGGCATGGCGGCCGCGGAGGCGAGCCGCTCGTGGACGCCCGCGACGCCCTCGAGTCCGGCGTGCCGCAGCGCGCGCCGGAGTTCGGTCAAGGCGCCGGTCGCGCGGTCGAGCCGCTGCTCCAGCTGGCGGCGCCGCGGCTCGCGAGCGTCACGCCCGGCCCCATGCTCGAGGCGATGGAGCTGCTCCGCCGCTGCCGCGACCTCGGCAACCAGTCGATCCACCTCCGGCAGGGCTCGCGTCAGCGCCTTCCGCTCTCCCGCCGACAGCCGCGCCAGCATGCCGCGAATGGCCATCCGATCGGAAACCACCCGCCCGACGATCGACGCATACCGGCCGAACCGGGTCGAGGAGGGGGCATCACCCATCCGGCTGGGAATCGGGGATCGGAACGAGGCCCGGGCATCCGCGGCCCCGAGTCGGAGCCGGCCGAGATCGAGAGCCACGCCGAGCCCGATGCCGATCAGAACCAGCGGGGTCACGGCGGCGGCCCATCCCATCAGGCGATCGAGCGTGATCGCGGCCACGACCAGCACGGCGTACCCGACGACCCGAGGCGCCAGACCGCGAAGCGGGTGGACCCGGGCGGGGAGGGCCGGCTCCGGTGCGGCGTGCGGATCGGCCACCAGCAGCGCGTGCCGGAGATCCCCCATCGACGCCCACCGTGCTGCGGGTACCTTCTCGAGGGCGCGCTGCACGACCGCCGCGAGGTCGCCCGGGCAGGCCGGGCGCAGCTCGAGCAGGGGGGGCGGCGCCTCGGTGGCATGGCGCATGAGAATCGTGAGCACCCCACCCTCACCGAAGGGTCGGGCACCAGCGATCATCTCGAACGCCACCACGCCGAGGGAGTAGACGTCGGCCCGGTGGTCGACCGCGTCCCCACTGCCCTGCTCCGGGCTCATGTAGTCCGGCGACCCGACGACAACGCCCGTTCCAGTGAGTGTGCCGTCACGGATGTCCAGCGCTTTGGCGATGCCGAAGTCCGTAACCAGCACGCGCCGCTCGTCTCCCTCGAGCAGGATGTTGTCGGGCTTGACGTCACGGTGGACTACCCCGGCGGCGTGGGCGGTCTGGAGGGCCGACGCGACGTCGGTCAGAATCCGCCGGACCTCCCCCAGCGGCGGCTGCGGGTCCCGCTGCAGGCACGCGCGGAGCGACTCGCCGTGCACCCGCGGCATCACAAAGAAGACCACGCCGTCCCGCTCGCCCACCGCATAGACCGACAGGATGTTGGGATGACGCAGCCGGGCGGCCGCCTCAGCCTCACGCCGGAACCGCTGGACGACCTCCGGGTGGGACAGCAGTTCCGGGCGGAGCGTCTTGATCGCGACCTCGCGTTTGAGGGCCGTATCCCACGCCGCGTAGACCTCGCCAAATCCACCCCGTCCCAGTAGCTCGCGCAGCTCGTAGTCGGGAGCCACGGCGCGCGCCAGACGGTCGGTCGTCGCGTGCGCCGGCGGTCGGCGTCCCGCCATCATGTCACCTCGCGCCCTTCGTGGCGTGATACCGCTCGGGAATGGGGCCCGAGCCGCGCTCGTCGTCCCACAGGACGGTCACCACCCACCACCGCCAGCGGTCGAAGAACAGCTGGATGCTGTTGATGCCCCAAGGAACGGGGCGGCGTCCGGGGCCGTGCGCGACTCATACGTCGAAAACACGTGCGCGATGGCCCCGTACCGCTCGACGACACGGGCCAGTTCCCGCTCGTAGAACGGGTTCTGCGCGAAGTACCCCTGCGTTCGCTCGATGTACCCCTCCACGCTGAGGACCCGCGGCACCCATAGGCCGGTCTCCGGGCGGGCGGTCGGAATGAGCCGTGCGCCTTCGACGAACAGGAATCGGAATCGCTCCCAATCGCGTTCCCCGGCGGGCCCCGAGATCGTCTCGTACAGCGCGACGACGGTGGATGCGATCGACGTGACGTCCGGTGGCGGCGGTGCCGGCTGCTGGGCCGCGGTTGCCGTGACGCATACAACCGTGAGTCCGACGGCGACGATGGATTTCCACCTGCCCCCCGCCCGGGCGAAGGTCGCGTAGAAGGTACGCCCGCCAACCGCGGTACCGTTAGATTGGCGCCCATGGACTACCCGCGCCGCGTGGTCGGCGGGACGCTCACCGGGTACCACGGAGATACCCCGGGTGCCACGCTGAAGGTCGTCGAGCTCGATCGGGCGACGCGGACGAAACGCGCCCTGCTCGGGATCGCCGCGTGGTGGGCGGCGGCCGCCTCGGCGGTGTTCATCCCGGTCGCGCACTTCGCGCTCGTGCCGGGGTTCCTGGGATTCGGGGTCTACAGTGCGGTGCGGCGACTCCGGACCGCGTCGGTGACGCTCGGGGTGCACGGCACGTGTCCCGATTGCGACACGGAGCAGGACTTCGAGGTATCGGAGCGGTGGACGGAGCGCGAGGCGCTGGCGTGCGGGACGTGCCGCCGGAGTCTGCGGTTCCGGTCCGAGTGACTGGTCAGGCCGAGTTGGTCGCGCTGCCTGATTCTCCGCTCGCGTCTGGCAGGTCCGCCGGCAGGCCCCCGCGCAGGCGGAAGTCGCAGCGCTCCCACTCCCCGTGGCGGCACTGCGCCTTGCGGCAGCGGAACTCGCACACGCCGTCCCGAGCGGGCACCTCCGCACTCAGGCTCCGGAGCCAGTTCATCAGCGACATGCCTCCAATCTAAAGCGGACCGGCAAACTCCGCTTTCGCGACGCCTTCACGCGTCGCTGGACCTCTGCGGCTCGCGCATGAGCGGCGCGGGGGGACGCCGGCTCCGGCCGTTGGAGCGCGAGGTCCGCCAGCCCGCCACGCCAAACCAGACGAACAGCACGGCAACGGCGCCATGTTTGACCAGCGCCTTCACCGAGCCCACGTCCATCGACGCGCGCCCCTCAGCGGGGATGGTGGGCCGCACCTGCAGCCAGTCGAGCGTGAAGAGCACGACGAGCCCGCTCAGCAGGAAGACCGCGAGCAAGCTGAGCACGGCGAGCGTCCGCAACACGCGCCTGTGGTCCAACACGGACGCGCAGAACGCCCCAAGGGCCAGGCCGAACAGCGGCGTGAGCCAGAAGCCCGAGAGCAGGCCGATCGAGCCGTAGCGCCACTGCAACTCCCCCACCCGAGGTGGCCACACGTTCACGAGCAAATCACCCAACGGGAACGCCACGAGCAGCAAGGCGAAGAGATACCCGGGCCAGGCCAGCCGCCGCAGATTCTGCGCAGCCATGAGGGCTCCTAAGGCCGATGACGCCAAAAGAAAGACGGGCTGAAGATACTCAGCCCGTCCGGGGGGTGTGGGGCGTGGGGTGCGGAGGTCTCAGGCCGCCGATCGCACGTACGCGACGAGGCCCAGGGCCAAGAGTCCCGACGCCAGCAGGAGGATCGTCTCCGGCTCCGGCACCACATTGGTGATGAACTCCTGCGAGTTCGGGACACCGGAGGGCGTGATGACTGCCCAGTCGGCGGCGTTCACGGTCGTGTAGCCCGTGTTGAGTGCCTCGTTCACCAAGGTGAGGACCTGGGCGCGTTGCGTCGCGGTCAGCTTGGTCATGAACGGGCTGTAGAACTTGTCCGTGGACGTGAACGTCGGTCCGGACATCACATACCAGGCCGCGCCGTGGTATTTCCACCAGTCGGCGGCATTGCCGGGGTTCATCTTCGACACCAGATACGCGGCCGCCTGGTAGCGGGCCTGCACAACCGTAGCGTTCCCATACGTGGCCCACTGCCGCGTCTGGGCCATGGTGCCGCTGCCCAGGTTGTTGATGTTGGCGGTCCATCCGGACGAGCCGGTGTACGCGTAGTTCTCGAAGTCCACGCAGAAGGCGTCGATCGTCGGCTGACCGGGCTCCCCCATCAACTGGAGCGCGTACGGCCCGATGTACACGCCGTACCCCGTCTGAGAGAACCCCCAGGGACTCACCCCCTGGAACTTGACGTTCTGCGGCGAGACGTACTGCCCCTGCGCCGGGTCGGCCATCAAGGCCAGCGCCAACCCCAGGAAGACCCATCGCGCTCGCGCCATCCCACCCCCTGTGCTACCGGCCTGCGAGTTGTCGGAAACCGGGCACACCCCGTCCCGGCCACCCGTTTGAAAGGCACGTCACATGCC
>JBFGDF010000174.1:0-5749 GCA_041580775.1 Gemmatimonadales bacterium
CCTCCCCGTCGAGATCCCCGGCCGCGCGCACGTCCAGGTTGAAGTCCCGGGTCGTGGGGTCCAGCATCCGCCCGATGATCGCCGCCACGAGCTCGTCCTTCAGAATCTCCTCGGGGCCCGTGAGGTAGTACACGGGCCGGACGTCACCCCGTTTCAGGGCGGCGAACGCCTGCTCCAAGGAAAGGTCGGCCATGACAGGCGGAAATTACCCGTCCGCCAGAGGGGATGAAAGCCGCGCGTCAGCGCATGAAGGCGGCGTACGAGCCGAGGGGGATCTGCTGGCTGTGGAACTGGAGCGCGGAATGGGTGAAGGCGGGAAGCGTGACGTCGGTCAGGGCAGGCGCGTAGGGCCGCGTGTCGACCGGGATCGCCTCCGAGCGGGCCACGGCCGCGACCTCCGGCCGCACCACGCTCTCGTAGAGCAGCAGTCCGAGCGCCGCCGCCAGCAATAACGCCGCGGCGAGCCCCGCGTGCGTCGGGGCGATCGGATCGCCGATCGCGACCTCCGCTCGCAGCCGGTGCGTGAGTTCCGTCCGAAACCGCCGCGAGGGAGTGACGTCCTCGGTATCCCGCAGGGCGGAAAGCCCGAGCGCCATGGCCCGCGCGAGCCGTGCGCACGTCGGACACCCCTCGAGATGCGCCTCGACGGCCGTCACCGCGGCCGGCTCGCGGAGCAGGCCGTCGCGGTACTCCGAATAGGCCTGAAGAAATTCGCTGCAGGTCATGGTCGTACCAGGAGGATCCGGCTCTTGTACCGAGCGGCCCGGCGAAGGTTCCGGACAGGCCAACGCCGGCGTCCGGGAGAGTCGGACGCCGGCGGGGAGGGAACGACCCGGCCGTAGCCGGTCAGTCCATCCAGGGACCGATGACCTGGGCGAAGCGCGCGCGCGCCCGATTCAGGCGACTCTTCACCGTCCCCAGATTGCAGTCCGTGATCTCGGCGATCTCCTCGTACGTCTTGCCCTCGAGCTCGCGCAGCACGAACACGATCCGATGGTGCTCGGGAAGGCGCGTCACCGCCCAGTCCACGAGCTCCCGCAGGTGGCGCTTGCGGAACAGATCGTCGGGGCGCGTGTGCCGGTCTTCGAACTGGAGCGGCCGGTTGTCCTGGTCCGAGTCCTTGCGGATCGTCTGGAACAGCACGAGCGGATTGCGGCTCCGGTTGCGCAGCTCGTTCTTGGCCAGATTCGAGGCAATCGTGTAGATCCAGGTCGAGAACTTCTTGGTCTGGTCGAACCGGTGCAGATGACGATGGACGCGGATGAAGACCTCCTGCACGAGATCTTCCGCCCGTTCCCGGTCGCCGATGGTGCGGTAGACGAAGTTGAGCAACCGCCGTTGATAGCGGTCGACGAGTACGTCGAACGCCCGCCGTTCGCCGGCGAGGTAACTCGCAACGACCTCGGAGTCGCCGAGGGTCGTGAGCGCCGCCGTCCCGAGCGGACGAGGCGCGCCAGTGGCAGTCGTCATGTGAAGCTCCCCGGGATGCCCCGCAGGCATCCGCTCCGTCCGAACCACGAGAATCCGATAGACCGGCTCCGTCCTGACGTTTCCCGGAGGGGGCAACAAGCATACCGACGCTCCCCCTCCCATCTCTTCGATGCCCGAGCCCCACTAACCGTTGCACAGGCAGGGGGTTACCGGGCTCTGCCGAAATAACGCTCGGCGGTGGCGAAAGGTTTCCGCTGTCCTCATGAGGGGACAGGCGGTGGTCCGCAGGGTTCATCACCGGCCGAGGGCAAACCCGGCGACGTACAGGAGGGCCACGATGGACTTGGCGTCCTGGATTTCGCCGTCGCGGATCATCGCAAGCGCCTGCGACAGCGGACGGGGCGCCACTTCGATCAGCTCGTCGGGGTTGGGGGTCGCCGCACCCGCCCGCAGTCCCGTCGCCAGGAACAGGTGGATCCGCTCGTCCGTAAAGCCCGGGGTGGTGAAGATGGAGACGAGGTGCTCGATCCGTTCGGCCTCGGCCCCGGCTTCCTCCCGCAGCTCCCGGCGCGCGCATTCGACGGGCTGTTCGCCGACCTCGAGCACGCCCGCGGGAATCTCCCAGAGCATCCCCCCGGCCGCATACCGGTACTGCCGCAGCAGCAGCACGGTGGGGTCCTCGGCCTCGGGATCGGACAACAGGGGGACCACCGCCGCCGCGCCCGGATGCCGCACCATTTCGAGCTCCAGTTCGGTCCCGTCGGGGGCGCGGATCGCGTCCACGTCGACGGCGAGCAGGCGGCCACTCCAGGCACGCCGCGACCCGAGGCGCTCGCCGGCGGCGGGCCCCCGGGCCGGATCAGGCGGCGTCACGATAGAAGACGGCGAGGACGCGCGTCGCACCCAGCGGCGTCGTCGAGTGGAAGTGCCACCCGGCGCGGGCCCGTTCGTTGAGCAGGTCGGTGAGCGCTTCTTCATCGGCGCGGCTCCGGCCGGCCAGCCGGACGATGACCACCTCGTATTGTCGCATGATGGCGTTCCTACCTCGTGCCGAACAGTCGGTCGCCGGCGTCGCCGAGACCCGGGAGGATGTAGCCCTGGGCGTTGAGGGCGCGGTCGAGGGACGCGGTGAAGATCCGCACGTCCGGGTGGTGCTCCAGCATGCGGCGGACGCCCGCCGGGGCGGCCACGAGACACAGCAGCCGGATCCGAGCGGCCCCCGCGTTCTTCAGCGCCCGGACCGCCTCCACGCCCGAGCCGCCGGTCGCGAGCATCGGGTCGAGCACCAGGAAGAGCCGGTCCTCCTCGCTGCCCGGAATCTTGAAGTAATAATCGACGGGCTCGAGGGTCTCGTGGTCGCGGTAGAGGCCGATGTGCCCGACCCGCGCATGCGGAACCAGCTGCGTGATGCCATCGACCATGCCCAGCCCCGCGCGCAGAATCGGCACCAGGGCGAGCTTCTTGCCGGCGAGATGTCGCCCAACGGTTCGCTCGAGCGGCGTCTCGACCTCGACCTCCTCCAGCGGGAGGTCCTGCGTCGCCTCGTACGCCATCAGCATGGCGAGCTCGCTCACGAGCGCCTTGAAATTGCGCGTGCCCGTGGTCCGGTCGCGCAACCGCGTCAGCTTGTGCTGGACCAGCGGGTGGTCCACCACGGTGAGGTTGGGGAAGCTGGCCGCGCTCATGGGCGACGGGGGACCGAACGCGCCGGCGTTTCCTGACCGTAGGCGGTGAGCACGACCTCGGCACGTTCCGCCGCGGACGCGCCGGACACGACGGTTCGCACCTGTCCGAAGGGAATGCCGGGTACCAGCCACGTGTCTGCCGTGCGACCGTCGCGCACGTGCCGGACGCGCAGCGCCCGGAACGTGCCCGCGGGCACGGTGACCATCTCCCAATCGAGCGCCCGCCCCTCGCGACACGTCGCCATGGGGTCCGGGGTGGCGCCCGTTCCGTGCTCGGCGCCGAACTGCGCCACCAGGTGGGGCGGGAGCTCGAGCGGCTCCTGCCCGGGCAGCTGCACGATGGCACGCCGGATGTCGGTCGGCCGGTACGGGTCGCCGGGGACGAGCATTCGCACCGCCACCATGCCCAGGTCGCCCGTCGTCGTGATCTGCTGCCAGAGGTGAGTCGTCCCGTTGATTTGTTCGTCGCCGGTGATGGCGGACCGGAGGGTGGTCACGCGCTCCGCGGAGCCCCCCGAGAGCTGGTATGCCGCCCACTGGCCGACCGTGGGCGCGCTCACGGCACGACACACCGTCGCCAAGCCCTGCGCCTGGACCGTCCCCGCGGCGGCGCCCACGAGCACGACGAAGACGGAGGCGCCCCCGCGCAGGGTGCGACTCCGCCGCCGGGACGCGAGGGGCGTCATGCCGACAGGAGCCGGTGCGCGGCTTCGCGCCCGGAACGGAGCGCGCCGTCCAGCCCGGGGTCCCCGAACGCGGCTCCGGCGAACTCGAGCCGTCCCGCGCGCTCGAGTTCGCCGGCCGCCTCGGCCAGGAGCTGCCGATACTCCGCGTCGATCATCGGGATGGCGTCCGTCCAGCGCGCGACCCAGGCGGCGACCGGCTCGGCCCCGAGCCCTAACACCGGTGACAGCATCGTGTGCGCGCTGCGCACCCATCCGTCGTCGGTGGTCGATGCCAGCTCGCCGCGCGCCGGTCGAAGCAGGGCACGGAGCAACACGGCCTCCGCCGGCGCCCGTTTGGCCATCGTGGAGGTGACGAACGCGCAGGCCTCGAGCCCCTCGTCGCCCGGGGTGTGCGGCACCAGGAATCCGGCGGCGTCGAGCGGGTGCGCCACGTCGCGGCGCCGATAGGCCACGCTGGTCACGATCAGGGAACGGGCGCTCAGACTGGCGAGGGCGCGGGCACACTCCGCCTGAATCGGGTGGAGCAGCCAGGCCGCGGCTCGGGGAGGGAGCGCCAGCACCACCGCGTCCGCGACGAGCGCTGGCCCGAGCTCCGGATACACGGTCATCCTCCCGTCGCTCTGCTCGAGCGCCACGGCCGCGCTGCCCACGCGGAGGTCCGCCCGGCCGTCGAGACGGCGCGTTATGGCGCGCACCAGCGCGCCCATGCCCTGCTGCAGGGTGATGGCGGACACGGCGCCGGCCACCGGCTCCGGGGGTGTGTGAAACGCGCGTGAGCCGTTGCGCCGCTCGAGCACGAGCGTGGGAAGCTCTTCGGGGATGAGCAGCTCGTCGTCGAGCCGCAGATCGCGGACCAGCCCGCGGAGCGCCAGTTGCTCGGGGGCAAAACCATCCGCCCCCTCCTCGACCAGAAACCCGCGTTCGCGGGTAGTGCGCACCTGGCCGCCAAACCGGTCACCGGCCTCGAGCACGGTGACATCCGCCCCGCCGTCGACGAGGTCGAGTGCCGCACTCAGACCGGCCAGGCCCCCGCCGACAATCACGACGCGCAGCCGTGCGTCGGAGCGATCCGTTTGCGAAGCCGGCATGCGGGTCATAGATAACCTCTTCTGGCCCGCCCCGCGAGCGTGTGCACGTCATGACGCCCACCCCCCGCTACACCCATCCCGCCGCGATCGGGCGCGCCGTCTTTGCCGTGGCGACCGTGCTGTTCGCCGCAGCGGGCGTGGGTCTTCGCAGTGGGCGCTTGCTCGCCGCGGCCGGCGCCTGCGGCATTCTGTGGAGCTTGTGGGACGTGTTCTGGGACCGTCTCGTGGGACCGGTCGGCGGATGGCTGGCGCGCACCCTGCTGGAGGGTGACGCCGCCGGCCCTCCGCCCAACACGCGTCCCACGCTCGACGACACGATCCGGCTGCTCGAGAGTCACTTGGCGCACAGGACCTCCCGGGCCGTGGAGATCCAGGCGGCGATCCGGCTGGAGGAGATCTACCGGACGATCCGCAAGGACCCGGACCGGGCACGCGCCGTCATCGCGCGGGTACGCGCGCGATACCCGGATGCCGTCGAACTGGCGGAGCGTGGCGGGGACGGGACGCCGTAACGAGCCCGTTCTCCGCCGCTCCCGGCGGGGTTATACTTCCGCGCCCGGGGCCAGGTAGCTCAGTTGGTAGAGCAGCGGACTGAAAATCCGCGTGTCGGCGGTTCGATTCCGTCCCTGGCCATGCAGTAGGTCCCGTGGCTCACATTCCCGATGGATTTCTGAGCGCGCCGGTTGTGGCCGGCACGACGGTCGCGGCTGCGGCCGTGTTGGCGCTTGCCGCTCACCGGTCCCGCCAGCGGCTCGAAGAGCGTGAGGCCCCCATCCTGGGGGCCGCGACGGCGTTCGTGTTCGCGGCTCTGATGCTGAACTTCCCTCTCGGGGCCGGGACGAGCGCCCACCTCCTGGGC
>JBFGDF010000175.1:0-5528 GCA_041580775.1 Gemmatimonadales bacterium
GGATCCACGACTGGAGCACGGCGAGCGGCGCCTGCAGCGTCACCTGTCCCGCGCGATAGCCGTCGAGCGCTTGCAGGAAGTGCCGTTTCTCGGCGGGGGAGAGGCCGTCCGACACGTAGCCCATCGCGTGCATCATCACGTTCACGTGCGACGGATTGCGGGCCGGGCGCGCGAGCGCGCGGGCCAGCTCGGCTGCATAGGCCGCCGTCACGTCCGCGAACGCCTTGCGTTCGGCGTTCGCCACGATCCGCCCCAGCGCGCGGAGCGCCGCCTGGTGATACGCCATGAGCATGAACTTGTTGGCCGCGTGGAACGCCACGAGATCGGCCATGCGGCCCGACCCCCGCACGCGGCGGAACGCCGCCAGCGTGAAGATCTTCATCAGGAAGTGATGCCGCAGGCGGAAGTTCGTGAGCCGGCCCTCGTCCTCCACCGCCGCATGGGGGAAGCGCTTGAGCACCGCCCCGCCGAAGAACCCGGCGTCCTTCGCGATCGGCCCGCCCCCCGGGCTCTCGCCGTAGACTTTCGTGTCCTTGATGCCACACGACGGCGAGCGGCTCTTGAGAATGAACCCGTCCACCGCGGCCAGCTCCCCCAGGTACCGTTCGCCGAACTCGGTCATCGCGTCGGTCACGTCTGTGCCGGTCGTCGGCTGGACCAACCGCCGCCGGTCCTCGAGTGTCACGATGCGGATCGGGTCGCGCGGCGTGCCGAGCCCGATCTCCACCTCGGGACAGATCGGCTTGAGCTCGACGTGCGGCATCAGCGTGAGCACGAACGGCGCCCGGATCGTCTGGCCGTTGTAGCGGCAGGCCGCCAGTTCGAGGCACTTGCTCGCCACCACGATCGGCCTCGCGAAGCGCGTCATTCGGTCACCGTCTCGGGCGTCGCCGCCGCGATCCGACGCAGCATGCCCCGGAAGATGAGGGTGTGGATCGGGTAGAGCAGGTACCAGTAGAGGCGGCCCACGAGGCCGGCCGGATCGAAGATCGCCGTCTGCCGGATCTCGGACCCCGTGCCGTCAGGCGCCACCTCGAACTGGAGCCACGCGCGCCCCGGTACCCGCATCTCCGCTGCGAGCCGGAGCAGCCGATCGGGCTCCACCGCCTCCACGCGCCACCAGTCGAGCGTGTCGCCGGGCAGCAGGTGCTCGGGGTCGCGGCGGCCGCGCCGGAGCCCCGCGCCGCCCGCCAACAGGTCGAGCAACCCGCGGACGCGCCACAGCCAGTCGGCGTAGTACCAGCCGACCGCACCACCAATGCGGCGGATGGGGCGGAACGCCGCCCGCGAGGTGCGCGGCACGTGGACCGAGCGGGAGTCCACGAAGCGGGAGCCGAGCCGGGCGCCGGCCCAGCCGCGCCCGTCGCCTACCGAGGAGAGCGCGTCGGACCAACGCGTCTCCGCGAACTCACGGTCCTCGTTCGCGAGCGCTCGGGCGATCGCCTGCGCCACTCCCATGGGCCGCACGGCGAAGGCGCGGACCGCCCGGTCGTCCTCGACCACGGTGTCGTTGCGGATCGAGTCGATGAGCTTGCGGCCGATCCGCGCGTAGACCGGCGTCACGAGGCCGAGCCACAGGCTCGACAGGCGCGGCGTCAACACGGGGACCGGAAGAAATACCCGGCGCAGCCTGCGCTGGCGGGCGTACTCGCGCATGATCCCGAGGTACGACACCCGATCCGCGCCGCCGATCTCGAAGATGCCCGCGACGTCGGACGGTGCGTCGAGCGCTGCCACCAGGTAGTGCAGGACGTCCTCGATCGCGATCGGCTGGGCTTTCTTGTCCACCCAACGCGGCGTCACCATGACCGGGAGCTTCTCGACCAGCGCCCGCACCAACTCGAACGACAGGCTGCCCGAGCCCAGGATGATGGACGCGCGCAGCTCGATCGCCGGCACGCCCGACTCGCGGAGGATGCGCCCCACCTCCTGGCGGCTCTCGAGATGCGGCGAGAGGTCGGCCTCCCGTCCGAGGCCTCCCAGGTAGATGATCCGCCGCACGCCCGCCCGGCGCGCGGCCGCGCCGAACGCCTCGGCACCGCGCCGATCTTGCTCCTCGAACGACTCGCCGGCACCCATCGAGTGGATCAGATAATACGCGGCGCCGACGCCCGCGAGCGCCGGTGCGAGCGACTCGGCGTCGAGCACGTCGCCTTTCACCACGTCGGTTGCCGGCGCGGTCCGCGGCCGCAGATGTTCCGGCCGGCGGGTGAGACACCGGACGGGGCGGCCCTGCCGCTCCAGCACGTGCAGCAACCGCCCGCCCACGTAGCCGGTGGCGCCCGTCACGAGGATGCGATCGGTCACGGGGGGAAGGTAACACGGGGTACCGGGAGGCTTGGAATCGCCCTGGCCGCCGGATAGCTTCGAGATCATGACCGCGAACGGTACGCCGCACCTCGTCCTCGTCCGCATCGCCGCGGAGGTGGCGACCAAGGCGCGGCGCACACGGCGCCGCTTCCAGCGGCAGCTCGTGGACAATATCCGGGACGCGCTCCGCTCCGGCGGTATCGACCACCGCATCGATGCCGGCTGGAGCCGCATCCTCGTCGAGGCGTCCGACGCGTCGGCGGCGGAGCGCGTCGCCCGGGTGTTCGGCGTCAGCTCCGTCTCGACGGTCGAGGCGCGCGTCCCGGGCGACCTGGCAACGATCGTGCGCGTGGGCCGCGAGCTGTACGCCGACCGCGTGCGCGGCCGGAAGTTCGCCGTGCGGGTGCGCCGCGCCGGACGGTTCCCGTTCGCGTCGCAGGACGTCCGTGTCCAACTGGGCGCCGCACTCAATCCCGGCGCGACGGTGGATCTCGACGATCCCGATGTCGCCGTGTGGGTCGAGCTGCGGGACGGCGAGGCGTTCCTCTATAGTGACCGCGTCCCCGGAGTGGGTGGCCTGCCCCTGGGCGTCGAGGGCCTCGCCGTCTGTCTCATCTCCGGCGGGTTCGACTCGCCGGTGGCCGCGTGGCTCATGCTCAAGCGCGGGATCGCGCTGCACTACGTCTTCTGCAACCTGAGCGGCGAGGCGTACGAGCGCGCCGTGGTCTCGGTGGGGAAGATCCTGGCGGACGCGTGGAGCTTCGGGTCTCGCCCCAAGATCCACGTCGTGGACTTCGTCGCGGTGGTCGAGGCGCTCAAGGCCGCGGTCGCGCCCCGCTACTGGCAGGTGGTGCTCAAGCGCTTGATGTACCGCGCCGCCGAGCGGATCGCGGCGGCGGTGGAGGGCGAGGCGATCGTCACGGGCGAGTCGGTGGGCCAGGTGTCGTCGCAGACGCTGGGCAACCTGCGGGCGATCGACGACGTCGCCGAGCTGCCGGTGTTCCGCCCGCTCCTGGGGTTGGACAAAACGGAGATCATCGCGCGGGCCGAGCGGATCGGGACGGCGGTCTTGAGCGCGCACATCCGCGAGTACTGCGCGATCCTGCCCGACCGCCCCGTGACGCACGCCAAGCCCCGGGCCGCGCGGAACGAGGAAGCGAAGGTGGATCTCGCGGTGCTGGATGCCGCGGTGGCCGGCCGCAAGGTGCTGGATCTCCGGGGGCTCACCGCGGTGGACCTGGTGCAGCCGTATCTCTTCGCGGACGATCTGGAGGACGGCGCGGTGCTCCTCGACTGCCGGGAGCCGCATCACTACGAGGCGTGGCACTATCCCGGCGCCGAGCGCTGGGACCTGGCGCAGCTGGCGGCGCGCTTCCGCGAGCTGGACAAGACGCGGCGCTACGTGCTCGTGTGCCAGTTCGGGGTGCTGTCGGCGTACGTGGCCGAGGTGATGCAGCGCTCGGGGTACGAGGCGTACTCGTTCAAGGGCGGGGTCAGGGAGCTGCGGCGCTACGCGCGGGATCGGGGGATGGCGGCGCCGGTGTGATTGCTTCGTCTCCTCAATCGCTATCCTGCTGATCATCCTGATGTTCTATCTGATCTGGAAGTACCTCACGTAGCCCCGAGCGCCGTCCGCCCGGCGGCGCGGCACGATCTGTGCGGCACGCCTCGGCCTCTCGGCGCTTGCGGATGCGGGGTTCGGCGGGCATGGTGTGGGGCCCGGGAGCCCGCGCGCGGGCGCTCGGAGCCCACATTCCAGCAGGGAGGTGTCCGATGGTGCGCCCCATCGCCCCCGCCGTGCTGGCCGTGACGCTGCTCGGCCTCACCGCCTGTGAGCGGCCCACGGCCCCCGGCGCAAGAGACCCGCTCCCCACCCCGAACCTCTCGGTCGCCGGCAACGTCACGATCACCGACCTTGGCACGCTGGGCGGCGAGTCTAGCAGGGCCGTCGCCATCAACGCGCGCGGCCAGGTGGTGGGCGTGAGCCAGACCGCCAGCGGGGACGCGCATGCGTTTGTCTGGGACCGGGGCACGATGACTGACCTCGGCACGCTGGGCGGCACCATAAGCCGGGCCGTCGCCATCAACGACCGCGGCCAAGTGGTGGGTATCAGCCGGACCGCCAGCGGTGAATTCCATGCGTTCCTGTGGGAGCGGGGCACGATGACCGACCTCGGGACGCTGGGCGGTGGGTTCAGCGAGGCGCGCGACATCAACGCGCGCGGCCAGGTGGTGGGCTTCAGCCAAACCGGCGCTGGAACCCATGCGTTCCTCTGGGAGGCGGGCACGATGACCGACCTCGGCACGCTGGGCGGCTTGTCCAGCGCCGCCCGCGCCATCAACGGGCGCGGCCAGGTGGTCGGCTCGGCCGGGACCGCCGCCGGTCCAGACCATGCATTCCTCTGGGAGCGGGGCACGATGACCGACCTCGGCACGCTGGACGGGGGGCGCAGCACGGCCGTCGCCATCAACGAGCGCGGCCAGGTCATTGGCCAGGGCAGCCCCCTCCTCAGTGCGTTCCTCTGGGAGGCGGGCACGATGACCGACCTCGGCGCCCTGGGCCCGATCCCCTTCACCCAGGTGGACGCCATCAATGCGCGCGGCCAGGTGGTCGGCTGGAGCCGGACCGCCGATGGTCCCATACATGCCTTCCTCTGGGAGGCGGGCACGATGACCGACCTCGGCACGCTGGGCGGTACGTTCGGCCGGGCGGTCGCCATCAACGCGCGGGGCCAGGTGGCCGGCTCGAGCCGGACCGCCGATGGTCCCTTCCATGCCTTCCTCTGGGAGGCGGGCACGATGACGGACTTGGGCACCCTGGGCGGCGAGTCCAGCTTTGCCGACGCCATCAACGAGCGCGGCCAGGTGGTCGGCTCGAGCACCACGGCCGGTGGCGAGCAGCATGCGACGCTCTGGACCGTGCGATAGCGTGTGGCGGGATGATGGGGCGGTCCCCTGAGCGGCCGCCCCATCACCCGCGCCTCCGTCCGCCTGCCCGCCCGTCCGCCCGACCGCCCGTCCGTCTGTCCCCCCCGGCAACACTCCGCCCCCGCCGTACCAGGCGCTGTCGGGCGAGCGGGGTGGGGAGCCGAGCGTGGCGATCCGCGAGCGCGTCAACCGGGCGCGCGCCGTGCAGACGGAGCGGTTCGCGGGCCGGGCGGGCCTCTACGCCAACGCCCACCTGGCGCCGCGCGACCTGCGGCGGCTGTGCCGGCTCA
>JBFGDF010000176.1:0-5514 GCA_041580775.1 Gemmatimonadales bacterium
GCGCTGCGGGCGGCGGGCGCCGCGGTCGTCCCGTTCATCCCCAACCGGTTGCGGGACGGATATGACCTGGGGCCCGCGGGGGTCGCCGCCGCGCGCGCCGCCGGCGCGGGCCTGATCGTCACCTGCGACTGCGGGACGACGGCCAGGGAAGCGGTCGCTGACGCGCGGGCGGCGGGCATGCGCGTGGTGATTACCGATCACCACCTGCCCGGCGAGCTGCCGGTGGCCGACGCGATCGTCAATCCCCGCCGGGGCGATCCGGCCGCGCCCACCGCGGACCTCTGCGGCACGGGCGTCGCGTTCAAGCTCGTGCAGGCGCTGGTACCGGCCCTGGATCTGCCGCCACACCTCCCCCTGCACCTCCTGGACCTCGTCGCGATGGCGACCGTGGCCGACGTCGTTCCCCTGACCGCGGAAAACCGGGTGCTGACCCGCTTTGGCCTCCGCAAGCTCGCCGACACCCGCTGGCCCGGACTGCGGGCGTTGGTCGAAACGGCGGGGCTCGGCCAACAGGACATCCGTGCCGGTCACGTGGGGTTCGTGCTCGGGCCCCGGCTCAATGCCGCGGGCCGGATTGGCGACGCCATGGACGGGCTCGCGCTGCTCCTCGCCGACGACGAGGAGGAGGCGCATGCCCGCGCGCGGCGGCTCGAGAC
The DNA here is from genome assembly GCA_041580775.1 of Gemmatimonadales bacterium. Taxonomy (GTDB): domain Bacteria; phylum Gemmatimonadota; class Gemmatimonadetes; order Gemmatimonadales; family GWC2-71-9; genus JAOTWJ01. The sequence goes on from JBFGDF010000176.1 coordinate 657, forward strand.
GATGAACGCCCAGCGGCAGGAGATGGATCAGGCCATCCTCGATCAGGCCGTCGAGGCCGTCGAGCGCGATGCCGATCTCGACCGCGACTACGGGCTCGTGCTCGCCTCCGACGAATGGCACGCGGGCGTGATCGGCATCGTGGCGTCCCGCATCGTGGAGCGCTACGCCCGGCCGACTATCCTGATCGCGCTCGAGGGGGACCTCGGCAAGGGATCGGGACGCAGCATATCGGCGTTCGACCTCCACGACGCGCTGCGGGCCTGCGCCCCGCTGCTCGAGCGCTTCGGCGGCCACCGGATGGCGGCGGGCCTGACGGTGGCGCGGGACCGGATCGGTGCGTTCCGTGAGGCGTTCAACGGAACCGCGCGGGAGCGCCTCCGCCCGGACGATCTCGTGCCGACCCAGCGTATCGACGCTGTGGTGCGCCTCGACGAGGTCGACTTCGATCTCGAGCGGCTGCTGCGTCATCTCGAGCCGTGTGGGGCGGGCAATCCCGCTCCGGTGTTCGGCGTGGCGGGGGCGATCGTGCGGGAGGCGCGGCCGGTGGGGACCAACCACCTGCGCCTCGTGCTGGAAGACCCGGGTGGGCGGATCGGTGCCATCGGCTTCGACTGGGCCGATCGAGTGGACCCGGCGTGGTGGCGCGGTCCCGTGGACGTCGCGTTCAAGCTCGAGCGGAACGAGTGGCGTGGGGACGTGAGTCTCCAGGCGCGCATCGTCCAGGTGCGGCCGGCGGCCTGATGCGCATCGTCGCCGGGGAGTTCCGAGGCCGGCGTCTGCGGCCGCCGCCGGACGCCCGCGTCCGGCCCACCGCCGACCGGGTCCGGGAAGCCTGGCTCAGCATCGTCGAGCCGTTCCTCCCTGGGGCGCGCGTGCTCGACCTGTTTGCCGGGTCGGGGGCGCTCGGGCTCGAGGCGCTGTCCCGCGGCGCCGCAGACGCCACATTCGTGGAACTGAACCCGGCCTCGTTGACCGCGCTGCGGGCCAATATCGCGGCGCTCGCCGTGGAAGCCCGCGTTACCGTCCGCCGGGCCGAGGTGCTCCGGTTCGTGAAGCGCCTCCAGCCGGGCGCATTTGACGTGGCCTTCGCCGACCCCCCCTATTCGACGGACCAGGCGGCCCGATTGCGCGACGCGTTCCGCGAGCGGACCTTCGCCCGGGTGCTCGGCATCGAGCACGCCGCCGACGTGGAACTCGGCGGCGAGGACACGCGCCGCTACGGCGGCGTCGCTCTCACTTTCTTCCACGCGCCATGACCCGTATCGCGCTCTACCCCGGCTCGTTCGATCCCGTCACGCACGGGCACGAAGACCTCATCCGGCGCAGCCTCAACCTCGCCGAGCGGGTCATCGTGGCCGTGGCCGTGAACGCCACCAAGACCCCGCTCTTCACCGTCGAGGAGCGCATGGACCTGTTGCGCACCGTCGTGGGGGACGACCCGCGCATCGAGGTCCGCGCGTTCGACGGACTGCTGGCGCGGTTCGCGCACGAGGTGGGCGCGGCCGTGGTCGTGCGGGGACTCCGCGCCGTGAGCGACTTTGAATACGAGCTCCAGATGGCCCTGATGAACCGGCAGCTGAATCCGGAGCTGGAGACCGTCTTCCTGATGCCGGATGTGGGACTCACGTTCCTCAGCTCGAGCATCGTACGCGAGGTGGCGCGCTATGGCGGGAAGGTCTCTGCCCTGGTGCATCCGGCGGTCGAGCGGGCGCTGCGCGCCAAGCTGGGCGGATGAGCTTCCGACAGGACCTGCATCGGCGGGCCGGGGCACTGGGCCGGACCGTGGTGCTCGCCGAAGGCTGGGACCCGCGCGTGCGGGCGGCGGCGGATCGGCTCACGGCCGAGCGTATTGCGCGCGTCATCGTGCTGGACGGGCCGGTGGACGAGCATCCCCGGCTGGGCGACGTCGCGGCGCTGCTCAAGCGCCGCCGTCCCGACCGGGTCCCCGACGACCGCCGCGCGGTGGAGCTGGCGCGCGATCCGCTCCGGTTCGCGGCGGGGCTCGTCGCTCTCGGGGTCGCGGAGGCGGCGGTCGCGGGCGCGACGTGTCCCACGGCGGCTGTCCTAAGGGCGGCCCTGTGGGCGATCGGGCCGGCATCCGGGATTCAGACGGTGAGCAGTGCCTTCTACATGGTGTTCGAATCCGACGGGTCGACGGATCGGCGGATCGACGGACGGACGACCGGCGGGGCGGCGCTGCCGCCCAATGGCGTGCTGACCTTCACGGATGCGGGCGTCGTGCCCGATCCGACGCCGGCGCAGCTCGCGGAGATCGCGGCCGCCGCCGCGGACGACCGGCAGCGGATCGTCGGGGATGCGCCCGTCGTGGCGTTCCTGTCGTTCAGCACCAAGGGCAGTGCCGACGGGCCGCGGGTCGAGCACGTGCGGGCGGCCGTCGAGCGCTTTCGCCAGCTGCGCCCGGAGATCGCGTGCGACGGCGAGCTCCAGGGCGATGCCGCGCTGGTCCCCGCAGTGGCGGATCGCAAGGCTCCCGACTCGCCCGTGGCGGGTCGGGCCAACGTCCTCGTCTTTCCGGACCTTGACAGCGGCAACATAGCCTACAAACTGGTGCAGCGGCTGGCGGGTGCCGTGGCGATCGGCCCGGTGGTGCAGGGGCTCGCGCGTCCGATGTCGGATCTGTCGCGCGGGGCCACGACGGACGACGTCGTGGACGTGGCAGCCGTGGCGCTGCTCCAGTCCCGGACGGCGGCGTGAACCGGTAGGGGAGGTGTCGATGAGTTTCACGATGCGGAAGGACGCGAGCGGGGTCGTGGTGGTCGGCGTGGACGGGCAGCTGATCGTGTCCAACCGGCACGAGCTGAAGCAGAAGGTACTCGACGCCGCCGACGGCGGTGCGCGCAAGATCCTGGTGGATTTTTCGGACACCGGCTACATCGACTCCTCCGGTCTGGGCGCGCTGGTCTCCCTTGCCAAGAAGCTCCGCGAAGTGGATGGGGAGCTGCGGCTGGCGGGCCTCAACGAAGATCTCCGCACCCTGTTCGAGCTGACCAAGCTCGACACGCTCTTTGCCATCACCGAGTCCGTCGACGACGCGCTGAAGAAGTTCTGACGCCGTGACCGTCCCCCTGCGTCTCGCGGTGCGGCGGCACGACGTGTCGCTTCCGGAGCCGGCGCGGACCGCGCTGCGCATCTCCGTCCGACTGCCCAGCGATCTGGAGGTCGTGGAAGAAGCCGTGGACGTGGTCGCCCGCCACTGCGTGGCCGAAGGCCTCACCGTCCGGCGAGCCCGGTTCAATTTGCGCGTGGCGCTGTGCGAAGCGCTGGCCAACGCGATCCTGTACGGCAACGCCGAAAACGCGGCCAAGCACGTGCACGTGCACATCACGGTCACGGAGCCGCATTTCCTGGTCGAGGTGCAGGACGAAGGCGCCGGGTTCGACCCGGCGGCCTTCGCCGACGTCTCCCTCCCCCATGACCTCGAGGCGCTCGGCGGGCGCGGCCTCTTCCTGATTCGCCAGCTGGTCGACGACGTCTACCTGAACGAACGAGGCAACGGCATCTGCATGGTCCTGCGCCGCGCCTAGAACGGCTCGACGCCCTGCTCCTCGCCCTCGGCAATCTGGTCGGTCATCGGATCCGTCTGTGGAGCGGGGGGCACGCGGGCCTCCGGGCCGTCGCGGGCGAAGGGCCCGATGACCGCCCCCCGCCGGACCCCGGGGAGTCCGGCGAGGGGTTCCGTTGGGGGCGGTCCTGGTTTGCCCCGCTGGCGGGCCTCGACGGCTACTGGGCCGAACTCGAGCACGGCACGGGAGACGCCGCCGCGCGGGCGATCCCAATCCTCAGCACCTTGCTGGGGTCCGAACGCGATTCACTGGCCATCGTCCAGCAGCTCCACGATCGGCTCGAGGAAATCGAGCTGCTCTACACGATCAGTGAAACGCTGGGGCGCACCCTCGGGCTCGTCGAGTCTGCCCGGACGATCGTCCGCGAGGTGGCTACCGTGGTCGGGGCTCGCCGCGCGTCCATTCTCGTGCACGACGAGGACGCGCGGCTGCTGCACCCGGTGGCGGGGTGGGGAATCGACGTGCGACGGTTCCCTCCGATCCCCGTGGACGATCCTCATTCGGTAGCCGCGCGGGCCTTCCGGGACCGCCGGATCGCGGAGTTCGACCCCACCTCGGGCGAGGAACCGCCGCCCAGCGAGCCCGACCGCACGTATCGGGGCGCGGCCTTCTTGTCGATCCCGATTCTGTTCCCCCAGCCTGAAGGGGACCCGCGTGCGGTTGGCGTGCTCAACGTGACGGACCGGTTCGGGACCGATGCCTTCACGGACGGGGACAAGCGGCTGTTGGCCGCCGTCGCCAGTCAGGTGGGGACCTTCATCGAGAATCAGCGCCTGCTCGAACGCGACCGGGCCCAGCAGCGCCTGCGGCGCGAGGCCGAGCTTGCCCGCGACCTTCAACTCAAGCTGCTCATCCCGCGCTATGCCGGGGCGGCCGATGTCGCCGCCCGCTGCCGGCAGGCCGACGAGGTCGGTGGCGACTTCTACCACATCATCCGCCTGCCCGAACACCGCCTCGGCGTGATGCTCGGCGACGTGTCGTCGCACGGCTTCGGCGCCGCGCTGATCATGGCCCTCGTGCTCTCGGCGGCCGGCATCCACGCGGAGGAAGCCGGCTCCCCGGAAGACGTCCTCCGCCTGCTGCTGGCGTCGGTCGGCGGCGATCTGCGGGACACGGAGATGTACCTGACCCTGTTCTACGGAGTGACCGACCGCGTGCACGGCAACCTGCGGTATGCCAATGCGGGCCACCCCCACGCGTTCGTGCTGCGTCGCGACGGTCGCGCGGAACGGCTCGGCGCCAATGCTCCGCCGCTCGGACTCGTGCCCGACCA
>JBFGDF010000177.1:0-5495 GCA_041580775.1 Gemmatimonadales bacterium
CGAGCCGCCGCCCTCGATGTTCCGGGCCGCGCCAAAGAAGCGCTTGGGCTTTTGGAGCGCGTTGGCGTCCACGCCGCCCGAGAGGATCTTGCCCGAATGCGGCACCACCGTGTTGTGCGCGCGCGCCAGACGCGTAATCGAATCGAGCAGGATGATCACGTCCTGGCCGTGCTCCACCAGCCGCTTGGCCTTCTCGATCACCATGTCCGCCACCTGCACGTGGCGGTCGGCCGGCTCGTCGAACGTGGACGAGATCACCTCGGCCTTGACGTTCTCCTCCATGTCCGTCACCTCCTCCGGCCGCTCGTCGATGAGCAGCACGATGAGGGAGGACTCGGGGTGATTCTCGGTGATGGAGTTGGCGAGTTTCTGGAGCAGGATGGTCTTGCCGGCCTTGGGAGGTGAGACGATCAGGCCGCGTTGCCCAAACCCGATCGGTGACAGGATGTCCATCACGCGGGTGGACAGGTCGCCATCCTTGCGCTCGAGCCGGATCCGGCGGTCGGGGTAGCGCGGCCGCAGGTTGTCGAACGCGATCCGGTGCTTCGCTTTCTCCGGGTCGTCGAAGTTGACCCGCTCGACCTTGAGCAGGGCCAGATAACGCTCGCCCTCCTTGGGCGGCCGCACCTGCCCGAGCACCGTGTCGCCGGTGCGCAGATCGAAGCGCTTGATCTGACTGGGGCTCACGTAGATGTCGTCGGGGCCGTACAGGTAGTTCCAGTCCTGGCTGCGGAGGAACCCGTACCCCTCGGGCAGGATCTCGAGCACGCCCTCACCGCGCAGCACCGTCTCCGAATCGAGCAACGACTGCTCGATCCGGAAGATCAGATCCTGCTTGCGCATGCCGGAGTAGTTGGTGATGTTGAGTTCTTCGGCCATCGCGTGCAGCTCCGCGACGGATTTCCTCTTCAATTCGGCGATGTCCACGGCGGGACTCCATCGGGTGGGAACGCGGTACTGGGTCGATACCCTCGGCGAAGTGCCAGCCCCGGTCGGGGGCGAAACTGCGGAGTGTCGTTGGGGGTCAGAACGTTACAGGATGTGAAGCGGCCTGATAATAGACCGCCGCCCGGATACCGTCAAGAGGCCGCGTGACGTCCCTCGCCCCCTTCCTCGCCTACTGGCGCACGACCGTCGCCCGGGACCGGGAGATCGTCGAAGCGGTGGTGCTCCCCGAGCATCGCGGCCCGTCCCCCGACCTCCGGCGGGCGCTCGCCGCCTGGCCGGGGGTGTCCTACTGGGCGTCCGGCGCCGATGCCGGACGGCTCGTCCTCGTGCGGGCTCTCGCCGCCGCCCAGCGCGAGCGCTGGTGGCTCCACGTCGCCCTGTTCTTCGTCACGTTCGTCACCGCCCAACTCGGCGGCGCCATCCTGCTCGGCGGGTCCGCGCACACGCTCCCCTCCCTGCAGGGCGGACTGTCGGCGATCGCGGGGAACGTCGCCACGTGGCTCCAGGACAGCGTGATCGGCGTGCCGTTCGCCATGGCCCTGCTCGCCATTCTGCTGGCCCACGAGATGGGCCACTACCTCACCGCCAAGCGCTACGGAATCAACGCGTCGCCCCCGTACTTCCTCCCCGCCCCGGTCGAGTTCAACTTCGCCGGCACGTTCGGCGCCTTCATCAGGTTGCGCAGTCCGGTGGTGGACCGGCGCCAGCTGATGGACGTGGGCGCCGCCGGGCCGCTCGTGGGCTTCGGGGTCGCCCTGCTCATGCTCGTCGTGGGATTCCAGCAGTCGGTGCTCGTGCCACCCGGCACCTATGACGCGCCCATGGTGATCGAGCTGGCGCGCGGACCGACCTGGCTCCTCGGCGACTCGCTCGTCACGTGGGGTGTGCGGGACCTCCTCGTGGGCGAGGGGACGCTCGTCCTGCATCCGCTGGCCGTCGCCGGCTGGATCGGCATGCTGGTCACCGCGCTGAATCTCGTGCCCCTGGGCCAGCTGGACGGAGGGCACGTGTTGTACGCGCTGTTCGGCGAGCGGCAGCGCCATGTCGGCGTGCTCGCCTTCATCGGGCTGCTCGTGTTGGGACGCTGGTACTGGCCGTGGTGGATCTGGGCCGCCCTGACGCTCGTGCTCGGGGGCGGGCGGCTCGCGCACCCCCGCGTGCTGGAGCGGATGCGCCCGCTGCCACTCAGTCGGGTTCCGCTCGGGCTCGCCTCGATCGCGCTGTTCGCCCTCACGTTCGCGCCGATCCCGCTGTCCTTCTGAGCGGGGCAGGCGACGCGATGCCGAGACCCAGGAGCGCCGCCATGACCCGGTGTCGCATCGGCGCCGCGCGTGGCGCGCGTCCGCCGCGTTTCCCGGGGTCGAAATCAGGCCGGCTGGCGGGGGTGGCAGGATTGCGTAAGTAGCTTGAGCGACTATATTTGCGCAAACCGGCGGAGATGTGGATGCCCGCACAAACTGCCCGTTACGGCCAGCCCGATCCGCATGAGCCGGTCGTGCATGATTTACCGCCCGTTCGGGTTGGCGGGGTGGACGTCGCCGTCCGCCTCGTGGTCCGGCGGGCGGAAGACGGCGCATGGCGCGGGAGGCTGCTTTTCGGGTCGGACGACGTGACCGTGGCGCCCGCCACGGCCGAGATCTTCTACGGCCCCAGCGAACCGGACCTGTGGGAAGCGGTGCGAGACCTCCGCGAGCACCATGTGCGCGACCTCTACCGCTCCGTGAAGGAGTGATCGTGGCCGACGACTCCGCGGATCGCATTCGGCGCCTGCGCCACGACCTCTCCAACCCGCTGTCCGCCCTCCTGGCCGAAACGCAGCTCCAGCTCTTGAACGCCGACCAACTTCCGCAGGAAGCCGCGACCGCGTTCCGGGAGATCGAGAAACTCGCGCAGCGCATGCGCGACATGCTGCACGCGCTGTCCTGAGCCAAGCGCCGGCTGCCCTGCGGCGGTCGGCACGGATCCTGCCTTTCCCAAGCCGCAGTGGGGAGCGTGCTTGACGCCCTGCGGCGGCCGCCTGCATGTTCTCCGGACCTCGTTGGCGCTCCCGCAGACGGGCGCCATGGACCCCGGGAGTGGACATGACTTTCCGTTCTCGCCTTCCCCTGCTCGTGCTCGGTGTGAGCGTGCTGGCGTGCGCGCCGCAGCCGCCGACGCCGGTCTCGCCGGCGGACGTGTCGGAGCTCGCCGGGCGCGTGGCGCGCAATCCGAACAACGGTGATCTCGTGCTGCGCTACGCGGCGGCACTGCAGACGGCCGAACGGTGCGACACCGCGGTCACGGTGGCCCGTCGCGGCATGACGCTCGCGCCGCGCAACGCGGTCGGTCCACTCGTCGTGGGCCACTGTCATGAGCGGGCGGATCGCTTCGACGACGCACTGGCCGTGTACCGGACCTTCCTGTCCAACAACCCGGATGGGCGCGGGGTCGCGGCCGTCCGGTCGCGCGAGCTGATGGCGTCCCGCGGCCTCGCGACCCAGCGGGCGCGTCAGGCGCTGGCGCGCGAGACGGAGCTCGCCGCCGAGCCGGCGGACCCGCAGACCGTGGCGGTGCTGCCGCTCACGATCGCCGGGGATTCGATCTACCAGCCGCTCTCGCGCGGGCTCGCACAGATGCTCACCTCCGATCTGGCCCTGCTGCGCCGGTTCCGGATGGTCGAGCGCCTGCAGCTGGGCGCCCTGCTCGATGAGATGGCGTTGAGCCGGACGGGTCGCGTCGAGGAGGCGACGGCGGTGCGGATGGGCCGGCTGCTGCGGGCCGGTCGCATGGTGCAGGGCCTCGCGGCCATTCCTCCCGAGCAGACGGTGCGGCTGGAGGCGTCCGTGCTGCTCGGCAGCGGTGAAGTGACGACACCGGCGGCGGCCAGTGGGCGCCTGCCGGACCTGCTGCGTCTCGAGAAGGAGGTCGTCGCCGGGCTCGCGTCGCGCATGGGCTATACGCTGTCCGAAGCGGAGCGGCGCGCCATTCTCGAGAACGGCACGCAGAACCTCGCGGCGTTCCTCGCCTACTCGCGCGCGCTCGAAGCCGAGGACAACGGCGACTACCAGGCGGCGGCCGCCTTCTATGCCGAGGCCGTGCGCCAGGATCCCGGCTTCCAGGCGGCGCGCGAGGGCTACCAGGCCACGACGTCCCTGCCCGAGGTGCGGGCGGCGGGACCGGGTGACGTGACGGTGCTCGCGGCGGGGCCGACGGAGCCCGCGACGCCGAGTGTCGCGGAACCGTCGGTGACGTCCGCGATCGGCACGGCGGTCGGCGATCTCGCGCCCACGATCGCCGACAAGACCACGGCCATCACCGACCCGATTCAGGAAGCGTTCAAGACGACCACGGCGCAGCCGGCGCCGCCGAGCGTCGTGCCGCCGGCCACGCTGATCGGGACCATTCGCATCGTGTTCAGGCTCCCATGACTCGCGCCCTGCTTTGCCTGTCGGCGGCCGCGTGGCTGCTGGGGGCGGGCCCCGTGTCCGCCCAGGTCACCTCGCGGATTCGTGCCTCGGGCTTCTACGAGCGGTACACGTTCGATTCCGGCCCGCGTATCTCCGAGCTCACCGTGCCGGTCGGGGTGGACGTCTCGGTGGGCCGGTATCTGGACGTCACGCTCTCGACCGGGTTCGTGGCCCTCGATCTGAGCAGCGACGATCCCACGTTCGAGGAGAAGCTCTCCGGAGCGCTCGACACGGAACTCCGCTTTGGCGTGAACCTGATCCCGGGGCGCCTCATCGCCATCGTCAACGGGGCGGTGCCCACGGGAATCAAGTCGGTCGACTCGGGGGACGTGGCCATTCTCGTCGCGCTCTCGAGCGACGTGATCGGGTTTGCGGTCCCCACGGTCGGCTCCGGGGGCACGGTGGGCGGCGGCCTGGTCGGGGCGCTGCCGCTCGGGAAGTTCGCGCTCGGGTTGGGCGCGACCTACTCGTATCCGCTGTCGTATCAGCCCGTCGTCGGCAACCCGGACGAGGTCAAGCCGGGCTCTGAGGTGCGTGCCCGCGCCGGGATCGAAGGTCCGCTCGCGCGACACACGTACCTGCGGGTCGCGGGTGTCTTCGCGTGGCGCGACAAGGACGAGCTGGGCGGGGTGACCCAGCCCGGCGTCGGCAGCCGGCTGATCGGGTACGTCGAGCTCGGCCAGGGGTTCGGCAACACGCAGCTCACGGTGTACGGCTTCGACGTGTATCGCGGCGGTCCCCGGACCGAAGGGACCGGCGTGGGGCTGGCGGTGCTGCCCAAGGGGAACCTGCTCGCCGGCGGCTTTCGCCTGTCCATCCCGGTCGGGCAGTCGTTTTCGTTCGCCCCCCGGGCGGAATACCGCTACGCCACCGCCGCCCCCGACACGGCGGCGGCGATGGAGAAATCGGGGTCCTCGTTCCGGGTGGGTCTGGACCTGCGGCAGGTCATCACGCCGAAGGTCTCGGTCGCGCTGGCCGGGAGCGGGGTGTTCGGCGACGTGGTGCAGGGCGCGACCGCGATCGACTTTAGCGGCTTTCGGGCGGGGCTCGTCTTGGAGGTCAGACCCTAGCGGCACGCGGCCCCTGGGATGTTCCGGGCCC
>JBFGDF010000178.1:0-5433 GCA_041580775.1 Gemmatimonadales bacterium
CCCCTGGGTCAGGCCCTCCTCCCCATCCGACCCGTCCGCCCCCGTCCGCCCCCGTCCGCCGTTGCAGTGGAGGCGAGGGGAATCGAACCCCTGACCTCGTGAATGCCATTCACGCGCTCTCCCAACTGAGCTACGCCCCCGTTATATTCACGCCCCCCAACGCTTTCCCGGCGGGAACACGGCATCTTATCGGAGCGTTGAGGCAGTGTCAAGCGAGTCGACCCAGCGGGTGAACTTCGCGGTGCCCCCGGGGTACCACGCCGCACGATTTATAGAAGGAATACATGGCGATCAAGCTCAAGCCCCGCAAGAAGACTCCGGCCCGCGCCACCAAGACGCGCGCCGCGGCGAAGCCCCGTTCCAAGGTCGAGGCGAAGGCGCCGGCCCCGGCCGCGAAGGCCAAGGCGGCGCCCAAGGCGAAAGCCCCTCGCGCGCCCCGCAAGCGCGGCCGCCGACGGGGCCTGATGACGGGTCTCGCCTCGACCGAGCACGAGCGCGACATCCTCGATCAGTATCTCCACGAGGTGTCCAAGACTCCGCTGCTGACGCAGAAGGAGGAGATCGCGCTCGCGCGCAAGGTGCGCGCCGGTGATCAGGAAGCGATGCAGGAGCTGGTCAAGCGCAACCTGCGCTTCGTGATCTCGGTGGCGAAGAAGTATCAGAACCGCGGCCTGCCGCTGACGGACTTGATCGGCGAGGGGAACGTCGGGCTGCTGACTGCGGCCCGGAAGTTCGATCCGGACCAGGGCGTGAAGTTCATCTCCTACGCCGTCTGGTGGATCCGGCAGGCCATCCTCGCGTCGCTCGCCCGACAGGGGCGCACCGTGCGCGTCCCGCTCAACCGCACGGCCGACCTCTCCCGCATCGTGCGGACGGCCGAGTACCTGCGCCAGACGCTGCGGCGCGAGCCGACGCCCGAGGAGATCGCCGACGCCACGAAGCTGTCGCTCGAGGTGGTGCAGTCGCTCGCCGCGCTCAACACGGGCGACGTGCGCCTCGACGCCCCGCTCGACCCCGACGGTGACCGGTCCCTCATCGAGCGCTTCATCGCCGAGGATCTCCCGGATACCGAGGACCAGGCGATGGACCGCTTTCTCTCCGACGAGATCGAGAGCGCGCTCAACACGCTGCAGCGGCGCGATGCCAAGGTGCTGCGCCTGTACTTCGGCCTCGACGGTGGGCGCGAGCATACCCTCGAGGAGATCGGCGGGATGCTCGGCGTGACGCGCGAGCGGGTCCGGCAGCTGCGGGACCGCGCCCTGAAGCGTCTGCGCGACGGGCAGGTCGGCAAGGCGCTGGCGTCCTTCGCGGCCTGAGCCCGCGCCGCGACCCCACGACGGACGAGACGGCCGGCCCTGCGCCGGCCGTTCTCGTTGTCGCGGCCCGCGTCGTCGCGTCCCGGCGGCACGCGCCACGGCGTTGGCGCCCCGGCGCCGCCGGCCCTAATTTCAGTCCGTGATCCAGCGTATCGGCCGGGTGGCCGTGGCCGGCTTCGAATCGGCGGGGCGGCTCGGACACTTTCTCGCCGACATGACCCGGGCCCTGCCCGACGTGGGTGTCTGGGGCCGGTTGGTGATGGGACAGATGCGGCGGGTGGGCGTGGATTCACTCCCCGTCGTCGTCTTCATCTCCGCCTTCACCGGCGTCGTCCTGGCGCTTCAGGCGTCCTACACCTTCACCGGTACCGTTCCCCTCTACATCGTCGGCACCGTGGTCGGCAAGACCATGATGCTCGAGCTGGGACCGGTGCTGGCGGGCCTCGCGCTCGCGGGGCGGGTGGGGGCGAGCGTGGCCGCAGAGCTCGGGACGATGAAGGTGACCGAGCAGGTCGATGCGCTCGAGACGCTGGCCTACGACCCCCAGAGCTACCTCGTGATCCCCCGCGTCCTGGCCGGCACCGTCATGGTGCCCGTCGTCGTCGCGCTCGGAACGGGGGTGGGCATCGTCACGGGATGGCTCGCGAGCCTCGCCCTGCTCGATCTTTCGACGCCCGAGTTCATCAAGGGCCTCCAGTTCCTTTACCGCTTCAAGGATACGTGGTACGGGCTCGTGAAGAGCGCCAGCTTCGGGCTGACCATTACGTTCGTCGGCTGCATCGTCGGGCTCGCGACCCGGGGTGGCGCCGAGGGCGTGGGACGGAGCACCACGCAGGCGGTGGTCTATTCCGCCGTCCTCATTCTCGTGCTCGACGCGTTCTGGGCGATGGTGCTCCTGTGATCCGCTTCGACGACCTGCACAAACGCTTCGGGGCGAAGGAGGTCCTGACGGGCTTCACGCTCGAGGTGCAGGACGGAGAGACCATGGTGATCATCGGCTTCTCCGGGAGCGGCAAGAGCGTCGCGATCAAGCACATCGTCGGGTTGCTGCGCCCCGATCAGGGAGACGTGTATGTGGACGACCGTGCCGTCTCCCAGCTCGACCGGGCGGAACTCACCGCGCTGCGGCGCGAAATCGGGTTCGTGTTCCAGTTCGCGGCCCTGTTCGACTCTCTGACCGTCTTCGAGAACGTGGCCCTCGGCCTGCGGCGGCAGCACCTGGACGAAGACGAGATCGGTGAGCGCGTGCGGGAGGCCCTGGCACTGGTCGACCTGACGGGCACCGACGACAAGATGCCGGCCGAGCTTTCGGGCGGGATGCGCAAGCGCGTGGGCATCGCTCGGGCGATCGCCCTCCAGCCCCGGTACCTTCTGTACGACGAGCCCACCACCGGCCTCGATCCCGTGACGTCGGCCGTCATGGACCGCCTCATGGTCCGGACCCGCGAGCATCTGGGCGTCACGGGCATCGTGGTGACGCACGACATGCGCTCGGCCTACACGGTGGGCGACCGGATCGCCATGTTGTACGACGGCGCGATCCGACAGGTGGGCACGGTGGCGGAGATTCAGCACTCGGACGACCCGCTCGTCCGGCAGTTCATCGAGGGGCGGCCTGAATGAAGCGCCAGAACGAGTTCGCGGTAGGCATCGTGGTGATCGTCGCCTTCGCACTCGTCGTGAGCGGTGCCCTGTGGCTTTCGGGCGTGAGCATCGGGCGGGCCGACGCGCTCTACACGGCGCGCTTCCGTACGGTGGGCGGCCTGGGCGTCGGGAAGCCCGTCGTGCTCCGCGGCGTGCGCGTGGGGCGCGTAGAGGAGATCCGGCTCGCCTCGGGGAATTGGGTGGAGGCCGATCTCCGCGTGTACGAGGACGTCGCGCTGCCGTCCCGGCCGGCAGTGATCGCCGCGTCGGCGTCGCTCTTCGGTGAGTGGGCAGCCACGCTCATCTCCCTCGATCAGCCTCCCGACGACCCCAACATCTTCCAACAGCTGCAGGAAGCGGCGGCGGCGGGAGGTGGGCGGTGGCCGGGGGCGACCCTCCCGGACGTCGGCCAGCTCACCGCGCAGGCCGGGCGCATCGCGGGGGATATTGCGGCCGTGGCCGGCCGGTTCCGCACGGCGTTCGACTCGCAGGCGGCTTCCGACCTGCGCCGCTCGATCCGCGACTTCGCGGACATGGCTGACCGGCTGGCCGAGGTGACGGCCGAGCAGACCGACGTCCTCCGCTCGATCGGCGCCAACCTGGAGCTGGGTTCCCAGAACGTCGCCCAGGCTACGGGGAGTCTCCAGGCGACGGCGGGGCGCGTGGATTCGGCGACGGCACAGGGGCCGGTGGTCACGCTGATGGACAACGCCGCCGCCGCCTCCAACGACGTGCGCGCCGCGGCGACCGACCTGCGCTCGCTCCTCGCCGCCGCCCAGCAGAACCAGGAGAGCCTGGTGCGTCTCCTCGTGGGCGCCGACACGATGATGTCGCGCATCGTGAACCGCAGCGGGTCGCTCGGCTTGCTGGTGGGTGACTCGACGCTGTACCAGGAAGCGACGCTGACGCTCAATCAGCTCCGCCAGCTCCTCGCGGATATTCAGGCGAATCCGCGGAAGTACTTCACCTTCAGCGTGTTCTGATCATCGCCGATGGCGAAGAAGCAGCAACGGGCCAAGCGAGAAACGAGCGCGGGCGGCGTGGTCTTTCGGCGCGGCCCCGCGGGCGACGTTCGCTACTTGCTGATTCGTGACTCCTACGACAATTGGGGGTTCCCCAAGGGCCATGTGGAGGCGGGAGAGCCGGCGCTCGACGCGGCACGGCGGGAGGTCGGAGAGGAAACCGGTCTCTCGGACTTGCTCCCCCGCGGGGCCCTCAACGTGATCGACTGGTACTTCCGCTTCCGCGGACGGACGATCCACAAGTTCTGCCACTTCTTCCTTTTGGAGTCGCGCAGCGGCGAGGCTGAGCCGCAGACCGACGAAGGCATCACGGCGTGCGTGTGGCTGCCGCTCGAGGAGGCGGTCGCGACGATCTCCTATGCCAACGCGCGCGAAGTCCTGCAGCAAGCGGCCGCGCGTGTCGAGGGCAGCGCCCGATCCTCGGAGCTGGCGTGACGCCCGTCGTGCCGGTGTACCATCCGCGGCGCGAGGCGCGCCGAGCGGTGAAGCGGGGCTACCCGCGGCGGGCCGGCAGCGTGCGTCTGTGCCGCTCTCTCGACGCCGTGGAGACGCTGCTGGCCGAGCGGTTGGTGGACGCCGTCGTGCTGGATGTGAAGGCGCACACCGATCGTGCCCTCGAGCTCACGACACGCTTTCCCGGCATTCCGGTCTATGCGCTGTCCGCGTTCCGCCCGCATGACGTGGGGTTGATCGCGCGCTGTCATCAAGCGGGCCTCGCGGGAACCCTGATCGAAGGTGTGGACAACGCGATCGCGGGGGCCTGGGTGGCGGCGCGCACCGCGCAGGTCAGCCGGCGGCGCGCGCTGGCCGATGCGCCACAGGTGCTGCGCCTCACGGAGCCGATCCAGCTCGCGGCCTGGGACGAAGTCCTGCGCCGCGTCGCGGTGCCGCTCAAGACGTCGGACGTCGCCCGCGCCCTGCGCGTCACGCGCGAGCACCTGTCGCGCCAGTTTGCCGCGGGGGGCGCGCCGAATCTCAAGCGCGTCATCGACCTCGCGCGGACGGCGTGCGCCGCCGACCTGCTCGGGAACCCCGGCTATACGGTGGGGCACGTGGGGCGCATCCTCGGCTATGCCTCCGCGAGTCACCTCGCGGCCGCGGCCCGGCGTGTCGCCGGTGCCACCACGCCGGAACTCCGCGCCCTCGGGCCCCGCGGCGTCCTGGGGCGTTTCGTCCGCGGGCGCATGCGGTCCCGGAGCTGATCGGCCGGTGGGGCACGCGGAACGCGGTGCACCGTATCGCCCCGGCCACCGGGCATTGCGCCCTGCGCCTGCCGCGTGGGGGGAGGGGGTGGCGGGTGAGGCGAGGCATGTGATATTTTTCACAATCCCCTGACCAGGACCCTATGGCGACCGAATCCACCCTCCGACCCGGCGAGTTGAAGGACGTTCTCCTCAAAGAAATTCAGGCGGCCGATCTCGCGGACATTGACGTCCGGGAGGTCGGGACGG
>JBFGDF010000179.1:0-5104 GCA_041580775.1 Gemmatimonadales bacterium
CGCACCGGGTTCTCGCTGCACGAGCGGGAAACGAAACGACGCTGGCCCGCGCTGGGCCACCTCGTGAGCGAGCACGATCTCGGGGACACCTACACGTTCCAGCCCGCGCGCGGCGGTCGGCCGCGCCGGGCGGTGTGGGGACGCGCCCGAACCGTGTGGCGTGGTCCGCTGGTGGCGGCCCTGGCCCGCGAGTTCCGTATCGGCGACGCCGCGCGCGGCACCGTGTGCGCGCGCCTCGACGCGGGTTCCCGCCTCGTCCGGATTGTGGTGGAGGGCGAGAATCGCGCGCGGCAGCACCGGCTGCGGCTGGCGCTTCCGCTCGGGGACGCCGGCCGGCGCGGGCGTACGCTCGCCGACATGGCGTATGGTTCGGTCACGCGGCAGCGCGAGGCGCTGGATGTCCCGCGGTTCTCGCGCGAGTGGCCCGTGGCCACCGCGCCAATGCACCGCTGGGTCAGCGTGCCGGACGGGCTCACCCTGTTCGCGCGCGGACTCTACGAGTACGAGCTCGCCGCGGACGGGACGCTCTGGATCACCTTGCTGCGCTCCGTTGCGGAGCTTTCCAGGGGCGACCTCGCCGCACGGCCGGGACACGCCGGATGGCCCGTGGCGACACCGAACGCGTTGGAGTTCGGGAGGTTCCGTACGGAGCTCGCGTTCGCCACGGAAACCGTCGCCGACGACCGGGGGCCCGCCGCCTGGGATCGGGTGGAGCGGCTGGCCGAAGAGTTTCACGCCCCCTTGGGCGGCCGGATGTTCCGGTATGGCCTCGCGTGTCCGGAGCGGCTTCGGGGCCCCGAGCTGTCCGGGGCTGGACTCGCGCTCAAGGCCGTCAAGCCGTCGGCAGATGGTCGGGCGCTGGTGTTGCGGTGCGTGAACGTGACGGCCACGTCCGTCGTAGGCGCGTGGCACCTGCCGTTCCGTGCACGGCGCGCCGAGCGGGCGCGGCTGGACGAGCGCGCGACCGGCCGGCTCCCTGTCCGTTCGGGCGGCCGTGTGGTGCGATTCGACGCCGGTCCACGAGAGGTGGTGACCGTGCGGGTGGAGCCCTGAGCAGAGGACGGCGGCTTCCGCGCCCCTGACGGAGCGGCCGCCGCGCCGCCACATTGGTATGGGTAGCCGACGGCCGCGTGAAAAGGCTCCCGCTCGGTCGGGGGCCGCTGATGGTGTATCGCGGCGGCGACGCCGCCACGGCCTTGTCCTGAGGTGATCCGATGCGCGTACTCCGAAGCCCCTACCGTCCCGTCGTCCACGCCCTGCTGCTGCTCTGCGCCGCGGGAGCGGCTGGGGCGCAGCAGCGTGCCATGACCGTGGTCGACCTCATCAACGTCCCCTCGGTCTCCGATCCGCAGATCTCGTCAGATGGTGCGTTCGTCGTGTACACCCGCAGCGCCGCCGATTGGAAGGCGAACAAGACCGTCGCGCACCTCTGGCGTGTGAAGACGGACGGAACGGAGTCGCTGCAGCTCACGAACGGCGACGACGGCGAGCGGGGCGCGCGCTGGTCCCCGGACGGCGCGACCGTCGCGTTCCTGGCCAAGCGAGGCGGCGCCGAGCACACGCAGGTCTATCTGATCCGCAGCGCCGGAGGCGAGGCGCAGGTGCTCACGACACACGCGACCGACGTGTCGGATCTCGCATGGTCACCCGACGGGCGGTGGATCTACTTCGTCGCCGCCGACGAGAAGAGCGACACGGAGAAGGCCCGCGAGAAGGTGAAGGACAACGTGTACGCGTTCGACGAGAGCTACCAGCATCGGCATCTCTGGCGCGTGCCGGTGGCGGGGGGCGACGAGGAACGGATCACGACCGGCGAGTTCACGGTCCGCGGCTACGAGGTGTCGCGGGACGGCGCGCTGATCGTGCATCATCGCGCGCCCTCGCCGCGGCTCGACGACGGTCAGTTGAGCGAAGTCTGGATCATGGGCGCGACGGGGGACGGCGCGCGCCGGCTGACGGAGAACGGCATCGGCGAGTCCGGCGCGGAGCTCTCACCGGACAATGCGCGGGTCCTGTTCGTTGCCAACGCGAACGCCGAATTCGAGTTCTACTACAACGACAAGCTGTTCCTCGTCCCGGCGGCGGGCGGCAGGCCGGAAGTGCTGCTGCCGGAGTTTCCGCATGAGATTCAGCGCGCCACCTGGGCCGCTGACGGCCGCGCGATCTTCGTGCTGGCCAACACGGGAGTCCGCCAGCAGCTCTTCCGGTTCGACGTGCCAGGGGGGCGCGTCACCCAGCTCACCGACGGGGATCACACTGTGCGGTCGTGGACGTACGCGCCCCGCGCCGGCCGGCACGTCTTCACGGTGAGCAGTCCCACGAACGCCGGCGATATCTGGATGCTCTCCGACCGTGGACGGGGGCAGCCGGCGCGCGTCACGAAGATCTTCGACTATCTGGCCCGCGACTTTCGCTTGCCCCGGGTCGAAGCCGTCCAGTGGGCCGGGGAGGACGGCGTGAGCGTCGAGGGGCTCCTCTTCTATCCGCTGGACTACCGTCCGGGGGAGCGGTATCCCCTCGTCGTGCAGACCCACGGGGGTCCGGCCGCGTCCGACAAGTACTCGTGGGAGGGGTCGGGCGACTATCCACAGGTGTTGACCGCGATGGGCTACATGGTGCTCAAGCCGAACTACCGCGGCAGCACCGGATACGGTGACGAGTTCCTGCGGGACATGGTGGGCGGCTATTTCGACCAAGCCCACAAGGACGTCATGGCCGGCGTGGACCACCTCATCGGGCGGGGCATGGTCGACGGCGAGCGGATGGCCAAGATGGGATGGAGCGCGGGTGGCCACATGACGAACAAGATCATCACCTACACGGATCGGTTCAAAGCGGCCGCGTCGGGCGCGGGCGCCGCCAACTGGATCTCGATGTACGCCCAGAGCGACACGCGCGTCTACCGCACGCCCTGGTTCGGCGGCACCCCGTGGCAGCGGGACGCCCCGCTCGATCAGTATTGGGCGGACTCACCGCTCCGCGACGCCTGGAAAGTCACCACGCCCACGATCTTCCTCGTGGGTGAGGATGACCGGCGCGTGCCGATGCCGCAGTCGGTCGAGATGTATCGGGCGCTCACGGCGAACGGCGTGCCGACGCACCTCTACGTGGCGCCGAGACAGGGGCACGGGTGGCGCGAGCTGCAGCAGCGGCTGTTCAAGGCGAACGTCGAGATCGCCTGGTTCGAGCAGTGGGTGCGCGGGCGGGACTACGTGTGGGAGCGCTCGCCGGTGCATCCGCCCGAGGGAGGGCAGCGCGCGGCGACGGGCGCTCGTTAGGCGGTCAGGGGTGGGCGCCTGGAGTGGCGATGCCCTCGGCTCCCGTTAGTGATCGCGGCGGTTGAGGAACCGCTCCAGCCGACCCTCCGCCGACGCGGCGTGCGGCCCGACATAGTCCCGCCGCACGTCGTGCAGCGCGTCCCAGAGCACGTCGGCCTGCTCAGCGGCGTCGAGGAAGACGGCCGACACGCCGGGGGCGCGCCCGCACATCGCTCGGGCCGCGAGCGCGAGGGCGTGGGACGCGAAAGTGATGTAGGCCCGCACCATCGAGGCTCCGCCGCGGCGCGCCACGGCCTCGGGAAAGCAGCCCGCCCACCAGAGCGCGAGCGCACCGATATCCGCCGCGCGTTCGGCCTGCGCCACAGTGCCGCTAGGCAACGCGCTGATCGCGCGCCACCAGTCGGCCAGCCCGCACCGGCCGCGCGCGAGCCGCGCCGACTCCCGCGCCGGCGCGAACGCCACCGGCAGCGTGGCCGTGTAGTCGGCAAGCGCGATGTCCTGAAGCCCTCGCTGTCTCAGGGCCGCGCGGACCGGGACGTACCACAGGAGGGTGAGCGGGAGCGGAGCGGGCGCCCCGCCCTTGCCGCGCACGGCCTCCAGTGCGGCGCGCGAATCGAGCAGGCCATCCACATCGCCGGCCTCCAACGCCGCCGCAGCCGGGCGCGCCTCGTCCGGGTCCGACCGGCCGATCTCCGCCACCAGCCGGGCGAGATCGTCGCGGCGCAGCAGTCGGTGGATCATCGGTGCGATCATCGCCACTCCTTGCGTGCTCCCGTTCACGAGTGGTGCGTCCCGCTACGAGCTTGAACCCGGGCCCGCGCCGGGGCTGTGGGAGTCGTCACACGGTGACACACCCCACCCTGCCCGCGAGAGGAGCAAAGTCGGTGCCGAATGTCCAACCTGTTGTGGGACAATACGTTGCGTTCCCTGCCGTCGGATCGTCCCTGGCATCGTGCGCGGCGACTGGCAGAACGCGGACGCCGGATCGCGTGCGCCGGCCGGCGGCGTAGACGGCGCCGCTCGCACGGGAGATCGGAGCGGTGACGACGATGATGCGCGCCGTCCGAATCACGGCCGCCGGGGATCCCGATGTGCTGTGCCTCGCGGAGGCGCCGCGCCCGGTCCCGGGTCGTGGCGAGCTCCTGGTGCGGGTGCGCGCGGCCGGCGTCAATCGGGCCGACCTGCTCCAGCGGCGCGGGCAGTATCCTGCGCCCGCGGGCGTGCCGCCGGACATTCCGGGGCTCGAGTTCGCCGGCGAGGTGGTCGAGGCGGGCAGCGGCGCGGAGCGATGGATGCCAGGGGAGCGGGTCATGGGCCTCGTGGGGGGTGGGGCGTATGCCGAATTCCTGACCGTCGACGCGCGGCACGCGATGGCGGTGCTGGCCCCGTGGTCCTTCGACACCGCGGCGGCGGTGCCCGAAGCGTTCATCACCGCGCATGACGCCCTGCGTCAGGCTCGCCTGACGCGGGGCGAGCGGGTGCTGGTGCACGCCGTGGGGAGCGGGGTGGGAGTGGCGCTCCTCCAGCTCGCCAAAGCCGAAGGATCCGTGGTGGCCGGCACCTCCCGGACGCCGGCGAAGCTCGAGCGCGCGGCGGCGCTGGGCCTCGACCGGCCCGTGCTGGTGCGCGGCGCGTTCGTGCCCGACGCCGACCTGACCGACTGGGCCGACGTGATTGCGGACTTAGTGGGTGGGCCGTACCTGGCGGGGAATCTCCGGGCCGTGGCGCGCCGCGGCCGGATCGTCGTCATCGGCCTCACAGGGGGCCGGGAGGCGGAGGTGGATCTCCGATTGATCATGAGCAAGCGCGTGACGGTGATCGGTACG
>JBFGDF010000180.1:0-5045 GCA_041580775.1 Gemmatimonadales bacterium
GATCACGTGAATGACGCCGTTCGACGCCATCACGTCGGCCTTCACGACCATCGCATTGTTGATCATCACGCCGTGTGACGTGTCGATCTTGAGCTCGCCGCCCTGCAACGACTTGGCGGACTTGAGCCCGGCGACGTCCTTGGCGGTCACCGTTCCGGACACGACGTGGTACAGCAGGATCGTCTTGAGCTTTTCCGTGTCCTTGAGCAACGCGTCGAGCGTGCCGGCCGGCAGCGCGGCGAACGCCTCATCCGTCGGGGCGAACACCGTGAAGGGGCCCTTCCCGGCCAGCGTCTCGGCCAGGCCGGCGGCCTTGGCCGCGGTGAGCAGGGTGTTGAAGGAACCGGCGGCGCTGGCGGTTTCCACGATGTTCATCTTCGCCGCCGCCTTCTCCTGCTTGGCGCTCTGGCTGTAGCTCTGCGCGGCGGCCGGAGCGGCCACGAGGGCGCTGAGGGCAAAGGCTGCAACCAGGGAATGAATCGTCGTCTGCATGATGTTCAGCTCCTGCGTGAGAGTGTGCGGTCAGTTTGAGTTCGGAATGAGCACTTTATCGATCACGTGGATGACCCCGTTGGTGGCCAGCACGTCAGTTTGAATCACCGTAGCGTCATTCACCTTCACGCCGCTCGATGCGTCGATCGACACGCTACCACCCTGAAGCGTCGTGGCGGTCGTCAGATTCACGACCTGCGACGCCAGTACTTCCCCCGAGACGACGTGGTAGAGGAGGACGTCCCGGAGCGCGTCCGGATCCTGGAGGAGCGCGTCCAGTGTGCCGGCCGGCAGCGCGGCGAAGGCCGCGTCATTGGGCGCGAACACCGTGAAGGGTCCGTCGGTGGCCAGGGTCTGATCGAGGCCGGCCGCCTGCACGGCCGTCACGAGGGTATTGAACTCGGCGGCCACCGCCGTCTGCACGAGGTTCTGCAACTCGGGTTCGGTGGCGTCGTCGCAGCCGCTCAGCACGGCCCCCGCGGCGATGGTGCCGATAGCCGCCAGGCGGCTCAATGTCCCGTTCATGTTAGGCTCCCTTTCCTAAGGCGCTGTGGTGAAACCGCTTACGCGTGTGGACCGCCGATTGGCGAGACCATGCGTCCGTCTTGTGTCTAGGACAATACATCAACAAGTTTGTCTTGTCAAGTCTTTGTCCAACGTTGTGTTCCCATGAAGCTAGACACAACTTAGACAGAAGTATCTCAAGTGGGCAAGGGGCGCGCGGCAGGGCCGATATCTCGCGGGGCCATCTGGGGGGACGCGGGGCGGAAGCTGGTCAGCGGGGGCCGGCAGCTGGCCCATAGGAAGGAAAAGGTCGGTTGCTCCGTGGCTGGGCGCGGATACTGCCCGACCCCCGATGACCTGCGGGATGCCGAGCCTGGAGGGTCGCGCGGACGCGCTGTCCGGGTCGCCCCTGGTGTCCCAGGCGTTGGCACCCGGGTAGATAGACGCGCGAGCCGGAGAAAAGGTTTCGGTTTGGCGGCGCGCCTCGACCTGCCTAGCTTGCGGCCCATGGAATTCGTGGCGCTCGCACTGCTGGTGCTCGCCGGGAGCCTCGTCGTGGCCGCGCTGCTGCTCCGCGGGCGCCACGCCGGTGCGGAGATTCCGATGCACGCCCAACTGGTGGAGCTGCGGCAGCGGCTCGACCAGCTCGTGGGCACCCAGGCTGAACTGGCCGTCGCGACCCGGCAGCTGGAGACGGTCGAGAGCACCGTCGGCGAGCTGCGCCGGATTCTCGAGGCCCCGCAGCTGCGGGGCGCCGTGGGTGAGGTGTGGCTCGAGGAGTTGCTGCGCCAGGTGCTGCCGGCTTCGCTGTATGAGATGCAGCACGGCTTTCGGTCGGGGGAGCGCGTGGATGCGGTCATCCGCGTGGGCGACCGCCTGGTGCCCGTGGATGCGAAGTTCCCGCTCGAGGCCTGGCGGCGAGTGCTGCAGCTGGAGGGCGAGGCCGCAGCCCGGGAGCGGCGCGCCTTTCGCCGGGTGCTCGCCCAGCGCGTGGACGAGATCGCCGCCAAGTACCTCCGGCCGGACGAAGGGACCACGGACTTCGCGCTGATGTACGTGCCCGCCGAAGGCGTGTATTACGATGCGCTGCTGCGGGAGGAGCCGCCGCCCGGCGCCGAAACGCTGCTCGGGTACGCCCGCTCGCTGCGGGTCCTCCTCGTGTCACCCAACACCTTCTACGCCTACCTCTCGGCGCTCGCGTACGGCCTGCGGGGACAGGCCATCGAGCCGCGAGCACGGGAAATCCTGGACGCGCTCGCGGGCCTGCGGCAGGACGTCCAGCGATACGCCGACGGCCTCGACACGCTGGGGCGGCATCTGGGCCACGCCAGCAAGCAGTTCGCGGAAGTCGAGCGGGCGAGCTATCGGGTGCAGGACCGGCTGGACGGGCTGGATCGGATGCGCGAGGAGGCACCCGGCGCGTGAGGGCGTCAGGTCCCCCGCCCGGCGAGCACGGCGAGGGCCGCGTCGTGGACCCGGCCGTTCGAGCTCACCAGGCTGCCGCCCCGGATGTCGCGGATACCCGCGAGCGTCGTCGCCTTGCCGCCGGCTTCCTCGACCAGAATCAGCAGGGCGGCGACGTCCCACGCCCGGACCACCGCGTCCACGGCGACCTCGCCCGCGCCTTCAGCCACGAGCACGTGCTGGTAGAAGTCGCCGAATCCGCGGGTGCGCTCGACCTGCCGCGCCAGCGCGAGCAGCGTGGGCAGCGGATTCCCTTCGCCCACTCCACCGATCGATCCATGGAAGAGTTGCGCCTGCGGGAGGCGCGCGACGCTCGAGACGCGCAGCCGGCGCGGGCCGCAGAACGCGCCTTCGCCCCGGGCCGCGTGCCAGCGGAAGCCAAGCGCGGGCGCGCTGACCAGCCCGGCGACAACGTCGCCCCCGGCCTCGATCGCGAGGAGCGTGGCGAACACCGGGATGCCGCGCACGAAGTTTCGCGTGCCGTCAATCGGGTCGATGATCAGGCGCGCGGGTCCGTCACCTCCCGTCTCGCCCGCCTCTTCGCCGAGGACGCCAAGCGACGGATGCTCCCGCGCCACGATCCGGCGGGCGGCATCCTCGATGCCCCGGTCGGCGTCGGTCACTGGACTCGCGTCACCCTTGCGGCCCACGGCCAGGTCGGCACGCCGGAAATGCTGGAGCGCAATGGCGTCGGCGGCGTCGGCGATCCTGTGGAGTAGCGGGAGCCAGTCGTGGTGCGGCGTGGACATGCCCGGAAAGATACCGTCCGGTCGGCCGGTGAATCGCGGCTCGCCGCCCGCCCGCTGTGCAAGCGCGGGGGCCGGCGTCGTCTCTCTCAAGTGGACCCCAACGGTGGAGTGAACCCCATGCGAGTCATGTTGATGATGGCGGCCGTGCTGGCCGTCCCCGCGTCGGCCGCTGCCCAGGACGTGCAGCGGCTCGGGGCGGATGCGCGCCAGGCCGTCTCGATCACCGTGTACAACCAGAACTTCGGGCTCGTGCGCGAGATCCGGTCGGCGCCGCTCGCGCGGGGCCGGACGGCGCTGGAATTCCGCGACGTGGCCAGCCAGATCGAGCCCTACACGGTGAGTGTCCGGGGTCTGGATGGCGGGCGGGTGCGTGTGCTCGAGCAGAACTACCGGTACGATCTGCTGAGCCCGGAGCAGCTGCTGCGCAAGTATGTGGGCCGGCGGATCACGATCTACCGATGGAACAACGTGACGGGGCGTGAGGAGCCGTTCGAGGCCGAGGTGTTGTCGGTGAACCAGGGGCCGGTGCTCCGGGTCGGCAATGAGATCACGTACGGGATCGGCGGCCGGATGGCGTTCCCGGAGATCCCCGAGAACCTGATTGCCGAGCCGAGTCTCGTGTGGCTGCTCGACAGCGATGGCGGCCCGCGGCGGCTCGAGGTCTCCTACCTCACCGGCGGTCTCAACTGGCGTGCCGACTACGTGTTCGTCGTGAACGACGCCGATACGCGTGGCGACCTCACCGGCTGGGTGACGCTCGACAACCAGAGCGGCACTTCGTTCCGCGACGCGCAGCTCAAGCTCGTGGCGGGCGACGTGCAGCGGGTGCGGGACGACCGGCGGTTCCGCGCTGGGCGCGACGAGGCCATGCGGGCCGTCGCTGCCGAGGCGCAGCTCATGACGGAGGAGGGGCTGTTCGAATACCACCTGTACACCTTGGAGCGATCCACCACGATCCTCAACAACGAACAGAAGCAGGTGACGCTGCTGGAGGCACCGGGTGTGGGTCTGCGGAAGCGGCTCGTGCTGGTGGGGCAACCCTACTACTACCGGGCGCAAACCGGCGAGGTGGCGTCGGCGCAGAAGGTGAGCGTGTTCCTCGAGTTCCGGAACACCGAACAGAACGCGCTCGGAATGCCGCTGCCGATGGGGACGGTGCGGGTCTACAAGGCGGATCGGTCGGGAGCGCAGCAGTTCATCGGGGAAGACCGGATCGACCACACGCCCCGGGACGAGCTGCTCCGCATCAAGATGGGCGAAGCGTTCGATGTCGTCGCCGATCGGCGCCAGATGGAGTGGCGCGTCACCGGCTCCTGCGAATCCACCAGCGCGTGGACGATCGAGGTGCGCAACCGCAAGGACGAAGCCGTGGAGGTGGACGTCATGGAGCCCGTGGGGGGCGACTGGACGATCCTCGAGTCGAGTCACCGCTGGGAGCGGGTGGATGCGCGCACGTTCCGCGTGCCGGTGCAGATCGCCGCACGCGGCACGACCACCGTGACGTATCGGGTTCGCGTGAAGTGGTGCTAGCCGTCCGGGTCCGGCGGGGCGGCGCCCACGCCGTCCGGCCGTGCCCAGGCACAGGCCTTGGCCAGCAATTCGGGCACGAGGTCGTCCGTCAGCTGCAGGAACACCTCGTTGCCGCGCCGGGTGGCCGTCACCACGCCTCGCTCGCGCAGCGTGGCGACGTGCCGCGCCATGGTGGACTGCGGCCAGTGCAGCTCGTCGAGCAGGGCCCGCTGCGTCGTGACGCGACCGTCCGCCAGCAACCACGCCACGCGGACCCGCGCGGGGTGCGCGAGGGCCTTGAAGATTCCGGCGGCTCGCCGGAGCTCC
>JBFGDF010000181.1:0-4993 GCA_041580775.1 Gemmatimonadales bacterium
GAGCACTGCAAGGTGATCCGCCGCCGGGGCGTGGTGCGGGTCATCTGCCGGCGCACGCCCAAGCACAAGCAGCGGCAGGGGTAGCGCATGGCCCGAATTGCAGGCGTAGATCTGCCGCGTGACAAGAAGATCGAGTTCGCTCTCCCTTACATCTTCGGCATTGGCCGCCACAACGCGAAGCGGATTCTCGCGGAGACGGGGGTGAGCCCGGAGGCGCGCGTGCGCGACCTGCGCGACGCCGAAGTGGCTCGTCTGCGGCAGGTGATCGAGCGCGACTATCGCGTCGAGGGTGCGCTGCGGACCGAGACGGCGATGAGCATCAAGCGATTGATGGACATCGGCACGTACCGTGGGGGGCGCCACAAGCGCAACCTGCCGGTGCGCGGCCAGCGGACGCACACCAACGCGCGCACGAAGAAGGGACCGCGGCGCGCGATCCCCGGCAAGAAAAAGCCGATGATGAAAAAGTAGGGATATGGCACAGGCGAAAGGCACCGGCGCGCGACGCGCGAAGAAGGTGGTCGAGGCCGAAGGCGTGGCGCACATCACGGCCACGTTCAACAACACGCTCATCACCATCGCGGACACGCAGGGCAACACGATCGCCTGGGGCTCGGCCGGCAAGGCCGGCTTCAAGGGGTCGAAGAAATCCACGCCCTTTGCGGCCACGGTGGCCGCGGAGCAGACGGCGCGCGAAGCGCTCAGTCTCGGCGTGAAGCGGGTCCACGTCCGCGTGCAGGGGCCCGGCTCCGGCCGCGAGTCGGCGATCCAGGCCCTGGCCACGGCCGGGCTCCAGATCCGCTCCATCCGTGACGTGACGCCGATCCCGCACAACGGGTGCCGACCGCCCAAGCGGCGGAGGGTCTGAGGCATGGCGCGCTACACGGGTCCGGTCTGCCGGCTGTGCCGGCGGGAAGGCACCAAGCTTTTCCTGAAGGGGACGCGCTGCCTCACGGAGAAGTGTGCCATCGAGCGCCGCGCGTACGCGCCGGGGCAGCACGGACAATCCACTGGTCGGCGGCGCAAGACCTCCGAGTACGCCAAGCAGCTGCGTGAGAAGCAGAAGGTGAAACGCATCTACGGTGTGTCGGAGCGCCAGTTCCGCAGCGTGTTCGAGCGCGTGCTGAAGGAGCCGGGCGTCACCGGCGAGGCGCTGCTCGTTGCGCTCGAAAGCCGGCTCGACAATCTGGTCTACCGGATGGGATTCGGCGCGTCGCGGCGCGACGCCCGGCAGCTCGTACGCCACCGGCACATTCAGGTGAACGGCCGCACGGTGGACGTGCCGTCGTTCCGCGTGAAAATCGGTGACGAGGTGCGAGTCGCAGAGGGCAGCCGCGAGCTGACGCGCGTGCGCCTAGCGCTGGAACAGTTCGCCCGCACGCAGCCGCCGGCGTGGATCACGGTCGATCCCGACAAGGCGGTTGGTAAAATGACCGAACGGCCCACGCGGGATGCGATCCCGGTGGCCGCTCAGGAACAGCTTATCGTCGAGCTCTACTCCAAGTGATGACGACTCTCGATTTGACTGGATTGGTGCACCCGCACGTGGTCGAAATGACCAAGCGGGAGGAGGTTCCCAACGCGGCCGAGTTCCGGCTGCAGCCTCTCGAGCGCGGGTACGGACACACGCTGGGCAACGCGCTCCGCCGGCTGCTGCTGTCGTCGCTGCGGGGCTCCGCGGTGTGGGCGTTTCGGTTGACGGGTGTGGTGCACGAGCACCAGACCGTGCCGGGCGTGGTGGAGGACATGCACCAGATCATTCAGCGCCTCAAGCACCTGACGCTGATCCTCGCGCCCGAGGTGGACGAGGCGGTGCTGCACATCCGGCGCGAGGAGGCGGGGCCGGTGTATGCGCGGGACATCGAAGCGCACGGCGCCGTGACGATCGTCGATCCCGACCACCTGCTCTTCACGCTGCAGGATGACCGGGAGCTGTCGGCCGAGCTGTACGTGAACAAGGGCCGGGGCTACGTGGAGGCGGAGCAGCACCCGCTCGACCGTTCGCTGCCGGTCGATCTGGTGCGTATCGATTCGATCTACAATCCCGTGCGCCGCGCCAACTTCACGGTTGCCGAGACGCGCGTCGGGCAGCGCACCGACTACGATCGGCTCACGCTCACGGTCGAGACCAACGGCACCATCTCACCGGAGGACGCCGTGGCGTACGCCGCGGCGCTGGCGCGCGAGCACTTCCGCTACTTCGTCGATTTCGGCCGCGTCCCCGTCGTGACGGCGCCTGCCGCGGCGGCACCGCCGCCGAGCGAGGATACCCAGCTCACCGAGTTGCTGGGGCGTTCGATCGATGACGTGGGTCTCACGGTGCGGTCGGTCAACTCCCTCAAGAACTCGAACATCCGCACGCTCGCCGACCTGGTGCAGTACCGCGAGGAGGATCTGCTGCGGGTGAAGAACGTCGGCGAGAAGGCGCTGGGCGAGATCGCCGAGCTGTTGCGGCGCGAGGGCCTCAATCTGGGCATGAAGCTGGAGGAGCGCGACGGCGAGTTCCACGTGGTGGACGCCGGCACGCCACCCGTGGCCCAGGCCATCGCCGGCGGAGACGAGTAGCATGCGACACCGCGTCAAGGGTCGCCAGCTCTCGCGCACCGCCAGTCACAAGAAGGCGCTGATGGCGAACCTCGCTACGAGCCTCTTCCGGCACGAGCGCATCGTGACGACCGAGGCCAAGGCCAAGGAGCTGCGGCCGTACGCCGAGCGCCTGATCACGCTGGCGCGCCGCGGCGACCTGCACGCGCGGCGCCAGGTGGAGCGGCGCATCAAGGACAAGGACGTCACCCAGCGCCTGTTCAGCGAGCTGGGCAAGCGCTTCGCCGCGCGCCCCGGAGGCTACACGCGGATCGTCAAGCTGGGGCACCGGGCGGGCGACGGGGCGGACGTGGCCCGCATCGAACTGCTGGGTGAGTGATCGAGGAGCGGGGGCGGCACAGCGGTCGGGGGACCCCCACGGGTCCCCCGTTTTTACATCAAGCGGCTTTCACCACGCGGTTCGATTTGAGGCACTGCGTGCAGACGCGCACCCGCCGCGTCGCGCCATCCACCACCGCACGGACGCGCTGCAGGTTCGGCACCCAGCGCCGCGGGGTTTTGTTGTTGGCGTGGCTGACGTTGCGTCCGACGGACGGCGCCTTGCCACAGATTTCGCATACTCGAGCCATAAGGGACGATCCACGCAGACAATGAGTTCCCGACAACCCCCCGAACGGCGCAGCGACCGGGGGAAGAAGCGGGCGAAACCTACACGGCGGGCCACCACGCGGCAACCCCGCCGACCCGTGGCGCTGATCACCGGCATCACGGGGCAGGACGGCTCGTATCTGGCGGACCTCCTGATCGAGAAGGGATACCGGGTGGTGGGAATCGTGCGCCGCACGTCCCACGACTCGTACGAGCGCATCGGGCACCTGCTCGACCGTGTCCGCATCGTCCCCGCCGACCTGCTCGACCAGCACTCACTGACGTCGGTGGTTCGCGAAACCCGCCCCGACGAAGTGTACAATCTCGCGGCGCAGAGCTTCGTCCCGACCTCGTGGACCCAGCCCGTCCTCACGGGCGAGTTCACTGCCCTGGGCGTGACCCGGCTGCTCGAAGCCGTTCGCCTCGCCCACCCCGCGGCCCGCGTCTATCAGGCGAGCTCGTCGGAAATGTTCGGCAAAGCCGTCGAGACGCCGCAGCGCGAATCGACGCCGTTCTATCCGCGTTCGCCGTACGGCGTGGCCAAGGTCTACGGGCACTGGATCACGGTGAACTACCGGGAGTCCTACGGGCTGTATGCCGTGAGCGGCATTCTCTTCAATCACGAATCGCCGCGCCGCGGTCTCGAGTTCGTGACGCGGCGCGTGTCGCACGGCGTCGCCCGGATCGTGCGCGGGCGGGCCACTGCGCTCACGCTCGGGAACCTCGAGGCCCGCCGCGACTGGGGATTCGCGGGCGACTACGTCGAGGCAATGTGGCGGATGCTCCAGCAGGACGCGCCCGAAGACTACGTGATCGGCACCGGCGAGACACATTCGGTGCGGGAGTTGTGCCAGATCGCCTTCGAGCATGTCGGACTCGATTGGCGGCAGTACGTGCGGGTGGATCCCGCGCTCGTACGCCCCGCCGAGGTCGACGTGCTCCAGGCGGACGCGAGCAGGGCCCGCCGCCGGCTCGGCTGGCGCCCGCGCGTGGGGTTCGAAGAGCTCGTGCGCATGATGGTCGACGCCGATCTCAAACGGATCGCATGAAGACCGTGCTCGTGACGGGGGCCGACGGCTTCGTGGGCCGCCACGTGGTCCGGCGCCTGCTGGACGACGGCCGCGCCGTGATCGGCGCAGTGCGCCCCGGCGCGACCCCGGGGATCGAAGCGTTTCCGGACGAGGTGCGCGCCGCGGTCACCTGGGTGCCGCTCGAGCTCACCGACGATGCGTCGGTGCGCGCCTGCTTCGAGCGGCCGCTGGACGGCGTCGTACATCTCGCGGCGGTGGCGTCGGGCTCGGACGCCCTGGGCGATCCCGGTTACGCCTGGACGGTGAACGCCGCCGGGACGGCCCGGATCGTGGAGGTACTCGGTCGCGCCCGTCGCGTGGACGGCGCTGGCCCCCTCGTCCTGGTCGTGTCCACGGCGGAGGTGTACGGTCGCGGGGCGCCCACGCCGCGGCGCGAGACCGATGCGGTGGCGCCCTGTTCGCCGTACGCGGCGAGCAAGTACGGCGCGGAGATCGCCGCGCTCGAGGGGTGGCGGCGCCACGGGGTTCGCGTCGTCGTGGCCCGGCCGTTCCCCCACACCGGACCCGGGCAGGACGCCCGCTTCGTCGTGCCCGCGTTCGCGGCGCGCCTCGCGTTCGCCAAGCGAATCGGCGCGCCGGTGGTCAAGGTCGGCAATCTCGAGCCGGTGCGCGAGATCCTGCACGTGCAGGACGTCGTGGACGCGTATGCACGGCTCCTCACGAAGGGACATCCCGGCGAGATCTACAACGTCGCCGGCGGCGCCGGGATC
>JBFGDF010000182.1:0-4679 GCA_041580775.1 Gemmatimonadales bacterium
CATCAAGCGCGTGAAGGGCAAGGAAGTGCGCCTGATGGGCTTCGGCCACCGGGTGTACAAGAACTACGACCCGCGCGCCAAGATCATCAAGCAGATCGCCGACGAGGTGTTCGAGGTGAAGGGGAAGAACCCCCTCATCGACATCGCGCTCGAGCTGGAGCGGATCGCCCTGTCGGACGACTACTTCATCTCGCACAAGCTGTATCCGAACGTGGACTTCTACTCCGGGATCATCTACGAAGCGATGGAGTTCCCGGTGGAGATGTACCCGGTGCTGTTCGCGATCGGCCGGACGCCCGGCTGGCTGGGGCAATGGCAGGAGATGCTGATGGACGAGGAACAGCGCATCGCACGGCCGCGGCAGATCTACCTGGGAGTGGAGACGCGGAACTACGTGCCGGTGGAGAAGCGGAAGTAGGACGGAAGGACGGAAAGACGGAAGGACGGTAGGAGAAGGCCCCGGCGTGACCGGGGCCTTCTCTCTGCAGACCACCTTCCGTCATTCCGTCATCCCGTCCTTCCGTCACCCCCCAACCCCCGGAATCCCCGTCGCGAGCGCGCGCATCCGGGCTTCCAGCTCGCGCTTGGCCTGCTCCAGCCGGGCGCGTTCGGCGGCGACGCGTTCCAGCGCCTGGGTCTCGTAGGCCCGCACCGCCTCCTGCGCCTGGGTGACGCGCTCGGCGACGAGCGCATCCACGCGGGCCCGTACGTCGGCTTCCGCGTTCCGCAGTTGCGCGCCGAGCTGCTCGCGCAGGCCGTCGCCGAGCGCGCGGGCGACGTTCGTGCCCACCGCCAGGCGCGGGCGGCGTACGGAACCCGAGAGGCGCGCGTCGATGCGCACCTCGGTCAGGCCCGAAATGACGCGCCACGCGATATCCTCGGCCGACCGTCGCGCGGCCTGGCCGAGGGCCTGGGCCGAGAGCTGGTCGGGCAGGACGCGCGCGGTGGTGTCGCGCGCCGCCGCGGCGCCCGCGAGCCGTTCCCAGCGCACGTCGGTCGAGCGCCACGCGAGCCGCGCGTCGAGGCTGTCGCCGGTGCGGCTCAGCACGAGCTCCGTGGTGCCGCGGCCCAGGTCGAGCCGCGTCCCGAGGGGCGCGAGCGTGAGCGACGGGAGCGCGAGACCGCCCACGAACGCGTTCACGGAATCGCGCAGCGGGCGGCCGACGTGGTTCAGGATCCCGCCGATCCGCACCGTCTCGGGCCCCACCCGGCCGCCGGTGCGACCGGCCTGGAACGTGGTGGGCCGGCCGATCAGGGCCGGCGCGGTGGTGACGTCGGTGACTCTGGCGGCATAGGCGCCGGTCGCCGCGCCGCGCTCGATCTCGAGTGACGCTTCCGCCACCCGGAGCAGGAACTTGGGGAGCCGTTCCCGCTTGGGAAACAGCACCGTCTGGCCCGAGCGGCGCACACGGTCGGGTCCCTGGCGCAGCCGCGCCTGCACGCCGGGCGGCGCGTAGCGCTCGGCGAGCCCGAGCCAGTAGAGCACCGGCGCCACCTGGTCCGCGGCGAACTGACCGAACAGCGCCGGCCCGAGGCTCGGCGCGTCGAGGCTGGGCAGCCTGAGCAGGCCGCGGGCATAGGCGTAGTCCTGGCGGCGGGCCTCGGCGAGGTCGGCGATGCCGAGTTTCGCGCGGCCCACGCCGGAGTCGATCCCGGCCTGGAGCGCGGCGAGCCGGTCGTCGAGTGTACCGAGGGCCGTGAGGGTGCGGCGCCCCGACGTGACGGCGTCCCGGGCCCCCGCGAGCCCGAGCGTGCGCGCGGTCTGGCCCTCGAGCCGGCGGGCGAGCGCCAGCGCGGAATCGATCTCCGGCCGCGGGTCGAGGCGCTGGAGCCGCGCGAGCCAGTCGGCGCGCGCGGAGTCGGCGGCACCGGCGAGCGCGCGCGCCTGGCGCAGGGTGGCGAGGCTGTCGGCGGTGATCGCGTCGACGTCGACGACCTGGCGCAACCCCTCCATGGAGAACGACGGAATGGGCAGCCCGCGCCGCCACTCGTCCACCGCCCGCGCCATTTCGCCCGCGGGGCCGGTTGGGCGATCCACGGCACCCGACGTGCGGCGCGGCGTCCCGAACCGCAGCCCGCGCAGCGCGACCGTGTCGATGATCACCTTCTTCTCGAGCAGCGGCGCCATCCGCACGTTGACGACGATCTGTTCGGCCTCGAACAGGTTCGTCATGGGCTTCTGCGGGTTGGTCACCTGCAGGCCGCGCAACATCACGACGCCGTCGGCCAGGCGGATGTCGGCCTCCGCGAGATCCACGCGCGCGCCGACGAACGCCGTCCCGCTGTGCTCGACGCTCCGCTTCACCAGTCGGTCGGCCAGCAGCCAGTAGGCCACCGCCACGGCGGCCAGCACCAGCAGCAGCGGCACCACGCCCCGCCACCGGAAGATCTTGATGCGCGTCGGGGCGGCGGTCATGGGCGGAACAGCGTGTAGACGTTGTACAGCTTGGACGCCTTCACGGCCTTGAACAGCCGGGTCCGCTCGAGCCGGGCGTACACGGTGGCGCGGTAGCGGCCCACCAGCCAGCGGAACAGGAACCAGAGCGGCACCAGCGCCGCGAGCCAGACGACGAAGCTCCCCAGCACGATCGTGTTGTTGAAGTTGGTGAGGGCCACCACCGGCGTGTTGTACGCCGCGGTCCACAGCGGCAGCAGCGCCGGCGTGCCCACCAGCAGCGCGCGGCCCACGAGGTCGAACACGGGATCGAGCGCGAACCCGACGGGCAGGAACAGGACCCAGCCCAGCATGACCCCGGGGAACGACACGTTGAGGATGATGGCCAGCAGGAACAGCACGAGGTTGTGCAGGTTCACGAGCGGGGTGAGCCCGAACACGGCCCCCAGGGCAATGCCCGCCGCCACCTGCCCAGGGGTGCCCTCGGAGTTGAGCGCCTTGACCAGGGATTGGAGGAGTTTGAGGAGGGTGAACATGCTTGGAAACTCCGCACGCGGAGGGCGGATGTCCAGTTGGCGTGCAACGTGAGACGGGAAACGTGAAACGGGTCCGGCCCCGTCTGGGCGTAACGTCTCACGTTTCACGTTTCACGTTTCACGTCTACATTCCCCCCATGCCGCATTCCCTCGATCCGATCCTCCGGCCCGCATCGATCGCGGTGATCGGCGCCTCGCGGCAGCCGAACACGATCGGCTGGCAGATTCTCGACAACCTGTTGCGCTACGGCTTCCAGGGGCCGGTGTACCCGGTCAACCCCAAAGCCGCGGCCATTCACTCCATTCCCGCCTACCCGTCGGTGACGGCGATCGGCAAGCCGATCGACCTGGCGGTGATCACGGTGCCCAAGGAGTTCGTGCTCGAGGTGGCGCGCGAGTGCGTCGACGCCAAGGTGCGCGGTCTGGTGATCATCTCCGCGGGGTTCAAGGAGGTGGGCGGCGCGGGCGTGGAGCGGGAACGCGCGTTGCGCGATGTGGTGCGCGCGGCGGGGATCCGCATGGTCGGGCCCAACTGCATGGGCGTGATGAACACGGCGGCCGACATCCAGATGAACGCCACGTTCGCGCCCACGATGCCGCCGCCGGGCCCCGTGGCGTTCATGAGCCAGTCGGGCGCGATGGGGCTCAGTGTGCTCGATTACGCGCACAGCCTGGGCATCGGATTCTCGTCGTTCGTGTCGGCGGGCAACAAGGCCGACGTGAGCGGCAACGACTGCCTGGAATTCTGGGAGCACGACCCCACGACGTCGATGGTGCTGATGTACCTCGAGAACTTCGGCAACCCCGGCCGGTTCGTGGAGCTGGGCCGTCGCGTCACGCGCACCAAGCCGATCTGCGTGGTGAAGTCGGGCCGGACCGGCGCGGGCCAGCGCGCGGCGGCGTCGCACACCGGGGCGATGGCAGGCACGGAACTCGCCACGGACGCCATCATCGCGCAGGCGGGCGCGATGCGGGCGCAGACGGTGGAGGAACTGTTCGACTTCGCGATGGCGTTTTCGACCCAGCCGCTGCCGGCGGGCAACCGCGTGGCGATCGTGACGAACGCGGGCGGCCCCGGCATCATGATCGCCGATGCCTGCGAGGCGACCGGGCTCGACGTGACGGCTCTCGACCCGGCGACGGAGGCGGAGTTGTGCACCCGCCTGCCCGAGGAGGCGAGCGTGCGGAATCCGGTGGACATGATCGCCAGCGCCCGGCCCGAGAGCTACGAGTTCGCGCTCGACTGCGTGCTGCGCGACGCCAACGTGGACGCCGCGTTCGCGGCCTTCGTGCCCCCGCTGGGCATCCAGACGCGCGACGTGGCGGAAGCGATCGTCCGCGTGAACGCGCGCCACCCGGACAAGCCGCTCCTGGCCGTGCTCATGGGCCGCGAGGGACTGCCGGCCGGACTCGAGGAGCTGCACGACGCCGGCGTACCGGGCTACATCTTTCCCGAGTCGGCCGCGCGGGCGCTCGCCGCGATGTGGCGGTACAAGGCGCAGACCACCCGACCGGCGGGCACGCCGGTCAGCTTCGACGCCGACGACGCGACGGTGACCCGCATCCTCGACGCGACGCTCGCCGGTGGCAGCGACAAGGTGAGCGAGCCCGACGCGATGCGGATTCTCGAAGCGTACGGGATTCCGGTGGCCCCATGGTGTTTCGTACCCGCCGCGTTGCCGCACGCCGCCGCCACCGCCGCGGGGTCGCTCGGGTTTCCGGTCGCGCTCAAGGTGGTGAGCCCGGCC
>JBFGDF010000183.1:0-4632 GCA_041580775.1 Gemmatimonadales bacterium
GCAGGGGTCGTACACGGCTCCCCCGGCGGACCGCCCCATTGCGCGGGCGGTCGCGGCGACCGTGCTACCCACGATGGACGGTGACGTCGTCGGAGATCCCGCCTGGCGCGACGCGCCCCCGATCACGGGCTTCTGGCAGACCGCGCCTGACGAGGGCCGGCCCGCCACCGAAGCGACCGAAGTACGGGTCCTCTATACGGCCACCACGCTGTACATCGCCGTAGTGTGCTACGACCGCGAACCCTCCCAGCTCATCGTCACCGACAGCCGCCGCGACGCGTCACTGGACCAGATGGACAGCTTCCGCTTCGTGCTGGACACCTATCGGGACCGCCAGAACGGCTTCCTGTTCGGCACGAACCCCGCCGGCGTCGAGTACGACGCGCAGGTGGCGAACGAAGGTCAGGGGGGCGGGTTCGGCGCGGGCCCGCGGGCGCAGCCCGGCGCGGGGGGTGGGTTGAACGTGAACTGGGACGGCTCGTGGACGGTGCGCGTGCAGACGGGCACGTACGGCTGGAGCGCCGAGTTCGCGATCCCGTTCCGGACGCTGCGGTTCAGCGGAGGGGCGGGCCAGATCTGGGGCGTCAACTTCGAGCGCACCATCCGGCGCAAGCGGGAGACGGCATACTGGGCACCCCTGCCCCGGCAGTACGGCCTCGCACGCGTCTCGCTGGCGGGGTCGCTCGAAGGTCTCGATCCGCCCGCTCCCCGCAATCTCCAGATCATGCCGTACGGGCTGATCCAGGGTGCGCGGGTGGTGGACTCCACGACTACCTACACCACCACCGGCCCCGATGCGGATTTCGGCGTGGACCTCAAGTACAGCCTCACGCCGAGCCTGACGCTGGATGCGACCTACAACACCGATTTCGCGCAGGTGGAGGTGGACGAGCAGCAGATCAACCTGGACCGGTTCAACCTGTTCTTTCCGGAGAAGCGTCCCTTCTTTCTGGAGAACGCGGGGCTCTTTGCCGTGGGGCAGCCCGGCCAGGTCGAGCTGTTCTTCAGCCGCCGGATCGGCATCGGGCCCGACGGCGAGCAGGTCCCGATCATCGCGGGCGCGCGGGTCTCGGGCGACCTGGCCGGAATGAAGGTCGGTCTGCTGGACATGCAGACGGAGCAAGTGGGTTCGGCGGGGATTCCAGCGAACAACTTCGCGGTCGCGCGGGTGAGGCGCGAGCTACCCAATCGCTCGTTCCTGGGCGCGCTCGTCACTAACCGGCAGGGGTTCGGCGAGTTCGCTGCGGACGACGACTACAATCGGCTTGTGGCCCTCGACGGCCAGCTCGGCATTGGGCGGTACGGCCTGCTGTCCGGCTTCGCCGCGCGCTCGTTCACGCCCGGCGCCACCGAGCCCCAGCACGCGCTGCGCGCTCAGGCCGGCTACGACTCCGAGCGCTGGATGCTCCAGGCCGGCTACTCGGAGATCGCGGCCGGGTTCAACCCGGAGCTGGGCTTTCTCCAGCGGGCGGCGTACCGGTCGTTCAACGGCCTCCTGTTCCACCGGTTCCGCCCGGACGCGCTGGGGTTCCACGAGCTGCGCCCGCACGCCAGCTACAACGGCTTTTGGGGGCTGGACGGGTTCTACGAGAGCGGGCTGCTACACGTGGACAACCACTGGGAATGGGCGAACGGCTACGAGATCCACACCGGCATCAACTTCACCCACGAGGGCGTGCGCCAGCCGTTTGACATCGTGGACCAGGTCGCCGTGGCGGCGGGCTCCTACGATCACGTCGAGGCCCAGTTGGTGGGCATGACCGACCAGCGCAAGTGGATCAGCCTGAGCGTGCGCGCGGTCATCGGTGGGTTCTTCGGCGGGGACCGGGTGGCGCTGTCGCCGTCGCTCACGGTGCGCGCGGGCGAGGCGTTCAACTCGGAGATCGGTCTGAGCCGCAATGACGTGGACCTGCCGGGCGGCAGTTTCGTGACGAACCTGCTGCGGGCCCGGCTGTCGTACTCGTTCACGCCGCGCCTCTACGTCCAGGCCCTGCTGCAGCTCAACGACGCGGCCGACGTGTGGTCGGCCAACCTCCGGTTCGGCTGGCTCCAGACCGCCGGTACCGGGCTGTTCGTCGTGTACAACCAGACCAACGGCTTCGCCGATGCGTTGATCCCCGGGGTGGACAATCAGACGCTGATCGTCAAGTACAGCCATCTGCTCAATGTGTTGAGGTGATCCGGGCGGAGGGTACACCGCCCTGACGATCGATGATGCCGCGGGTCCGGCCGCACGACCGCGTGTTCGAGGGGTGTCGACTGACGAGACCCACCTGGCGCCGACCGCCTCATAGACCGCACAATGAACTGGCTCCATTCACACACGCGCTCGCCGCCGTCGGCGGTGGCGGCCAGCTTGGCCTCGCGCGACAGCGGATACGGGAGGTGGAGATGTCATTGGTACAGTGGATCGCCGAACTCGGCACGGCCCTGCGCGCGTATACGCCGACGCTACTGGGCGCCGCGGCGCTGGTGGCCATCGGCCTGATCGCCGCCGCGCTCCTCCGATGGTTGAGCGCCGGCCTCATTACTCGGGTCTTCGGATCCGTCGGGCGGCGATGGGGATTGGACCGAACCATGGAGGAGACCGGAACCCGAGTCACCGTGCCCCGGGTGGTGGGCGCCTTCGTGTTCTGGGCCGTCCTGCTGTTCTTCCTCGCCGCGGCGTTGGAGTCGCTGGGCTTGGAGGTGGTGTCCGGCATGGTGGAGCGACTCACCATCTACCTGCCCACCCTGCTCGGGGCGGTGGCGGTGCTGCTGGGCGGCGTGATCCTGGGAAAGGTGCTGCGCGCCGTGGTGGCGACGGGCGCGAAGTCTGCCGGCATCGTGCGGGCGGACGACGCCGGCCGTGTGGTGCGGGCCGCGGTGCTCGTGGTGGCCGCGGTGATCGCCCTCGAGCAGGTGGGAGTGGACGCGCAGCTTCTGGTCCTGCTGATCGCCGTGGTCGTGGGGGCGGGCTTCGCGGGTGCCGGCCTCGCCTTTGGCCTGGGGGCGCAGACCAGTGCCAGCAACATCATCGCCTCCTACTACCTG
This sequence comes from Gemmatimonadales bacterium, assembly GCA_041580775.1. Lineage (GTDB taxonomy): Bacteria > Gemmatimonadota > Gemmatimonadetes > Gemmatimonadales > GWC2-71-9 > JAOTWJ01. Next base: position 3,034 of record JBFGDF010000183.1, read on the forward strand.
GCCCAGACCTATCGCGTGGGGCAGACCGTGCGGATCGGCGGACTCGAGGGCCGCATCCTGCGGACGATGCCGTCCGGGGTCCTGCTGGAGAGCGCCGACGGCCAGGTGCTCGTCCCGGCGAAGAAGTTCAGCGAGGAAGTCTCGGTGCTCGTGGCCGGGGGGAACTGACATGCGTGCGCACGACGTTTGCGCGGCCGCGTTCGCCGAGCGGCATCCGCCGGAAGCCGCCCGGACCCTGGAGCGGCTGTCGCCCGAGGAGGCGGGCGCGTTCCTCGCCCACACCGCCGCCGCGGTGCGCGGGGCACTCTTGCGGTCCATGAGCCCGGGCGCGGCCACGGCGAGCCTCCAACGGCTGAGCCCGGTCGACGTCGAGCGGGCGCTCACCCCGCTCCCCGGCGACATCGCCGCGTCACTGCTCCGGCGGCTTCCGCGCGAGGCCCTGGCGGCCGTGCTCGCCGCCATGGACGCCGAACGCCGGAAACCGCTCGAACGCCTGCTGCGATTCCCGGAGGGGACGGCGGGCGCGATCGCCGATGTGTCGGCCCCGGTGTTCGGGGAGCACGTCACGGCGGCGGAGGCACGCCGGCGGCTGCGCCGCGTGGTGGAAGGCGCCCACCCCTACGTGTACGTCACCGATCAGGAGCACCGGCTCGTCGGCGTGGTGCATACGCGGGATCTCGCCGCCGCGCGCCCGCCGGTCCCGCTCGCGGAGCTGATGCAGACTGAGGTCGCGAGCCTCGGCGCGAGCGCGCATCTGACGACCGTGGCGGCCCACCCGGCGTGGCTCGAGTTCGATCCGTTGCCGGTCGTGGATCATCGGGGCGTGTTCATCGGGTCGGTGCGGCATCAGCGCCTGCGGCAGGCCGCGCTCCCTGGAGCCGGGGCGTCGCTCACGGACTCGCTGCTGCATCTTGGCGAGCTCTACTGGCTCGGACTCGCGATGCTGCTGCCGGGCCTCACCGCTGGGGCGTCGCGACCGGCCGGCTCCCTCCCGCACGCGGAGGGGACTCATGGCACGTGACCACAGCCAGGGCGCTCGCGTCCTGAGCGACGAGTTCCTGCGGCTCTACCCGCAGGAGGCCGCGGCGGTGATCGACGGGCTGCCGGCGGACGACGCGGTGCCGCTGCTCGAGGAACAGCCGGCGACGCGCGCGGCGGCCGTCGTGCGACGCCTGCGGCCGGACACGGCGGCGGACATCGTCGTGGGGCTGAGCGATGCGCGGTTCGCCGATCTGGTTCGGCTGCTCGAGCCGGCGTGGTCGGCGGCCATTCTGGCCCGGCTCGATGCGGACACCCGGGCCCGGCGCCTTCAAACGCTGGACCCTGCGCTCGGAGAGGAACTGACGGCGCTCATGACGTACCCGCCCGACACGGCGGGCAGCCTGATGGACCCGCGCATTACCACGTTTCGGGCGGAGACCCCCGCGCGCGACGCGCTCAAGCGGCTTCGCACGGTGCGTCACGTCCGGATCTCCGACGTGTTCCTGGTCAACGAGGAGGGCGAGCTGGTGGGGGCCGTGGCGGTGCAGGACTTGGCCGTCGCCGATCCCGCGACGCCCCTGCGGGAGCTGACCCGGCGCCCCCCGGTGAGCGTCCGGC
>JBFGDF010000184.1:0-4535 GCA_041580775.1 Gemmatimonadales bacterium
CCGGGGCAGGCCAACGCCGCTCACTGCGTTCGCGGCTCATGGTCCGCCACCCCGGGGCAGGCCAACGCCGCTCACTGCGTTCGCGGCTCATGGTCCGCCACCCCGGGGCAGGCCAACGCCGCTCACTGCGTTCGCGGCTCAGGGTCCGCCGCGATGCGTGAAGGCAAGCTAACGGTGGGCGGGTTGGTTCCGCTACGCTACGGGATGACGGGATGACGGGATGACGGGATGCCGCGGCGCGCCGCGGCAGCGTAGATTCGGACATCCGGACCCGGTCTGTCCCATGCCCGACGACACGCTGCAGCGCAAGATCGACGCCGTCGGGATCGCCGCGACCCGCCGGCACATCTTCCTCTGCTGCGACCAGACGGAGCCCAAGTGCTGCGAGAAGGAGCGGGGGCTCGCGGCATGGGGTTACCTCAAGACACGCCTGAAGGAGTTGGGGCTGTCCGAGCAGGGCGGCATCTACCGCACGAAGGCCAATTGCCTGCGCGTGTGCCGAGAGGGCCCCATCGCGGTCGTCTACCCCGAGGGCACGTGGTACCGGACCTGCGATCCGCCGGTGTTGGAACGCATCATCCAGGAGCACCTCGTACGAGGTCAGCCGGTGCGGGAGTACGCGATTGCCGAGCGGGCACTTGGGGAGTCCCTGTAGCGTGCCGTACCGCGCTCGCCGAGCGGCAGCCTGCGCCGTCGCCGTGCTCGCGGCCTCGACCTGCACGCACGGCGAGCCGTTTGCGCCGGCCCCGGTGGATACCCGACCCCCCTTCGCCACCGGCTTTCCCCGGCGCCTCACGTTCAATCCGGGGATGGACGTGACCCCCTCGGTCACGGCCGACACGCTCGTGTACAGCCGGGGCGAGCCGCAGCGCGCGGACCGCGACGCCTGTCTCGCGGTGCTGCCGGTCGATGGGGGCGTGATGGCAGGCCAGTCCTGTCCGCACGCGGGCGGCGCTGACGCTCGGCAGGACGTCTGGCTCGAGCCCGCCATCTCGCCCGACCGCACGCAGCTGGCCTTCGTGCGCCAGTCGGGACAGCTGGGCGCCACGTTGCCGGACACGCGGGCGCTGGTGGTCGCGGCGCGCGACCGACCCGACAGCGCGCGCGTACTGGTTCCGGGGAATTACGATACGGGCCGCGGCCAGACGGGCAACGCGTTCCGCCACGTCTCCTGGGTGGACGATGGCACGCTCCGGTTCCTGGGCGGACTGGAGCTGTACGACGCGATGAGCCGGGATACGGTGTTCGTCGCGTACGGCGTCTTCCGCGTGGACCTGGGCAGCGGCGGCCCAAGCACTCCCGTGTGGGAGGCGGACGCCCTCGCCTACGACACGGGCGGGGACGGAGCCCTCTACGTGGTCCCGCCGTCCGATCCCAGCGCCGTCTACGCCATCCCCGCGGGCGGCACCCTCTCGTTGCTGGCCCGGTTCGGCACCACCGACGCTTCGACACTGACCGGACTCACCGCGTTGGCGATGGCCGAAGGCGTGCCCGTCGTGATCGGCACCTTCCAGCTTCCGCCCCCGGGAGGCACGTCGGTCGAGATCCTGATGCAGGACGTGGCTGCGGGCCTCCAGCAGAAGAGCCTCTGGTCCACCGGACGGCCGCGCCGCCTGGCCCACGTGCCAGGCCGTCGCCTGGTGGTGGCGGAGATTGCCGGAAGCGGCGCGCCGGATCTCTGGTTGCTGGAGACGAGATAGGAGGAACGGCCGGAATGGGTGCGAGGCAGCAGGTCGTTCGGTCAACCTCCCGTCATCCCGTCGTCCCGCAGCCGTTCCGCCCTGAACAGCCCGTCCGCTGCCTGCAGGATCTTGGCTCTGAGCCGAGGTGGATAGTCGGGCCGCTCGTCCAGGAACGCCTGGACGATGTCCGCGGCCTCGGCGGAGGCGTGGCCGTCCAGCGTGGCGTGCAGCCAGTTGAGCGGGAAGAAGATGTCGCCGGTGCGCTGAATCTCCTCGAGCAACTCGAGGCTGGGACGAACATACCGGACCGCATGGGTGCGGCGCAGCGGATGGTTGAGCCAGCCGACGGCGTCCAGCACCCAGCGCTCATGTGCGCGGTTCGTTGCGTCCGCGAGGCTCGCGAACACCGAGTCTCTGACGGCCGTGTCGGGTGACAGCGCCGGCATCACGAACGCGAACTCGGCCCGCCGATCGGGATTGGTGATCCGGGCGAGCTGCCGTGCGAGGATGTCCGCCGCACGATCCGGACTCCGCAGGGCGAGTCCCTGGGCGAGCCCGATGAAGTCCCGTTCGGCGAGCGGCAGTCCGGGGAGCGTGAGCGCGCCGCTCCAGAGCGCCTCGAGTCGGCGCCGGGCGTCGGCCGTGGTCGCGATGGCTCCGTAGGCGCGGAGCCACGAGGCCTTGAGGGAGGGGCGTGCCGCCCGCCCGATCCCCCGCCACCACTCCCGCTCGAGCGCGGGGGCGAGCACCCTCCGACGCGCGTCCGGGAGGTAGCGCCAGTACAGCGTCGTCAGGTCCGAGAGCATCCGCTGTTGGGTGAGTTCGGCAGATTCCCGGGCCAACGCGCGACGCCCGGTGGCGAGCAGAGTCTCCGGCTCGATCTGCCCGTCGAGCATTGCGTCCCACACCGCCAGCCACGCGGCCCCCCGCGCGGTCTCGTCCGGCAGATCGGCGAGACGGTCGACGAGCCAGGCGAGTGTTGCCGGGTCCAGCACCATGTTCCCGTAGGCCACCCCGTCGCCATTGGGCAGCACGAGCCGGGGCGCCGGCCAGCCCCTCGCGCCGGGAATCAGGGTGCTGGCGGAGTCGAGCGGCACGTCGAGCCGGCGCACGGAATCCCGCCAGGCGACCAGCACGTCGAGCTGCTGCGGCCACGCGCGCCCCGCGCCCGCGGGATCCTGCTGCTGAAACCCCAGCGCGGCGATCGTGCCGTCATCGGCGATGGCGAGACCGGTGCGCACGGTCGGTCGGCCGGGCTGTTCGATCCACGCGCGGCTCCACGCGGCGAGATCGTCCGGCGTGCGAGCGTCGAGCAGGGCAATCAGGTCGGGCCAGGACGCGTTGCCGAAGCGGAACTGCTCGAGATACGCCCGCAGGCCATCACGAAAGACCGTGTCACCGAGGCGTCGCTCGAGGTGCCGCATCACGATGGGCGCTTTCTGGTAGATGATCGCGCCGTACAGCGTGCCGGCCTCGCGCAGGTTGTCGAGCGCCTGGCGGATGGGGTTGGCGCCGGCCGTCCGGTCCACGGCGTACGCCGCCGGATAATGCGTCAACAGGAACCGCAGCTCGTGGTTGACGGCGGGAAACGACGGGTTCACGATCTTCGCCGCCACGAAGTTGGCGAAGACCTCCTTCATCCAGACGTCGTCGAACCACCGCATCGTCACGAGGTCCCCGAACCACATGTGCGCGGTTTCGTGGGCGATCACGCTCGCCCGGCCCAGCAGCTCGGATTGCGTGGCGGTCGGCTCGAGGAACAGGCTGGACGCGCGGTAGTACACGGCTCCCGGATGTTCCATGCCGTTGTACTGGAACGCCGGTACCGCCACGAAGTCGAACTTGCCGAACGGATACGGGATGCCGGTGTAGGCTTCGAGCCACGTCAGCGCGGCGTGATGGAGGTCGAAGATCGCGTCCCGATTGCGCGTCACCTTGTCGCCGTCGGTCTCACGGTGAAACATCCGGTAGCGCCGCCCATCGCGCTCCGCCTCCTCGATTTGAAACCGCCCCGTCGCAAACGCGAACAGGTAGCTGCTGATCGGTTCCGTTTCCGCGAACCGGATGGTGACCGTCTCCCCGGCCGTGTCCGCTGCGACCGCCGCGCCGTTCGCGACCGCGGTCCATCCGAGCGGCACCTGCAGCGTGAGCCTGTAGCGTGCCTTGAGATCCGGCTGGTCGAACACCGGCAGGGCGAAGCGCGCGCGGTCCGGCACGAACAGCGTGTAGAGGAAGTCGGGATTGCGATTGAGGGACCCGTCGCCCGCCGTGAAGGCCAGGTCGATCGCGTTGGCGCCCGGCTGGAGGTCCGACGCGGGCACCACGATGTGCTCGTCGGTGAGACGCGCGGCCACCGGGACGCCGCCCACCCGCACCTCATGCAGGCGGGTGCGCGGATCCACGAAATCCAGCACTAGTGGTGTCTTGGCGTCCCGGAACCGGAACGTGACGCGCGCCGTCCCGGTGACGGGCTCGTCCATGCTCGCGGGGATCGTGAGGGCGAGTTCGTAGCGGAGGTCGTTGAGTTGGGCGACGCGCCCGCGGGCGAGCGCGAGCGAGACCCCTGGCGTGATAATCGGCTCGTCGGGTCGGGTGCACGCGGCGGACACGACGATTCCGGCGATCACGAGCGGCGAGTGGAAGGAGCGGAGACGCATCAGGTGTCAGAGCGTGGCGGGTTCGATGTCTTCGATGTGGAGCCGCGCGAGCCCCGCCCGGAAGCGACGGCGCATACGCAGGACGAGGAGCAGGGCGACCGCGGCGAGACCCACGACGAGGCCCCACCAGATTCCGATGGGGCCGGCCCCGGCCCAAAAGCCAAGATACACGCTCACCGGCAGGCCGATGAGCCAG
>JBFGDF010000185.1:0-4390 GCA_041580775.1 Gemmatimonadales bacterium
CCTGGCGCGGAGCGGCCAGGGGAACAAAGTTCCCTCCTGACGCGGTAGAGTCTAGGGAGCCATGCCGTCGCCGTCGTCGTCGCCGTCACCGTTCCACCCCACCCCGTGGGTGCGCCGCCTCGTGGCGGTGAACGCCGCCGTATACGTGCTCGCCGTCACGGTCTTCTTCGGCCGCTGGTTCGAGCAGGCCGTCGCGTTCACGCCGGCGGGCGCCGCCGCGCACCCGTGGACGTTCGTCACCTACATGTTCGTTCACGGCGGGCTGTTGCATCTCGCCGTCACGATGCTGATCCTGCTCATGTTCGGGCCCGGCGTGGAGCGCCGGATGGGCGGCGCGGCGTTCCTGCGCTATTACATCCTCTGCGGACTGGGCGGCCCGGTCGCCGCACTCGGGATGTCGCTGTTCACGCCCGACGTCGCCCCGTTCGTCGGTGCGTCCGCCGCCGTCTTCGGCGTCGCGCTCGCCTTTGCGCTCTACTGGCCCCGCGCCTGCGTCTTCGTGTTCCCGCTGCCCTGGCCCGTGTCCGTCAAGGTGCTGGTGGCGGTGTTGGCGGCGATGTCCCTGGTACCGCTCGTCTTCGGCGCGCACGGCGGCGCGGCCCATCTCGCGCACCTCGGCGGGTTCGTGCTCGGATATGCCTATCTCAAGGGCAGCGACCTGGTGGAGCGCCGGACGCCCGTCACCGTGACGCCCGAACAGGAGACACCGGTGCTCGTCGCCCACCAGTCGAGCGCGGCCAGCGGTGACGAACCCACCGAGCCGACCCGCCGCTCCGATGCACGCAACGAGATCGCCCGGGAGATGGACCGGGTTCTCGACAAGATCTCCCGCCAGGGACTGTCCTCTCTCACGGCCGCCGAGCGCCGCTTTCTCGACGAGATGAGCCGGCAGATGCGGCAGGAGTAGCGCGGTCGGTGGCACCGCGCATCCGCGTCCGGCAGGGCGACATCACGACGTTCGAGGGCGACGCGATCGTCAACGCCGCCAACAACCACCTCGTGCTCGGGGTCGGCGTCGCGGGCGCCATTCGCCAGGCCGGTGGACCCGCTATTCAAGAGGAGTGCGACCGCCACGGACCGATTCTGGTCGGTGATGCCGCGATCACCGGCGGCGGCAAGCTCGCGGTCAAGTACGTCATCCACGCCGCGGTCATGGGCGACGAGCCCGTGTCCCCCGCTTCCATCCAGTCGGCGACCGCGGCGGCGCTCAAGCTGGCATCCGAGCACGGCGTGGCCCGTCTCGGCATGCCCATCCTGGGGTCCGGCGTCGGCCGGATCCCGATCCAGGAGGCAGCGACCCTGATGCTGGAGGCGATCCGCCGGTCGCCGCACGCGGACGCAGTCGAGGTCATCGTCCTGTTCGGGTATCGCGACGCCGACGCGGCCGCGGTGGAGGCCCTCTTGGGATAGCGGTCGCGCTCGCGACCCTCGTGCTGGCCACCGGCACCCCGGACACGACGCTCCTCGCGCGGGCGGAGTCCCTACTCATCGAGGGCCGCCTCTCCGAGGCGCGCCGCCTGCTGGAGCGGGCCGAGCGCCACACCCCCGACGACCCCGACGTATTGCTGCTCCTGGGGCGGGTCCACCTCGAGTGGCCCGTCGTGGGACGATTCAAGGCGTGGCGCTTGTTCGACCGCGCCGCCGAGCTGCGCCCGGACGACCCCGAGCCGCGCTACCAGCAGATGCGTGTCGGCCTGCGGCTCGGCGGCGCCGACGGCGAGCGGCTGACCCGAGACGCCATCCTCCACGTACTGGCCCTCGCCCCTCAGTACCGTGACGTGTGGGACGCGTGGGAGTCCCTCTACCGCGGCACCGGCCACCGCCGCCGCGCCGTCGCCGCACTAGCCCGGCACCACCACCCCGCCGCGACCCGCCGGTTGGCGGCGCTCTGGATCGAGTTGGAAGAGTACGCGCGGGCCGACAGTGCCCTTGCGGCCCTCACGGCCCATGACCCCGGAGATCCGGGCCCCTGGGGCCTGCGCGCTCAGGCGGCGCTGGAGCGGGGCGACACGGTGGCCGGCCTGGCGTACTATGATCGTGCCGTCGCCGCGGCCACGCGCGACACCGCGGAGATCCTCTGGCGGCAGATCGCGCCGATCGCTTCACCGCGCGAGGAAGGGGAGTACGCGGTCGCGACACCGGAACGCCGGCCGGCGTTCTTCCGCGCATTCTGGGCACGGCGCGAGCCCGACCTCACGACACCGGTGAACGAACGCCTCGTCGAACACTTCGCGCGGCTCCGCCGCGCGCGGCGCGACTTCCCCCTGCTGCACCCCACCTCCCGATTCCATCACTCCGGCACGTGGCGGACGCTGCAGGGGGCTGTAGCCGGCGCCGTGCTGCAGCAGTCGCGCGATTTCTCAAGCGGCTCCGAGGTGATTCCGGGTCGCTCCGTGTTCGAAGACGAGCTCCAAGAGCTCGGTCTCGGCGTGGACGTGCGCGACCTTCCCGAGCCCGAACCGATCACGCGGTACCGACGACTCGGCTTCGACGGGCGCGGCCTGATCTACGTCCGGTTCGGTCCACCCGACCACCGCTACATCGCGCCCCGCGGTGGGGACGTGGAGGGCTGGCGGTACCGGGTGGACCGGCGCACCGTCACCGTCATTTTCGCGCGCGCGACCGCGGCCGCGTCGTTCCGCGGAGGCCCGCTCATGGGCGGCGACTTTGTGGTCTATCCCACGAGTCTCCGCGAGCTCCACAACGCGGCGCTCATGCTGGAGCGCGACGAGAGCTCGATCCGCGCAGACCGTCGTCTCGCGGCGTGGGTCGCGTTCTTCCGGGCAGCCGACGCCGACGCCGCCGCCGCGGGATGGCAGGACGTCCTCCTGGGCCTCGGCGCCGACACCGCCGCGGCGGCGGCGTGGGACCCCCACGATCGCGAGGTGGCTCGCACACAGGGTCCCACCCCTCTCACCCTCTCCCTGCGGCACGGGCGCCATCGCTTCGGTGCCGACGCCCGGATGAACGGCGCACTTGCCCGCCTGCGCGGATCCATAGACGTGCCCGCACTCGGGCCGGGCTGGCTCGCCGTCTCGAGCCTGCTCGCCGCCGTGACGTCCGAACGCACACCCGACCGGGCAACCATGGCCCGCCACATGCCCGCGGACCTCGTGCTGCGCCGCGCCGGGCGGCCGCTCACGCTGTTTGCCGAGGTATACGACCTGCCTGACGACGACGGGGTGGCGCGCTACGAGGCCCACTATACGTTCGAACCGGTCGATGGCGGCGCATCGGTGACGTTTGCCTTCCCCCGTACCGTGCAGGCAGGGGCCGTCGTGACCGAGCGACTCGTCGTCGAGCCCGGCCACGTCCCGCCCGGTGCCTATCGGGTCACGCTGCGGGTGCGCGATCGCGTGCTCGGATTGAGCGCACCGGCCGTCACGCTCACCATCACCCTGCGGTAGCTCGCGCCTGGCCCTTGTCTCGCCGCGACCCGAGGCCCAAATTCGGTGGCGCCTCTCATGCTCGTCGATCTCGTCCCCGAGTTTCTCGCCGCGCTCGCCGCGCGGGACCCGGTGGACGCCTATCGCCGCTATCTCGACGCCCATCGTCCCCTCCTCGCGGCGTACTGGCGCAACTACGTCCTCGACCTCGACAGCCCGCACGCCGACGACGTGATCCGCCGTGCGCTCGCCGCCGACCGCCGGGACCTCCAGCACCTGCGCAACACAGTCGATCTCCCCACGCTCGCCGAAGAGACCCTCCGGACCTGCGAGGAGGTGCTCGAGCTCGACCGCGCCGTCGATCTGTACCTGATGGTCGGCGTGGGGGCGGCCAATGCGGGCGAGCTCGTCGTGGACGGCCGCGGCGCGGCGTTCATCTGCGTCGAGCACTTCACGGGACGACCAAACCCCGACACGTACGGCCTGGGCCTGGATCCGGACCTGATCCCGCTCTGGATCGCTCACGAGGTGGCTCACACCGTCCGGTACACGTCCCCCACCAGCGAGAGCGAGTTGGCGCACATCGTCGCGGATGCGGCGGGGACCTACGATTACTGGGACAGCGGCAGCCGCGCCACACTCCGCGAACTGCTCGTCAATGAGGGGCTGGCGGTGCACGCCGCGCGCGCGGTCGCGCCGGCGTTCGAGGCGTGGGACTATCTCGGCTACAGCCGCCGCCAGTATCGCCGCCTGCGCGAGCTCGATGCCTTTCTGCGGCGGACCATCGCGGCGGAGCTCGATCAGACCGGCTTGGGGTTGCGGTTGCGCTACCTCTCCGGCGGCATGAGCCCCGCCCAGCGTCTAGTGGCGGGGAAGGTGATTCCCGAGCGGGCGGGCTACTACGTCGGATGGCGGATGAGCGAGGCGGCCGTCGCCGAGCGTGGCATCGCCGCCGCCCTCCGGCTTTCGGCCACCGCGGTGGTGGAGTTCGACGAGCGGGCGAC
>JBFGDF010000186.1:0-4252 GCA_041580775.1 Gemmatimonadales bacterium
CCGCCCAACCGTGCATGCTCCGCTTAGGCATCGTCGGCCTCCCCAACGTCGGCAAATCGACTCTCTTCAACGCCCTCACCGACGCGGGGGCGGCGGCCGACAACTACCCGTTCTGCACGGTGGACCCCAACATCGGCGTCGTGCCGGTCCCCGAACCGCGGCTCGACCGGCTCGCGGCCGTGGTCAAGCCCAAGAAGGTCGTACCCGCGTTCGTCGAGTTCGTGGACATCGCCGGTCTCGTCGAGGGAGCAAGCCGCGGGGAAGGGCTCGGCAACCAGTTCCTGGCGCACATCCGGCAGGTGGACGCCGTCGTCCATGTCGTCCGCTGCTTCGACGACCCCGACGTGACCCACGTGATGGGAGACGTGGATCCGGTGCGCGACCACGACGTCATCACGGCCGAGCTGTCGCTCGCCGATCTGGCCGTGATCGAGCGCCGCCTCGAGAAGGTGCGCAAGACGGCCCGCAGCGGGGTCAAGGAGGACCAGCAGGAGGCGGCCTTCCTCGAGCAGGTCGTGGAGCAGCTGAACGCGGGGCGCGGGGCCCGCGACGCGATGGATACGCCCGAGCACCGCCGCCTGCTGCGCCAGCTCGGGATCCTCACCGCCAAGCCCATCCTCTACGCCGCCAACGTGGACGAGACCATGCTCGCACCGGGCGGGGGCGCGCCGGTGGCCGCGCTCCGGGCCTCGGTGCGCGACCACCACGAGGACGCGGAGGTCGTGGTCTTCTCCGCCCGGTTCGAAGCGGAGCTGCTTCAGCTCGCGGACGCCGAACGGGCGGAGTTCCTGGCCGGTGCCGGCATCGAGGAGCCGGGCCTCGACCGCCTGATCCACGCCGGCTACCGCCTGCTCGGCCTCGAGACCTTCTTCACCGTGGGCGACACCGAGGTCCGCGCCTGGACCCTCCACCAGGGCGAGACGGCGTTCGACGCCGCCGGCGAGATCCACAGCGACTTCCAGCGCGGGTTCATCCGCTGCGAGACGATCGACTGGGCCGACTTCGTCCAGGCGGGATCGTACAAGGTTGCCCGGGAACGGGGCCTGGTGCGGAGCGAGGGGCGCGACTACGTCGTGCAGGACGGCGAGGTGCTGCTGTTCCGGTTCAATGTGTGACGGCACGGCTGCCCTTGCTCCCGCCCCCGGTGTTGCGCTACCTTTCGCCGCTCGAAAAATCCGATCCCCTGCTCCACCCGCACCGGGTGGGGCCTCACGTCCAGAGGGAGGTGCAATGACTCGCCGTTACGAGGTCGTCTACATCTTCGACTCGGCGCTGGAGGAAGCCCAGGTGAACGAACACCTGGAGCGGTTCCACGCGCTGCTCGCGACCCCCGAGAAGCCCGAGCAGGCGCCCACGGTCAATCACTGGGGCAAGCGCACGCTCGCGTACCCCATCGGCCGCAAAGACGTCGGCTACTACGTCGTCACGCAGTTCGAGACCGAGCCGACGCTTCTGCCGGAGTTCGAGCGCGCGATCAAGCTGACCGAGGGCGTGATCCGCTACCTCGTCGTCCTGAACGAGGGCGAAGCGCCGCGGTCCGTCCGCGTGGGTGGGGACAGCGACGACGATGACGACGCCGGCGAGGAGGGTGAGTGATGCGACGCCGTGCGAAGACCTGTCCCGTCTGCGAGCTGGGCGTGCGCGTGGTGGACTACAAGGACGAGCGCACGATCTCCCGCTTCACGACCGAGCGCGGCAAGATCCTGCCGGCCCGGCTGTCGGGCATGTGCGCCCGCCATCAACGCCAGCTTTCGACCGCGATCAAGCGGGCTCGGCACCTCGCGCTGCTGCCCTTCATCAAGGGCCACGGCCGCTAGGGCGCACGCGCCGCGCCGGCGGCCGTGAACAGCCTCGCCCTTTCGCTGGCGACCCCGGCGGCCCTGATCGCAGGGCCGGCGGCGGTCCTCATTTTCCTGACCCGGCCCACACCGGGGCACCGCGTCGTCGCGGCCGCCTGTGCCGGCCTCACCGTGTGGTGGCTGCTTGGTGTGGGCGACCTGCCCGACCAGGTGGTGCGGGCGGCGGCGCTGCTGGCCACGGCCGGCTTCGGGTTGCTGTCGCGACGCACCACGTGGACGGTGACGCACCGCGCACTCGCGGCCGTCGCCGTCGCGGCGGTCGGCATCGCGCTCGCTTTCCTGCTGTTCGGCTGGTCGTGGGACCGGCTCCAGTGGTGGCTGGAGTTCCGCACGGGGGCCACGCTGCGCCTGCTGCTCAGCCGCATGGCCGTCGCCACCCCGGGCGACGCGGGACCGGTCGGCGCCGCGGGCCCGGCGGAGTTCGAGGAATCGCTCGACAGCCTCGTGCGCACGAGCGCCGAGTTGTTTCCGGCCGCCCTCGCCCTGCAGCTGCTGCTGAGCCTCGTGCTCGCCGCCTGGGGGGCCCGGCGGCTCACCGGGGTGAGCGTCGGCCGGCCGCTCGGCCGGTTTGCCGAGTTCACGTTCTCCGAGCACCTCGGCTGGGTGCTCGCCGTCGCGATCGTGGCCCTGCTGGTCCCCGGTCTGGGCGGCGCCCGGCCCGTGGCGTTCAATCTGCTGGTGGTGCTCGGCACCCTGTACTTCGCCCGCGGGGCGGCCGTGCTGCTCTTCGGCATTCGCGCGGTCGGCGGGGGGCCCCTGCTGTACGTGGGGGCGGGCCTCGCGCTATTCTTTCTGCTGCCCGGTATCATCCTCCTGGGGGTGATCGACGCCGGGCTCAACCTCCGGCGGCGCCGGGCGCCGCGCACGGGAGCCTAGACCGATGGAAATCATTCTGCGACAGGACGTCACGGACCTTGGCCGGGCGGGGGAAATCGTCTCGGTGCGGGACGGGTACGGACGCAACTATCTGATCCCCCGCGGGCTCGCCTACGCGGCCACGCCGGGGAACAAGGCCCGCGTGGTGTCGGAGGCCAAGCGGCGGGGCGAGCTGCTGGTGCAGCAGAAGTCCGACGCCGAGGGCATGGCCACGCAACTCGCCGACGTCGATCTCACGTTCACGGTGAACGCGGGCGAGGGCGACAAGCTGTTCGGCTCGATCACGTCCGCCGACATCGCGGCCAAGCTCGCCGAGCTGGGCCACCAGGTCGACAAGCGGATCATCGACCTGCCCGAGCCGATCAAGATGATCGGCGTCTACAAGGTGCCCGTGCGGCTGCATGCCGACGTCCGGCCGGAGCTGCGCGTGTGGGTGGTCAAGGCCGGATGACGGCCGCGCCGGTCGGGATCGCCTATCTCGACGGCCCCCGGCTCCGCCGGTCGCTCATCGCCGCGGCGGACTGGGTGGACGCCGGACGCGAGGAGCTGAACCGCATCAACGTGTTCCCGGTGCCCGACGGGGATACCGGCACCAACTTCGCCATGACGCTGCGCGCGGTGGCGGTGAGCGTGCGACAGCTCGACGAGCGAGCGTCGCTGCCCGAGGTGACCCGCGCCATGGCCGACGCCTGCGTCCTCGCCGCGCGCGGCAATTCGGGCATGCTGCTGTCCCAGTTCCTGCTCGGGTTCCGCGACGCGCTGCGGGGACGGGCCACGGCCACCGCGCAGGACGTCGCCATGGCGATCCGCGCCGGGGCCACCCAGCTGTCGGATTCACTGGACGAGCCGGTCGAGGGCACCATCCTCACCGTAAGCCGGGACGTGGCGGAAGCCGCGGAGCGCGCCGCGAGCGAGAGTCACGACTTCAGCGACCTGATCCGCCGTACGCTGGATCGGGGTCAGGCGTCGCTCGAGCACACGCCGGAGCTGCTGGCCACGCTCAAGGAGTCCGGCGTGGTGGATGCGGGGGGCAAGGCCTTCGTGCTGGTGCTCGAGGGAATCCAGCGGTTCGTCGAGGGCGACCCCATCGTGCCGGTGGAGCACCCGCCCGACTACGCGGTGCCCGACGCCGCCGCGCTGGCGGAGGTGGCCACCGACCGCGATTTCCGCTACTGCACGGAGGTTCTGGTGCGCGGCACGGCCCTGCCGGCCACCACCGAGGTGCGCACGGCGCTGCGGCCGCTCGGCGGGTCCATCGTCGTGCTCGCCACGGGTGACCTGCTCAAGGTGCACGTCCACACCGACACGCCCGAGGAAGTCTACGCGCTGGCCGGCGCGTGGGGGGTCATCGAGACCCAGAAGGCCGACGACATGCGCGAGCAGCACCGCGCGCTGCACGAGCGTGCCAAGGGCATCGCGATCGTCGTGGACTCGTCGTGCGACCTGCCCGACGAGGTACTGGATCGGCACGGCATCGTCATGGTGCCGATCCAGGTCATCGAGGGCGAGAAGACCTA
>JBFGDF010000187.1:0-4162 GCA_041580775.1 Gemmatimonadales bacterium
ACGTTCGACATCGCCGAGTGGCTGCGGAGGCGCTGACCCACCGCGCGCTTGGTTTAGGATACGTCGAGACCGCGTGGGCGCAGCCCCCGGGGTCGCGACGTGGCCGGAGAGCTGGTCGCTGCCGGGACGACACGCTCGACGGCAATTGCGCTGGGTCTATGGGCCCGGGCCTTCTCGGAATAGATGGCGCATGCCTCTTGACGGCACGCCCTCAGCACGTATCAGTAAACGACCCTGATCCCGGGGGAACGGGCCGCCCGCGCCACGCGCCGATGCGCGTTCCCTGGGTGACACCACCACCGCGCACGTCTGACGGAGACGTGCCGGGGAGAGCCCGATGACGCAGCTCATCAGGTTGGACGATCCGCCGCCGGAGACGGTGCTCCCACCCATCGACCAGCACGTTCGGGAGACGTTTCGCCCGAGCGAATGCTGGCCGGCCCTGGTCCCCAAAGGCACGACGCTCTACCGCTACGGCACGACCCACCAGCAAGTCACTGGGTCTCGCCAGGCATGGATCAATTTCTCTGAAGATTGCCTTCGGACTTCGGACGAGGTGATCCAGCAACTCTGTCTGCTCGATTTCACGGTCGCCAACCTCGAGCCTGGAACCGGCCCGGGACCCCAGCCCTGGAACACCGCGAGCCTCCGAGGCCGGTTCCAGGCGACGCAGGACCTGCACGTGTGGGCCGGTGCCGCCGGCTCGATGGCGTTCGATGTCTACACGGGACTGCGCTACCGCGGGCCCGGGGATCAGTACGCACACATCTGGCGTGCGGGAGGCGGGAGCCAGATCCTCGTCCACCGGACGCACATGGACAGGATCGCGCTGATCTCCCAAGTGCCGCTCCCGCCGGTGGAGTACCTTGTGTAGCTGGTCCGGCGCGGTGACCGGCCTGATGCCTTTCGTCCCACCTTCCACCGGGAGGTTTCATGTCCCCACGACGCTGTGTCCAGATCTCCGCCCTGGGAGCGCTCGTTTTCCTCGGCCTCGGGAAGCCTGACACCGCCGTTGCGCAATCTCGGATGCAAGCACAATTCATACCGTTCGTGGCGGCGTACTACAGCGCCCGCCAGCTCGGGGATGTCGCGAATCCGTCGCTGCAGGGCGTGCAGGCGCTCCAGAACAACGCGATCGCATTCGGCGGAGGCTTGAGCGTCATGTTCAGCGACGTCGCAGGGGTGGAAGCATCGGTGGCGTATGCCTTGAGCGACGCCAGGATCCAGGCGTGCACCCCCGCCGACGTGTGCGCCTACGCGGATCTCAACGGGACGCTCATCCTCGGCTCGGTCGCCGCCAAACTGCGGCCGCGGCGCTCCAACTTCTTCGCGGCCCTGGGTCTCGGCGTCACGACTCGAGGCGGTGATATCTGGCAGGACCTCCAGGGATCCGAGAAGCTGTCGCTGGGCGGGATGCTGGGAATCGGCGTGCTCTCGCAGGTGGCGCCGAAGTTCGGCCTCGACGTCCGCGTCGAGGCCTATGTCTATTCGTTCGACCCGGATGGATCGTTCACCGACTTCGATTCGGCGCTGGCGACCGATTTTCTGATCAAGATCGGGATCCCCATCCCCAGTCGCTGACCGGGCTGGCGAACGTGGCGCGGTGGGTGGCGTCGCCGGACGGGGCGCCCCCCGCGCCGCGGTGACTTCGGGACGCGTAGCGAGGGCGGTCCATCCCGCGCAAAGGCTCTGACCGCATCAGCGGAATTCCGCCACCGGCACCGGCGTGGCGCTCCCGCCCGCATCACCCTTCCCCAACTGGCCGCGATCGTTGATGCCCCAGCACAGGATCTGCCGGTCCTGCGTGAGCCCGCAGGTGTGCTTCTCGCCCGCCGCGAGCGCGACGAACGCCGCCTGGCTGCGGACCGCGCTCGGTTCGGCGCGATCCTGCCGGGCACCGTCGCCCAACTGCCCCTCGCGCCCCCGCCCCCAGCACCAGGCGCGGCCGGCACGGGTCAGAGCGCAGGTGTGCTCGCCGCCCGCGGCCACGGCGGCGAACGCCTCCTTGGACGTCGCGAGGACGGGGCTGGTGCGCTGCCGCCTCGAGCCATCGCCCAACTGCCCGGCGGCGTTGTCGCCCCAGCAGCGCACCTTGGCATCGTCCGTCGCCCCGCAGGTGTGCTGATCGCCCGCGCTGAGCTGGACGAAGCGAAGGTCGCCTGAGACGTCCGTCGGGCTCGGGATCGTCTGGATCATGCTGCTGCCGACCTGGCCCGACCAGTTGTCGCCCCAACACATCACCAGTTTGTCCTGCCGCAACCCGCACGTATGGCGCGCGCCGGCCGTCAGGGCGGTGAACGCGCGGCGGTCGGAGATGGGCGTCGGCTGTGAGCGGCGACTCGTCGAGCCGTCCCCCACCTGCCCGCGATCGTTCTTCCCCCAGCAGTGCACCCGCCCACCTGAGGCGATCCCGCAGGTGTGCTCCCTGCCGGCACTCAGGGTCGTGAAGCGCATGCCGGCGATCGCGATCCGGCCCGCATTGCGGTCGTCCCCTCCCAGCTGACCGTCGCCGTTGTTCCCCCAGCAGACCGCTTGCCCGTCCCGCAGCGCACAGGTGTGCAGCGCCCCCGCCGTCAGCAGCTCGGCCGAAGGTTCGAGGCTCACGGGTTGCGACACCGCTCGGCCGGCGCCCGAGCGGATCTGGCCGGACTCATTGCCGCCCCAGCACCACAGCTGCCCGGCCGACGTGCGAGCGCAGCTATGCGAGCTTCCGGTCACGATCTGCGCCACCACGACGGCCGGCCGCTCGGGCGGAGCGACGGGCGGAGCGACGGGCGTCGCCACAGGCTTGGCCACCGTCACGGTGGCCCACCCCTCGACCCCGTCGCTGCGAGCGACGATCAACGTGCTGCCCTCACCCACGCCGGTCACGGCGCCGCTGGCCGACACTGTCGCCACGGCCGCGTCGTTCGAGCGCCACGCCATGCGCGCCTGGAGCGCCCGCCCACGGCCATCGCGGCCTCGAGCCGCCAGGTTCCGCACCTCGCCCACGGCGAGGGCCACCTCAGGCGGCTGGACGTCGACCGCTACCATCCGTGGCGGCTCCTCGGGCGGCGGGGTGCGCGGCGTGCCCGCAACCTGGGGCGCCACGACGCGGACCTGCGCCGCGGCCTCGACCCCGTCGCTCGCCGCCACGATGCGTACCGTGCCGGGGCTGCGTCCCTCGATGAGCCCCTCGGACGACACCGTTGCCCGCGACTCGTCCTCCGAGCGCCACCCGATGGCCGCAGGCGTCAGCGGCGCCCCGTCCGACCCGAGGGCGACGGCGGAGAGCTGCACCGTCTGCCCAACCTCAACGGCGGCGGCGGCGGGCGTGACCCGGACCTGCGCGACCTCCGGCCGTGCCCGCTCGACCGTCACCGTCACGGTGGCCTCCGCGTCTCCCATCCGGGCGAACACGGTGGCGGTGCCAACACGTCGCGCCACGACACGCCCCGTCTCGTCCACGACGGCGATCGTCGTATCGCCGGAGGTCCATGCGGGCACCACGCCGGCCGCCAGGCCGCGCACGTTCAGCGTGGTGGCACCGCCCACCTCGAGCGCGACCTGGGCGGGCTCGATGACAACCTGCTCGCCCTCCATCGTGCCGAGGAGGACGGCCACCACCACCGCTGCCCCCGCCCCGACGAGTGATGCCACAACGAGCCGCCACCGCACGCGGCGCGCGGCCGCCACCGTGACGTCGGCGCTCTCGCTCAAGCCCGCGGCCGACGCCGTGATCGTCGCGGCCCCCGGCGCCACCGCGCGGACGTTCCCCTGGCCGTCCACGTCCACGACCGACGGATCGCTGGACTCCCACGTCACGGCGTCGGGTTTGACGCCCGTGCCACCGCGACGCATGAGCAGCGCCCGAAGTCGAAACGACTTACCCGCCCGAACCGAGCGCGGCACCCGCGAAATCTTCAGCGACTCGAACGACGGCAATTCGACCGTCGCGGGGACCGGTGTGGGCGGGGGGCTCGCACTCGGCGGCCCGGTCACTCGCGCCGGCGGCGTCAGGCTCGGGGGCGGGCTGACCGGCGTCGTCGGTGGAGGCTCCGGGACCGTCGGCGGGGGCATGGGCGCCGTGGGTGCCGCCTTCTCTCCTCGTACGAGACTCGGCGACGGGCTCATCGGGGTGGTGAAGACTTCCGTGGCCGGGATGAAGTCCGCCGTCCGAACG
>JBFGDF010000188.1:0-3884 GCA_041580775.1 Gemmatimonadales bacterium
ATGCGTGAGCCAAATGGCTCGCAGCGTCAACCGCTCCGTCCGCAACCGGGCGAGAAACAGCGCGACCTCTTCGCCGGGATCCACCAGCACGGCGTCGCCAACCGCGCGGTCCGCGACCACGTAGCAGTTTTCGGCAAACGCGCCGTTCGTCAGGCAGAGAACGTCAGGTCGCACCGGCAGCCGCCCGCTCCTTCGCCCGTTCCCGCCGTTCCGTGAGGTACTTTTCCACGGCGATCGCCGCCGTGGTCGCATCGCCCACGGCAGTGGTGATCTGACGGGTCAGCTGCACCCGCAGGTCCCCGGCGGCGAACAGCCCGGGGATGGACGTGCGCATGTGCGTGTCGGTCACGACATAGCCCTGCGCGTCGTGCTCGTAGTGTCCCCGGATCATGCCCGTGTTGGGCGTGAAGCCGATGAAGATGAAGCAGCCGGTCACGGCCAGCGACGACGCTTCGCCGGTCACCGTATCGGTCAGCCGGAGGCTCTTGGTACCGCGCGCGTCCCCCTCGATGGCCTCGACGACCTTGTTCCAGACGACCTCGATCTTGGGGTTCTTGAACGCGCGTTCTTGGATGATCGGGGAGGCGCGCAGCCGGTCGCGCCGGTGCACGATGTACACTTTTTCGGCGTAGCGCGTCAGGTAGTCTGCCTCCTCCACCGCGGCGTCGCCGCCGCCCACGACCGCGATGGTCTCGCCGCGGAAGAAGGCCCCGTCGCAGACCGCACAGTAGGAGACGCCCTTCCCCGCATACTCCGCTTCCCCCGGCACGCCAAGCTTGTTGGGCGTCCCGCCGGCCGTGATGATCACCGCCGGGGCCCGGAACTCCTTCTCGAGGGCCGTCGTCACGGTGAAGTCCCCGTCGGCGGTCCGCTCGACGGCGTCGACCGTATCGGTGATGATCTCTGCCCCGAACTTGAGCGCGTGATTCGCCATCTTCTCGGCCAGCTCCCGCCCGAGGATGCTCTCGAAGCCGATGTAGTCCTCGATCTTCTCCGTATTGAGCAACTCACCACCCGGGAGCCCGCGCTCGATGATGAGCGTCTTCAGCATGCCGCGTCCCGCGTACATGCCGGCGCACAACCCGGCGGGGCCTGCCCCGACGATGATCACGTCGTACGACATCGCATCGCGTTCCGTCTGGTCCGTCATAAATCGTCATCCCGTCACTGCTGGTCCGTGTATGCTGGCGCTGGTGGCGCCCATCCGCTTCGAGAACAGCCGGCGGCGGATCCGGGTTCCCGGCCCTCGAAAGGTAGCCCGGACGCGGCGCGAACCGTGTCGAGCCGGCCAACCCCCGTCACCCGCCGAGTGGCGCCAGAATCCGCGCCGTGCGCGGCGCTCCGCGCTCCGCGAACGCCACGCGGCCATCCCGGTCGATCAGCACGACGCTCCGGATGACGCCCTTCCCGTCCGCCTTGAGCGTCCCATAGGCCGACGCGACTGCGCGAACCTCGTCCGAGAGGAGTGGGAAGTTGAACCGGAACTTCCGCACATACTGGATATGGCTCTCGACGCTCGCGGGGTTCACGCCGAACGGCTGGACACCCGCCTGGTGGAACTGCTCGATCTCATCGCGCACGGCGGAGAGTTGGCGGTTTCACCCAGGCGTATTGTTCCCCGGATAGAACACCAACACCACGCGCTGCTCCGCCAGCAGGTCGGCCAACGCGTATCGCCTGCCGTCGGAGGCCGCGAGGTCGAACTCTGGGGCCACGTCCCCGACCCGAATCAGCTGATCTCCACTCATGCCTCTCCTCTTTCGTCCACCCGCTGCTGATGCAGCGCGTCCAACGCCGCCACCCAGTCCATCGGAACCGTGATGGCGCCCAGCGGCGCTCGGCCCTGCTCCTGGGCTTCGTCTTCGCCATGCCAGTCGCTGCCGCCGGTTCGCAGCATCCCCAAGGCCAGGGCCAGGGCCAGGGCCCGTCCCTCGAGCTCGGTGTCGTGCGCCGGGTGCCGGACTTCGATGGCGTCCACCCCGGCGTCGCGCAGGCGCTCCACCATGGGCCGCGTGAGCCGGCTCCGGAGGTGCGCGGCGGCGGTGACCCCGCCCAGGCGCCGGACCAGCGTCGTGACCTCGCGGGTCTTGGGAAGCACCTTGGGAACGAACGCCGCTCGCCCCCGGCCAAGGTACCGGTCGAATGCCTGCCCCACGTCGGACACGCGGCCGAGCTTCACGAGCGCTCGGGCCGCGTGGGGCCGACCCACCGCCCCGCCTGCCGTCTGATCCACCACATCCTCCATCCTGACGTGCGCACCCGCCGCAGCCAGGCGTCGCACGATCTCCCGCATGCGCGCCGTCCGCTGGACCCGTTGCTGCTCGAGGAAGTCGGCGAGCTCCTCGTTGTCGGTGGGGAGGAAGTAGGCCAGCAGGTGCATCTCGCCCCAGGAGGCGGCGACGGAAAACTCGCAGCCGGCAATCACGCGGAGGTGCAGCGGGTCCGCCGCGGTGCGGGCACCCGCGACTCCCGCCAGCGTATCGTGGTCGGTCAGCGCAAGCGTCGTGACGCCAGCCCGCGCCGCGAGCGCCACCACCTCCTCCGGGGGATGGGTGCCGTCGGACGCGGAGGAATGCACGTGCAGGTCAGCCGCCGGCACGCTCCGCCACGCTGCGGGTCCGCCGCCCATCCGGGCTCGTCCATTCGGGTTGCGACTGCCGGAACAGCTCGCCCAGCTGATGGTCGCTCAACTCGCGCAGGGACGCCTCGCGTCGGCGCGAGCCCGTGGGGGAATACCGCACGTAACGGCGGCGACGCTCCGGCCCCGTCCCCCGCTGGAATACGAGCCCGAACTCATCGCGCTCGTACACGGTCACCCACCCGGACGGGAACACCTCCCACCGCTCGCCATCCACGTCGATCCGTCGGCGCGCCATGTCAGACCGCCCCTTCGGGGAACTGCTCCAGTCCCTGCTTCACGTCGGCCATGAAACGATCGGCATCGGCGCCGTCGACGATCCGATGGTCATACGACAGCGAGAGCATCCCCAGGGTCCGGATCGCGATGACGTCCTGCCCGTCATCGAGCGTGATCACCTTGGGCCGCTTCTCGATGCCTCCGACCCCCAGGATCGCCACTTGTGGCTGGTTGATGATGGGAATCCCGACGTACGACCCGAACACCCCTGGGTTGGTGATGGTGAACGTGCCGCGCTGCACCTCATCGGGGTTGAGCCGCTTCGTGCGGGCCCGCTCGGCCAGATCCGCGGTCTGGCGCGCGATCCCCATGAGCGACAGCTCGTCCACCTGCTTGAGCACGGGCACGATGAGACCCCAGTCGAGCGCCACCGCGATCCCGATGTTGATGGGTCTCCGGTAGATGATCGTGTCGCCGCTGACCGACGCGTTGACCACCGGATGCCGGCGGAGGTTGTCGGCAATGACCTTCGTGATGAACACCAGGTAGGTCAGGTTGGCACCACCCGCGCGGTACTCGGCCTTCTTGCCCGCCCGCAGGCGCGCAATGTGCGTGAAGTCCACCTCGAAGAAGCTCGTGACGTGGGCCGACGTCCGGCGCGACAGGACCATGTGATCCGCCGTGAGCTTGCGGATCTTGCTCATCGGCTCGACGCGGTCACCCTCCCACGCCTCGACGGCCGGGTGGGCGATCTCGCCACCGCGCGGCGCCCCCGCGGGCGCAGGTGGTGCCCGGCGCGCGGCCGGCGGGGCGGTGGCCGCGCCGCCCTGCTCGATGAACCCGAGAATGTCCTTCTTCGTAACGCGCCCCGCGATGCCGGTCCCGCTCACCTGCGACAGATCCACGTCGTGTTCGGCGGCGATACGCCGCACCAGCGGCGTGGACTTCGTGCGCAGCCGCTCCTCGAATGTGGCCGTCCCCGGACGCCCGTCCGCCTGAACGGGCGCGGCCGGGACGACGGCCGGGG
>JBFGDF010000189.1:0-3841 GCA_041580775.1 Gemmatimonadales bacterium
GCACCCCGTGTTGCGCGGCGCGGTGATCGCTGGCAACATTCGGCCACCCACGTGACGTGGAAGTGAAGCGATGATGAAGACCCGGGTCTCGGCGGCCGTGTTCGCGCTCGCCGCCGCGCTGTCCGCGCCCGCGATGGCGCAGACGGGAGACCGGCCGCTGCGCATCGAACAGCTGCTCACGCTGGATCGGGTCGCGGATCCCCAGATCTCGCCCGACGGGCGCTGGGTCGCCCATAGCCTCACGGCGACCGATCTGGACGCGGACGATCGGCGGACGGACGTCTGGCTCGTGCCGGCCGGGAGCGGCCGGCCGCGCCGCGTGAGCGATGATTCCCTGGGCGGTCGCGGCGCGCGATGGTCGCCGGACGGATCGACGCTGGCCTTTGTCACGACGCGCGGCGGCACGCCGCAGGTGCACCTGTACGGTGTGGCGACCCGACGCACCCGCCGGCTGACCGACCTGGCCACGGGGGTGGACGGCGTCGTGTGGTCCCCGACGGGGACGCATCTCGCGTTCGTGTCCCGGGTCTACCCGCCCTGCCCCGACGACGCCTGTAATGCCCGCCGGCTCCGCGAGGACGAGCGCCGCCCGTCCAGCGCCCGGCGGGCGGACGAGCTGCTTTACCGGCACTGGTCCAGCTGGGACGACGGCCGGCGCAGCCATCTCTTCGTAGTGCCGGTGAGCGGCGGAGCGCCGGTGGATCTCACCGCGGGCAAGGACTTCGACGTGCCGCTGCCGCCGTTCGGGTCGTCGACGGACTACGCGTTCCGCGCGGATGGGGCGGGACTGGTGTTCACCACGAAGCTCGGCACGGATCGGGCGTGGTCCACGAACAGCGACCTCTATGCTGTGGGGCTCGCCGGGGGGGACCTTCGTAACCTCACCCCTCGGTTCCCCGGCGCGGAGCACGCGCCGGCGCCCTCGCCCGACGGCACGCTGCTGGCATTTCTCTCGCAGGAGCGCGCGGGCTTCGAGTCGGATCGGCAGCGCCTCATGGTGCTCGAGCTCGCGACGGGCGACGCCAGGGACGTGACCCGCGGGATCGATGTGAGCGTGGCCGAGTTCCGTTGGCTCCCGACCTCCCGGGAGCTGGTATTCGTCGCGCAGCGAGGGCAACGCCACCGGGTCTTCCGCGCAGACGTGGCGGGGACCGTGCGGGAGGTGTTGGCGTGGGGTAACAGTACCCAAATCTCGGTCGCCGCCGACGGCAACACGGTGGCCCTCGTCAATGATGCGGTGCACCGGCCGGGCCAGGTGCACGTTTGGACCCTGACGGGCGGGGGCGAGCCGCGCGCGATCACCGACTACAATGCGAGCGTCCGCCGTGAGGTACGGATGCACCCCGCCGAGGAGATCCGGTGGGTGGGGGCCGACGGCGCCAGCGTCTATGGCCTCTTGGTCCGGCCGCCCCAGTTTGTGCGGGGGCAGCGCTACCCCTTGCTCGTGCTGGTTCACGGGGGGCCGCAGGGCGCTTGGCTCGATCAATTCCACTCCCGCTGGAACGCGCAGATGTTCGCTGCCGCCGGGTATGTGACCGTGCTGCTCAACCCCCGGGGCTCGACCGGCTTCGGCCAGCGGTTCGTCGACCAGATCTCCGGCGATTGGGGTGGTCGGGCGTTGATCGATATCGTGGCGGGCGTGGAGCACGCGGCGCGGTTCCCCTTCGTCGATTCGACTCGCATCGCTGCCGCGGGGGGGTCGTTCGGCGGGTACATGGTCAACTGGCTGAACGCGCACTCGACGCGGTTCGACGCGTTCATCAGTCATGCCGGCATCTATGATCTGGAGGCGTTCTACGGCGCGACCGAGGAGCTCTGGTTCCCGGAGTGGGAGTTCGGCGGGCCGCCGTGGACCAACCGCTCGGCCTATGAGACCTGGTCGCCGCACCGGGTCGCCCAGAACTTTCGCACGCCCACGCTCGTCATCCATGGGGCGCGCGACTACCGCGTGCCCGACACGCAAGGGCTGCAGATGTTCACGGCGCTCCGGCGGCAGGGCGTGCCGGCCCGCCTGCTCTACTTTCCCGACGAGGGACACTGGATCAACCGCCCGCAGAACCAGCGGACGTGGTGGTACGAGATCCACGCATGGCTGGCGCGCTACCTGACTCCGAGCGCCGGTGGCTGATCTGCCGGCGCTCCCGGCGTTCCGGCGTATTCATCTATATTCGCTGAGGCCATGAGCGCAGCGTCCGCGGTCCAGCCGTTGTATCCGACACGTTCGGCTGCCGGCGCCGAGTTGGGCAGGCAGCTGTACCAGCGGGTCACGCCGCCCGTGCTGGTCCTCGGGGTCACGCCGGGCGGCGTCGAAGTCGCGGCCCACGCGGCCAGGGCGCTCGCCTGCCCGTTCGACGTCATCGTGGCAGCCCCGATCCGGGTCCCCGAGGCCGGAGTCGTGGGCGCCGTGGCGGAGGACGCCGATGCGGTCATGGACCCGGGGTTCGAGCCGCGCTTCAGCATGATCGAGGCGTTGGAGGCGGCGATCAACTCGGCCCGCCAGACGGTGAAGACCGAGCGGCTGCTCTTCCGAGGGCAGCGCCCGCTGCGTTCCGTGGAGGGTGTGCATGTCGTTGTCGTCGAAGGTTTCATCACGGACCCCTGGGCCGCGCTGGCGGCGGCCGAGGCCGTGGCGCGCCTCGAGCCGGCGCGCGTCGCCATCGCCGCCGCCGCGGCTACCGCTGCCGTGCAGGACCGCATGCGCGCGCGCCGCCACGACGTCATTTGCCCGTCGATCGTCGCAGCCGGCGACGGCCACCCCCAGCCGTTCGGCGACGCCCTGGATCCCAGCGCGGAACGGCTCCGCAGCATCGTGGCGGCGCGCGCCGCTGCGTAGCGTCCTGGCCCTCGTGGCGCTCGCCACCGCCGGTGGGGGCGCCGCCGCGGCCCAGCTCGAGCCGCCCTCGACTGGCGGGGCTGCGGCGCTCGACCGCGCGCTCCAACGCCTCGCGGAGCCGCGACGCGTCCTGGTGATCGGCGCCCACCCCGACGATGAGGACACCTCGCTCCTGGCACTTCTCGCCCAAGGCTACGGCGCCGACGCCGCGTACCTGTCCCTTTCGCGCGGCGAAGGCGGGCAGAACCTCATCGGCGAGGAACTGGGCGTCACGCTCGGTCTGCTCCGCTCCCAGGAGCTGGTCGCCGCCCGCCAACTGGACGGGGCCCGTCAGTTCTTCACGCGCGCGTACGACTTCGGCTACTCCCGCACGCTGGACGAGACGTCGCAGTCTTGGCCGCCGGACGAAGTGCTCGAGGATGTCGTGCGGATCGTTCGTCGGTTCCGGCCGCACGTAATCGTCGCGTCGTGGTCCGGAACACCGCGAGACCGGCACGGCCAGCACCAGATGGCCGGCGTCGTGGCCCGACGGGCCTTCGACGTCGCGGACGACCCGGCCATGTTTCCGCAGCTGGGGGCGGAGGAGGGGCTCGCGCCGTGGCGACCCACCAAGCTCTACCGCACGACGTTCTTCGACTCGGCGGCGACCACTCTGTCGCCGTTCACCGGCGACCTCGACCCGCGCACCGGCCGCTCGTACCATCAGATCGCGATGGCGAGCCGGAGCCTGCATCGCTCCCAGGATATGGGGCAGCTGCAACGGACGGGGCCGGCACGCACGCGGATGGCGCTGCTGAGCGACCGGACGGACCGTCCGGGAACGGCAGCAGACCGCGACATCTTCGAGGGAATCCCCGCCGACAGCTCGTGGCTCCTGCGGTTCGCCGATTCACTGCGCGCCACCGTGTCGGCGCCGAGGCTCGCCGACGCCGTCCCGGCGCTCGCTGCCGCGCTGCGGCGCGCCCGCACGGAGGGTGTGGCCCCCGAGCGCCTCGAGCTCCTCGAACA
>JBFGDF010000190.1:0-3803 GCA_041580775.1 Gemmatimonadales bacterium
CGTGGGGATGGCCCGGCAGCTGTGGGTGATGGTCACCGCGATCGTCGTGGCCGTGGCCGTGATGATGGTGGCCGCCCGGCCGATCAGCGAGTTCGTGGACCAGCGGCCGACGGTGAAGATGCTGGCCCTGAGCTTCCTGCTGCTGATCGGGTTCTCCCTCGTGGCCGAAGGCCTGGGGCAGCACATCCCGAAGGGGTACATCTACTTCGCCATGGGCTTCTCGGTGTTCGTGGAGATGCTGAACCTGCGCCTCCGGCGGAAGGCGGAACCGGTGCAGTTGCGGCAGCGATATTCCGGCTGATGCGACCCTTCGGGACGACGGGATGACGGGATCGTACGTCCTGCGCACCATCCCGTGATCCCGTCATCCCGTCTTCTTACGGCGCACTCGGCCCCAGCACCACCGCGTTCAGGAAGAGCCGGTTCGTGCTGCGCGCATAGGCGCGGAAGCTCATCTCCTCCGCAAAGGCGATCACCCGACCCGCGCCGACGCGCTCTTCGTAGGCGAACACGGCCCCGGGCGCGCGTTCCAGGGTCTCCGCCCAGGCGTGGCCGGCGAGGCGCGGGGCGGCGGCGTAGCGCGCGATGACGCGTTGGCGCGCGTTGGGCGGTCCGTCGGGCGCGAGGTACAGCGTGGGGGACGTGACGATCGCGGGGACGGTGGCCGCGCGATAGCCCGCCGACGCCCAGTGCTGCATGTCCAGCTCCGCGGCGAAGATGGCGCCCGGCACGTCGAACCGCTGGGCTTTCTTGCCCGCGTCGGTCTCGTACCAGTCGCGGAGCGCGAGCGTGAACTGCTCGCGGGCGAACCGGGACGCGGCGCCCACGGTCACCAGCGTGCCGCCGTCCCGCACCCAGCGCTCCAGCCGCGCGACACCCGAGTCGCCCAGCGCCTCCGCGAGCGCGGTGGCGTTCGCCTCGGGAATCACCAGCACGTCGTAGCGCTCGAGCTCCATCCGGCGGATCGAGCGGGTCCGGATCACGGTCACGGGGATCTCGTACTGCCGGTCGAGCGTGTACCAGGTCCAGCCGAACGAGTAGCCCTGGATGCCGTCTTCGGCGAGCAGCCCGATGCGGACCGGCTTGAGGTTGAACGTGTGGTCGCCCGAGCCCAGCGCCGGGAACCCGGAATCGGGCAGGCCCGTGGCGGCTGTGAGCACGTCGATCCCGTAGCGTGCCGCCACGTCGGTCACGGCTTGCACGGCGGTGGCGTCGTTCTGGCCGAGGCGCACGATGCCCGTGCCGCCGGGCACGACGGTGCCGCGGAGCCGCGTGGGGGCGGTGAGCACACCCACGCGATGGCCCTGTTGGCGCAGATGCCAGAGGGCCGCGGGCGTGGCGGCGTTGGCGCCGTCGAGCAGGAGCGCGTAGGCGCCGGGCGCCCTCGAGCCGCCCGCCCGGCTCGCGGGGGCTGAAGTGGGAGTGGCGGTCCCGATGTCCATCTGCGAGCGGCTCGGGCCGAACGCCAACCGGGCCTCGGTCAGTCGAACCCGGAGGACCTGGAACGCCTGCGCGTTGACGTCGAGCTCGCGCCGCAGGCGCAGCGCTTCCGCCGACGTGGAATCCCCCATGCCGTACACGCGTTCAAGGGCCACTTCGACGTCGTGCAATCGACCCTCGGCCTGCTGGTGCTGCTCCTCCAGCGTCGCGACGAGTTGACGGCCCGTCTCCGCGCGCGCGGGGTCGGCGGGCATCGTCACCGGGCTCGTGGCCATCGTCCGCGCGTCCGTGCTGCCGAACATGTCCACGTTGAACAGGAGCGGCAGCGACCACGCCGTGATGTCGTAGAAGCGGGGGTTCTCGGCGCGCTCCACGCGGGCGCGGGCCGCGCGGAGGAACTCCGCCGGCAGGGGCGTTTCCGGGGCGAGCAGGGTGCGGATCAACCGTCCCGCGGGCTGCGCGGTCTCGATCACGTAGCTCCCCGCCGGGAACGCCCGGTCGCCCACGGCGCGGCCGGTGCGGTCCTGGAGTCCCGAGAGCCGAACCGGCTCGGCGGTCACGCCCACCGCGATGTCGTTCCGCGCCAGCAGGTGCACCAGCTCGCGCACCAGCAGCGGATCGCCGCCGGTGGGGTCGAGCACGTAGCGGCGCACGCTGCCGCGGGCCTGATCGGTGCCGTTCACCACGGCCTGCTGGGACGCGAGGTAGTCGCGCAGCAGCGCGTCACGCCGCGTGGCGGCGACCCGGACCGCCGTCCAGGCGGCCACGTACTGCTGCTCCAGCGCCTCGGCCAGGGTGCGCACCGAGCCGTCGCCCCGCTCGAGCGTGAGCCCGCGCGTGGACCCCTGCTCGAACAGCATCGCCACGGCGCCCTGGTAGCCGCGGTTGGACGTGTAGCCCGGGTAGAAGTAGTTGTACCGCTCGCGCGTCATGTACTCGAAGCCCGCCGAGTCGAACGCCGCGGCGTAGGCGGCGCCGAACTGCGTGAACCAACGGGACGCGAACGCCGGGAAATGCGGGTTGGTGGGATCGCCGGGCGGGTCGAAGTAGAACTCGACGTCGGGCCCCATCTCGTGCATGTCCACGGCCACCTGCGGCGCCCACTGCCGCAGGAACGCCACGCGATAGCGCGCCTCGTTCTGGGTGTGCGCGAACCAGTCGCGGTTGGTGTCGAAGTAGTAGTGGCCCGTTCGGAATTTGAGGGCCTGCCAGCCGCTGAAGTCGTTGGACCAGTCGTCCCGGTCGCTCGTCGCGATGCGCCCGATGGACTCGTGGTTGAGCTGGGCGAACGCGTCCCGCCCGTCCGGATTGAGCATGGGATCGATCAGGACGACGGTGTTGCGCAGGGCTTCGAGCGTGGCCGGGTCGGTGCGGGTGGCCAGGTGCTCGAGCAACTTGAGCGCCCCCTCGGCCCCCGACAGCTCGAACCCGTGGATCGAGCCGCCGAACCACACCACCGCCGGCTGGTCGGCCAGCAGGCGGTCGGCCGCGGCGGGGTCCAGGCCCCGGGGATCGCGCAACCGGAGCGACCCGTCGCGGATGGCCTGGAGCCGGGCGTGGTTCTCGGGACTGGTCACGACGGCGATCCACAGGGACCGGCCCTCCCAGCTCTCCCCCTGGCGCACCACGCGGACCCGGGGGGTCTGCGCGAGCTGGAGGAGGTAGCGTTCCATCTCGAAATGCTGGGTGATCCGCTCGCCGAACCCGCGGCCGGTCACCTCGCGAAAGGTGGGCACCGTCTGGGCGCCGAGCCCCGAGCCGAGGGTGAGCAGGAGCCCGACCGCCATCGCCATCACACGCCGCTGTATCGCCATTTCGCCTCCAAGGAACAGCATGGTATCTTTCCGGAACTATCGATCACCGGGAGCCGTTGCACCACTTCAGCGCCGGAGGATGGCAATGCCGACAGGCGCCGCAACTCTCCCCGGAGGCACGTCCGAAGCCAAACCGGTTCAAGAGGCACACGTGGCCAAAGATACGCTGAGCATCACCGACAATCGTACCGGCAAGACCTACGAGGTCCCGATCACGCACGAGACCATCAATGCGATGGACCTGCGCCAGATCAAGACCAAGCCGGACGATTTCGGCCTGATGACCTACGATCCGGGGTATGGGAACACTGCCCACTGCAAGAGCAGCATCACCTTCATCGACGGCGACAAGGGCATCCTCCGCTACCGCGGGTATCCCATCGAGCAGATCGCCGAGAAGAGCACGTTTCTCGAGACGTCGTACCTGGTCTTGTACGGCGAGCTGCCCACCAAGGCCCAGCTCGAGGCGTGGACGCTGGACATCACGCATCACACGTTCGTGCACGAGAACATCAAGAAGTTCATGGACGGGTTCCGCTACGATGCGCA
>JBFGDF010000191.1:0-3572 GCA_041580775.1 Gemmatimonadales bacterium
CGTTCGCCGGCTTCATGTCCCGGTGCACCACGCCGCGACGGTGCGCATAGTGCAGCGCGCCCGCGACCTGCTCCACCACGCTGAAGCAGTCGTGCAGATCCAGCGGGCCCGTGTCCCGCAGCAACTCCTCGAGCGAGCGGCCACGAATGTACTTCATCGTGTACCACAGCCCGCGGGCGTTCGTGCCGAACCGGTGGATCGCGACGATGTTGGGATGATCGAGCGAGGCGGCGATCGCCGCTTCCTGGCGGAAGCGCTCCACCGCGTTCGAATCTTCGGCATGCCGCCGTGGCAGGACCTTGAGCGCTACGAGTCGGTTCAGGTTCACCTCGCGCGCCAGAAACACCACCGACATCCCGCCCTGACCAAGGAAGCCCTCGAGCTTATAGTCCGACCCGAGCGCCTCGCGGACGGCGAGATCGGCCTCATCGACGACGGTCAGTTCGTCGTCGGTTGCCGGGATGATCCGACCAGCGAGTGCCTGGTCCCCACGGGCTGCGAGCGCCATCGGCGGTCTGCACCTTTGCGTATGAGAGCATGTCCAAACGAGGCACGTTTCGTACCGGGTGGCACACCTCGGCACCCGGTACCCAAGCCTCTGCGGCACCGCGAGTTAGTGACGGCGGCCCCTCACGCCCTGACGGGACGCCTTCTCGCGTCCTGCAAAAGACGCGGATTCGCGAAGTCGGGACTGTGAGGGGAGTCACACCACGGACGGAATGACGGAAGGGCGCAGGAACGACGATCTACGGCTTGGGCGATCTACGGCTTGAGGGATCTCACCGCCTCCTCGATGCGCTGTTGTTCCCCAACCCCGGTGTACACGACCTTGCCCGCGGCATCCAGTACCACGATATAGGACGTGCTCGGTGCCCGGAACGCCCGCACCGCTTGTCCCCTGCCGTCCCACAGCACACGGCCCGGCATCGCGTGCCGCTCGACGTGGCGGCGTACCGAGCGGACGCTCTGGTTCACCCCCACCGCCACGATGAGGAACTCGACTACGTCCCCATATTTCGCGTGCGCGGCCCTCATCGCGGGTTCCAGTTCCTTGCAGACCGGACACCAGGTCGCCCAGAACTCGAGCAGCACGGGCCTGGTCCCGACGTAGGTGGCGAGATCCACCGCGTTCCCGTCCAGATCCTCGAGCACCACCGCCTCCGGCGTCGCACCGAGGGGGAGGCCGATCTGGTCCTGGGCGGAGGCGGGCGCGGCGAGGAGGGCAAGAAGGAGAAGAACGGCGGACGGGCGGGTAGGCGGGCGGGCGGTGGACCCACGGCCACCCGCCCCCCAACCGCCGAACCACTCGCGCGCTCGTCCGCCCAACCGCCCAACCGCCCACCGGTCCCTCACCATACCATCCCCATCTGCACGAAGTAGTATTCCGCCACGCCGATCATCAGGAATCCGCCGAGCTTCTTGATCCACACCATCCATCGGCCCGAGCGCGGCAGGGCCGCGAGCACGCCGGAGAACAACCCCACGACGACGAGCAGGGCGGTCATCCCGAGCGAGAACACCAGCAGATAGAAGAACCCCGCCACGCCACTCCCGGTTCCGGCAACCCACGTGAGCACGGCCGCGAACGCGGGGGCACCGCAGGGCGCCGCCACGATGCCGGACGTCGCGCCCAGCAGGAACACGCCCGGTACGGTGCCCCCCTGTTGTCGGCCGGCCCACGCGAGCAGTCGCTGCGGCGCCGCCACCGGGATCACGTCCAGCATCGCCAGACCGAACAGCAGCAGCAGATTGCCGATCGCAAATCGTGCCCACGGGCTCGCGCTCACCGTGCCGAACAGCGAGCCCGAGAGGCCCGCGATCACCCCCAGCAGCGCGTAGAACATCGCCAGGCCGAGCGCATACGTGAGCGTGAGCACCACCGTGCGGGCCCGCGACCGGCCGGCCGCCGTCCCGCCGATCACCCCAATGGTGATCGGGATCATCGGGTAGATACACGGCGTGAGGCTCGTCGCGACGCCCGCGCCGAAGAGCAGGCCCAACGCCAGGAGCGGACGGCCCTGCAGGGCCGTCGTGAGGCCGCCCGACTCGGCGGCGGCTTGCACGAGCGCGGACACGATCATGGAGTCGAAATGTGGGCACGCCGACCCAGGACGCCAAGCCACGACCTTCGCCCGGCGGGTCGCGCCGGACCACCTCCCGAACCTGGCCCTGGACCCGAACGCGCCCGCCGGTGGAGATTGAGGGTGACCGGCTCGGGTCGGGAGGCCCGGAAGCCGGGCCACCGGAGCGGAAGGACCGTTGATGCATCCCTATCGCCCGCGTTCCATCGACTTCCACGGTGTCCGGCAGCACGACGGGTGGCACGTCAAGCTGTACACGATCTCGTTCGACGGCTCAGCGGTGGACTGGAGCCGGTTCGACCCGGCCGTGACCACGGCCCTTGCCGCGCTCCCGTCACCCGCGATTACCACCGGCCGGCCGGGCCTTGCGTTCGTCATCGCGCACCACGGACGCACCGTGGATTACCTCGTGCTCGCCTGGTGGGACAACGAGAACGAGCTGCCGCTGCGGGTCTTGGTGCGTGAGCCCGACGCGGCGGATTGGCGCCCGGCGCGGGGCAGCGAATCCGTCTGCGTCTGGGACCTCGAGGTGATCTGGGCCGAGCGGATTGCCTACGTGGATACCGTGCTCAGCCCCACGGCGTCCGCCGAGGACTATCTCCACCGCCACGGGGGCTGGCCCGACGACAAGATCGGGTGACGCGCCGCGCTCGCTTGCTCCTCGGCTTCGCCGCGGGGCTCCTGATCGTGCTCGGGGGCGCGGGGCTCTACCAGCTCGTCACCTGGCCGGACGTCACCGCCCTCGCGCAGACCCGTCCGTCCACCACGGCCTTCATCGACGCGTACCGCGGGCGCCGTCGGGCAGCCGCCATGCCGGACGACGTCGCGTGGCGCTGGGTGCCGTGGTCCGCGATCTCGGTGCATCTCAAACGCGCCGCCGTCGCCGCCGAGGACATGGAGTTCTTCTTCCACGAGGGCTTCTCGACCGCCGAGATTGGCGCCGCGCTTCGCGAGGCCGTGGAAGAGCGCCGCGCGCCCCGCGGGGCATCCACGATCACGCAGCAACTCGCCAAGAACCTGTGGCTGTCCCCCTCACGCAACCCGTGGCGCAAGGTGAAGGAGGCGCTGCTCACGCGTAGCCTCGAGCGGCATCTCTCCAAGCACCGGATCCTCGATCTCTATCTCAACGTGGTGGAGTTCGGTCCCGGCATTTACGGCGCGGAGGCCGCGGCGCGGCACTACTTCGGTAAGCCCGCGAGCGCACTCACGGAGCGGGAGGCGGCGATGATGGCGGCGTCGCTGCCGCGGCCCTCGACGTGGCATCCCGG
Organism: Gemmatimonadales bacterium; assembly: GCA_041580775.1. Taxonomy (GTDB): domain Bacteria; phylum Gemmatimonadota; class Gemmatimonadetes; order Gemmatimonadales; family GWC2-71-9; genus JAOTWJ01. Next base: position 3,350 of record JBFGDF010000191.1, read on the forward strand.
CGTAGCCAGCCGCGCGTACGTGAGCTACGTCGAGACGGTCGTGGAGCGGATGGCGCGCGCCGACTACTTGTGGAAGTACCTGGGGGGTGCGCCGCCGGCCGCGATCGACAGCGCCGCGCCGCCGAGCCCCGATACGACCCCCGGATAGACATCCGGGCGACCGTTGCGGCCGTCCTTGATCATTTTCAGAACCTGGTTGCTCACATGGTGGGTCGGGTAGGCC
>JBFGDF010000192.1:0-3471 GCA_041580775.1 Gemmatimonadales bacterium
CGCCACGTCCTGGTGGTGGTGGATCGGCTCCGCGCCGAGGACCCGCAGCGGACCCGGCTGGTGGATTCGCTCGCCACGGCCTTCGCCGAAGGTGAGGGCATGGCCCAGGTACGCGCCGCGGGCGCCGAGCCGCTCGCGTTCTCCCGTCATCCCCGCTGCCTCCAGTGCGGCACCCCGGCCCCCCGGCTCACCCCGGCGCTGTTCTCGTTCAACAACCCCGCGGGCGCCTGTCCCGGTTGCAACGGCTTCGGGGCGGTGTTGGAGTACGACGAGTCGCTCATCGTGCCGGACCCGGCCAAGAGCCTCGCCGACGGCGCGCTCGACCCGTGGACCAAGCCGCGCTACGACGGGCGACGCCGGCTGCTGCGCGAGACGGCGCGGCGCCGCAAAATCCCGTTCGACCGTCCGTGGCGAGACCTGTCGGCCGCGCAGCGGCGCCTGCTCCTCCATGAGAAGCAGGGCCGGTTCGTAGGCGTGTTTCCGTTCCTGCGGCACCTCGAGCGCTAGCGTTACAAGCAGTACATCCGCGTCTTCCTGCGGCAGTACCAGCGGGCCCGTCGCTGCCCCGCCTGCGCGGGCGCGCGGCTGCGCGCCGAGGCTTTGGCGGTGCTCGTGCAGGGGGAACCCATCGGCGCCGTCGCGCAGCGGAGCGCCGACGAGCTGGCGGCGTGGCTGGTGTCCCTCGGCCTCACGCCCCACGAACACGCCGTCGCGGGGACGGTGCTCCGCGAGATCGAGGCGCGGGTGAGCTACCTGCGGGACGTGGGACTCGGGTATCTGACCCTGGATCGACAGACACGCACCCTCTCCGGCGGCGAGGCGCAGCGCATCGCGCTCGCCAATGCCCTGGGATCGCGGCTCGTCGAGACGCTCTACGTGCTGGACGAGCCGACCATCGGCCTCCACCCACGCGACGTCGGGCGGCTGCTCGAGTTGCTGCTCCGGCTGCGCGCGGCCGGCAATACGGTGGTCGTCGTCGAGCATGACCCGGCGGCCATTCGGGTTGCCGACCACATGCTGGAGCTCGGCCCGGGGAGCGGGGAGCTGGGGGGCGAGCTGGTCTACAGCGGGTCCGTCGCGGGCGCGGCGAGCGCCGGCACCCTCACGGGCGACTACCTGGCGGGACGCCGGTCCATCCCGGTGCCGGCGGAACGGCGCCGCGTCGGCCCCCGCTGGCTCACGCTCCAGGGCGCGGCCCTGCACAATCTGCGCGACGTGGACGTGCGGATCCCGCTCGGCACGCTCACCGCCGTGGCCGGGGTCTCCGGGTCCGGCAAGTCCACGCTGGTGCACGACGTGCTGTACCGGCAGCTCGCCGAGCGGCTCAAGGGAGCGCACGGCGCCAAGGAGCATCTCGGCGAGCCCGTCGGGACCGTCCGCGCGCTCGTGGGGTGGGAGGCTCTCGACGACGTCGTGCTCATCGATCAGTCGCCGATCGGTCGCACGCCGCGCTCGAATCCCGTCACCTACATCCGCGCGTTCGACGACATCCGCGCACTCTTTGCCGATCAGCCGCTGGCGCGTGCCCGCGGCTACGATGCGGGCACGTTCAGCTTCAACGCCGTCAAGGGCGGCCGCTGCCGGGCGTGCGAAGGCGCCGGGCACGTCCAGGTCGAAATGGTGTTTCTCGCCGACGTGTTCCTCCCCTGCGACGCGTGCGAGGGTTCGCGCTTCGAGCGCGAGGTGCTCGACGTGCGCATCAAGGGCCGGTCCATCGCCGACGTGCTTCAGCTCACCGTGGACGAGGCGATCACCCGGTTTCGCCATCAGGACCGACTCGGTAAGGCGCTGTGGTTTCTCCAGCAGGTGGGCCTGGGATACCTGCGCCTCGGACAACCCGCGACGACGCTGTCCGGCGGGGAGGCCCAGCGCCTCAAGATCGCCCGGCAGCTGGTGGCCGGGACCAAGAAGGGGACCCGGCGGCTCTACATCCTCGACGAGCCGACCACGGGCCTGCACCTGGAGGACGTGCGCACCCTGCTCCGCGTGCTCGACCGGCTCGTGGACCAGGGCCACACGGTCGTCGTCATCGAGCACCATCTCGACGTGCTCAAGCGGGCGGACTGGCTGATCGAGCTGGGCCCCGAGGGTGGGGCGGGCGGCGGCCGGATCGCCGCCGAGGGACGGCCGGACGAGGTGGCGACGGCCGACACGCACACCGGCCGGTACCTCCGCGCGGCCCTCGCGGCCGCCCGCCCGCCCGCAGCGGCGGAAGCGTGACGACCGCCGGCAGCGGCCCGCGCATTCCGTTGCCCCAGCCCGGGCGCCTGCGTAAAATGAAGCGCGCCCGGGCCACGCCCGGAGCGATTCCGGGGTAGCTCAATGGTAGAGCATTCGGCTGTTAACCGAAGGGTTGTGGGTTCGAGTCCCACCCCCGGAGCTGGGCGCACTCTCCGCAGGCGGACCGTGGGCCCGCCCGTGGGCGTACGGTCCCCACGCGCGCACCGGTTGACCGGGTTTGCGCCGCACATGACATTAGGCGCCATGCGACTCCTGCCAGCCGCCCTCCTCCTCGCCGTCGTCCTGCCCCTCCGTGCCCAGGAACCCGAGCGCCTGATGACGGCGTCCGCCGGCGCCCAGCAGCTGCGGCCCGGCGATGTGCTCGAAATCCGCGTCTGGGGGCGGGACGAGTTCTCGGGCAAGTTCCAGGTCGACGAGAACTGGCGCATCCAGTACCCGGTGCTCGGCGAGATCAGCATCGAGAATCTCACCGTCAACCAGGTGCGGGAACGGGTCCGGGCCGGACTCGAGCAGATCTTCCGCTCGCCGTTCGTCACCGTCACGCCGCTGTTTCGCATGGCCGTGCTGGGCGAAGTGAAGGCGAGCGGGCTCTACACGGTCGACCCCACGCTGTCCGTGCTCGACGTCGTGGCCCTCGCCGGGGGCCCCACCCCCGACGGCAACATCAAGAAGATCCGCCTGCTCCGCAGCGGGCAGGAGATCCGGCTGGACTTCGAGCGCGAGACGCTGCGCGGGCGCACCCTGTCCGAGATCGGCGTGCGCTCGGGCGATGAGATCGTCGTCCCCCGAAAGTGGTTCACCCGCAGCGACTTCCTCGTCGTGGCGGCCCTGCTGCAAGTCGCGCTCTCTATCGCGATCTTCATCAACACGACCAACTGACGCCGCGTCCGTCCGCGCGCGCTCCCTCGGGCCGGGGATCCACCGCGTGCACCGTGAAGGAATCTTCACGTATACAATAGTATATTGCTATATTAGTATGTTATCTTCCCCAATGCCGTCCCGCCCACGGTCGGGCGGGGCCGACCTGAATCCGCTGGGGGGCAGCAGTGAACCGCATTGTCATTCTCGGGGCGGGCACGGCCGGCACGATCATGGCCAACCGCCTCTCCAAGCGCTACCGGGCCGAGCTGCGGTCCGGCGCCATGTCCATTACGGTGGTGGACCAGGACGACCGGCATGTGTATCAGCCGGGCCTGCTGTTCATCCCGTTCCGTACCTACGAGCCCGGCG
>JBFGDF010000193.1:0-3332 GCA_041580775.1 Gemmatimonadales bacterium
AATCCGACCCCGTGCCCGCGAGCGCGCGCTTGGCGCAGACCAGGGCGGCCCGGCTGTGTCGCGCAACCAGGCCGGCGAGCAGGAGCGCAGCCTCGTCCACGTCCCCATCGGGCACGACGCGCTGCACGAGCCCGAGCTGCACCGCCCGTGCGGCGTCGATCGCCTCGCCCGTGAAGACGAGCTCCGCCGCCGCGCCGTGACCCACCAGCGCCGGCAACAGGGCGCACGCCACGGGCGGGAGCACGCCCAGGAGAATCTCCGGCTGGCCGAACTTCGCCCCCTCGCCGGCCACCACCATGTCGATGGCCTGCACGAGCTCGAACCCGCCGCCCAGGCACCGGCCGCGCACCGCCGCGATCGTCGGCACCGGGAAGGCGGCCAGTGCCCGCACGGTGTCGACGAATTCGGGAATCAGCTGCTCGTGCGCCGGGGGGAGATGCTCGCCGACGTCGGCGCCCGCGGAGAAGTGCTTCCCGTCAGCGGTGAGCAGCAGCACGCGCACGTTCGGCTGGGTCGCCCAGGCGCCGAGCTGGGTGCGCAGGTCGGCCAGCACGGCCCGTGTCAGGATGTTCACCGGAGGATGAGCGAGCACCAGGCGCGCGATGCCGTCTTCGACTGCGGTGCGTATCGTCATGCTCAGTTCACCGCCCCCAGCAGTTGCCCGCCGTCCACCGGGATTACCGTCCCCGTGATGAACGCGGCGGCGTCACTGCACAGGAATCGCACGAGGCCGGCCACGTCCTCGGCCCGCCCCATCCGCCGGAGCGGCGTGCGGGCCACGGCCCGGTCCCGCGCGTCGGCCGGGAGCGCCCGCGTCATGTCAGTATCGATGTAGCCCGGGGCCACGACATTCACGGTGACCCCGTCACGCGCGAGCTCGAGCGCCAGCGTGCGTCCCAGGCCCGTGAGCCCGGCCTTGGCCGCGGCGTAGTTCGCCTGGCCAAACCGGCCGCGCAGCCCGTTGATCGAGCCGACGAACACCAGACGTCCGCGTGGGGACTGCCGCAGCGGGCCGAGGGCGGCCCGCGCCGTGCGAAACCCGCCCGTCAGGTTCACGTCGAGCACGTCCGCCCAGTCGGTGTCGGACATCTTCCAGCTCACCCGATCGCGCACGATGCCCGCGCAGCACACGACCCAGTCCAGGCCGCCGCGGTCCGCCATCACCTGCCCCACGGCACGCTCGAGGGCCGCCGGGTCGCGGACGTCCGCCTCGAGCACCGCTCCCACGCGCGGCGGCGGCGAGGGGAACGCCACATCCAGGGCCGCCACCCAGGCGTCCGGCGCGAGCGCGTCGACCACGGCGCGGCCGATGCCGCGCGCGCCACCGGTCACGAGAGCCGTTGCCCGCATGCGCCGCAAAACGTGTGATCGGTGGGCAGGTGTTTGGCGCCGCACGACGGGCACTCGCGCAGCGGCGCCCCCCAGGGCGCCTCCGACGACGCGCCGCTGGCCGCCCGCTCGCGCAACATCGCGTAGCGCGCCGGTCGTTTCTCGACGAACGCCTGCATGCCCTCGAGCGGCTCCCAGCATGCGTAGTGGAGCGACAGCCAGTCCTGGGCATGCCGCGCGGTCGCATGCCACGCCAGGTCCTTCCAGAAGTTGGTCTGCTGCTTGGTGTACCGCGTGCACTCGGGGAACGACGCCAGGAGCCGCCGCGCGAGATCGTCCACGTACGCGTCGAGCCGCGACAGATCGATGCGGTAGCCGTCCTTTCCTTTCTGCGCCTTGGCGATCTCGTCCGGCCCGGCGTCGTCGAGCCACTGGTCCCCGCGGCGCACCGACGGCACCACCCAGTTCACGAGCCCCCACGCTTCCGCCTGCCGGGCGGAGATCGGCTCGTTGAGCATGAGGATGGCCCGCGCACGTTTGTCCCCCACCACCAGAGGCAGCCACTGCGTGGACCCGCCGCAGGCGACGGAGCCGACGTGGGTCCCGACCTGCTTGATGTAGGTGTGCTGCGCCATCACCGTGAGGTCGCACGCCAGCTGGCTCTCGTTGCCGCCGCCCACCGCCATGCCGTTCAATCGCGCGACCACCGGCTTTCCCGTATTGAGAATGCTCTCGATGTAGCCGCGAAACAGGGCCATGTACTTCCAGTAGTCGCGTGGCGTCGCGACGTAGTGCTCGGCGTACTCCTTCACGTCGCCGCCCGTGCAGAAGGCCCGATCGCCGGCGCCGGTGAACACGATCACACCGACGGCATCGTCGAACCCGGCGTCGCGGAACGCGGTCGCCAGCTCCTCCAGCGCACCCGTCGAGTACGCGTTGTACCGGTCCGCCCGGTTGATGGTAATACGCGCGATCCCGTCCCCCTTGGCGTAGAGGATCTCCTTGAACCCGAACGCCTCCACCGGACGCGACGCGAACTGGCGCGACGTGGTCATCTGCATGCCAGACCTCCCACGAGATAATCGGCGAACTTGGCCCCCAGTTCGGCGCTGTGCAGCGCACCTTCCGGTCGGTACCAGCGCGCCACCCAGTTGATGGCGCCCAGCACCACGAACGTGGCCACCTTGGGATCCACCGGCCGGAATTCCCCGGCGGCGACCCCCTCTTCGATGATTGCGCGGATGCCGCGCTCATAGCGGTCGCGCGCGGTGACGACCTTGCGCTGGAGGGCCGGAGCCAGCGAGGTGACCTCGAACGCCAGGGGCGAGCCTTCGAGCGTGTCGATCATGACCCGCACGTGCTCGCGCACGACATGGGCGAGACGGTCGGGGGCACCCTCGTACTGGTTCCGGGCTTCCGCCAGGATGCGCTCCACCTCCGCCAGGGACTCCTGATGGCAGGCGAACAGGATCGCTTCCTTGTCGGGGAAATAGTGGTAGAGCGCCGTGTTGCGAATCCCGAGATGCGCGGCGATGTCGTCCAGCGTGGTGGCGTGATAGCCCTTCGCGCGGAACGCGCGCAACGCCGCATGGAGAATCTCGGCCCGGCGCCGACGGCGCTTCTCGGCCACCCAGCCCGACCCCCGCGCCCGACGAGCAGTACGGTCAGCCACTCCAGCCTCCTGCGCTGACTTAATCTTACTTCAAAAAATGAAGATTGCTTGAATTTTGTGTGTGGCTTGCGTGAAGCGGCGCCCCGCAGCGGCCGCGCGGCGCTCGCCGCGGGCGGGCCGTGCAGTTGAGTTACGTCCGTCCCCGAGGGGTCGGCTTCGACGTGCGCGCCTCCTGCGTCCTGCCCACGGGGTTCTACGACCTCACCGGCATTTCGGGCGTTCTGGGACTGACCTACGGCATGCCCGCGGGCCGCCACCTCGTGCAGCTCAAGGCAGGGGCGTCGGGACTCGCCGGAGGCGACAGCGACGGCAGTATCATCGCGGGCGGCGG
>JBFGDF010000194.1:0-2671 GCA_041580775.1 Gemmatimonadales bacterium
AGGCGGACCTTGACGGCGTTGGGGGTGAGGCCCAGGAGCTCCCACTCCGCGTCGGGGTCGGTGTACTCCCGCAGGTAGACGCGCGCGCCCGGCGGGTCGGTGCGTACATCGATGCGGCGGGAAACCTGCGCGAACAGGGCGGTCAGCGCGGAATCCTCGCCGAGCACGGCTTCCGCGCGTTCCGCGAGGCGGTACGGGGCCACCTGGTTGCGCCAGACGTCATTCGCGTCGATGAGCTGGGCGATCTCCGGAAGGGCGACCGCGCGGGCCCACCGCACGTCGGCGCGGTGCCGCGCGAACCGGACGCTGGCCACGCCCGCCACGAGGACCGTCACGACGACCGCGAGCGCCGCCGCGCGCCGGCGGACGCGCCGGTTGGGCTGGGACGCGACGCGCCGTGCCGCAGGCGCGACCGGCGTGACGCCGGATGCGCCAGGGGCCAGGGCCTCGACCATCTTGTGCGCCGTCGGGAAGCGGTCGGCGGGTGTCCGGGCGAGCAGCTTCGCAAGCGCCGCCTCAATCTCTGGGGAGACGAGGTCGCGCACGACGGACACGCGGGGCGTGGGTTCCTGCAGTTTCTTGGCGAGCAGCGCCTGGGGCGTGGGCGCGGTGTACGGCGTCTCGCCGCTCAGCATCTCGTACAGCACGCAGCCGAGACTGTAGAGGTCGCTGCGGGCATCGACGTCGGTGGCGCCCGCCGCCTGCTCGGGGCTCATGTAGGCGGGCGTGCCCACGGCGAGGCCCGTTTCCGTGATGGCGGCCCCACCGGCGGCGGTCACCGCGCGCGCAATACCGAAATCGCCCACGACCGCGTGCCCCGCGGTGAACAGGATGTTCTCGGGCTTGATGTCGCGATGGACGATGCCCAGCGAATGCGCGTGGGCGAGTGCGTCGCCCACCTGCCGCGCAATCTGCAGGGCGTCCTCGATGGGCAGCTGCTTCTCGCGGTCGAGTCGATCGCGCAGCGTCTCGCCCGCGACGAACGGCATCGTGTAGTAGAGCTGTCCCCCGGCCTCGCCGCAATCGTGCAGCGGGAGGATGTTCGGGTGGGTGAGCCGGGCCGCGATCTCGATCTCGCGCAGGAACCGCTCCGCCCCGATGGAGGCGGCCAGGTCGGGGCGCAAGACCTTGAGGGCCACCTCGCGGCCCAGCTTCTCGTCGCGGGCGAGATACACGACGGCCATGCCGCCGCGACCCAGCTCCCGAAGGATGGTGTAGCGGCCGGCGAGCGCGGCGATGAGGCGTTCCGTCGGATCGGGCATGGGCGACCCCGGATAGCCAACAATAGCCCGCGCGCGAGCGCGAGGCCAGCGCGGGTCCGGTGGCCGGGGCGGCGGCGCTCCGCACCGCCTCCGCTCAGGTCCCGATGATGGGGGCGCCGCGGATCGAGCGGAACGCCTTCCGCAGGGCGTCGCCCCACTGATCGGCGGCCCGGTCGTTCATCATGCTGAAGCCGACGACGCCCGTCCCGCTGTCCTGTAGCACCACAACGCCCAGCAACACGGTATAGGACACCGTCGACCCCTCGTCCCCGCTGTCGAAGCCGTACCACGCCATCCGCGCCGGGTTGCCGTTCACCTCCAGGTCCGTCACCAGTTCGGCGGGTGGGGGCGGGACGCCGGCGCCGGTGAAGTCGTCGAGTGCCGTGCGCCACAGCCGATCCCGATCGCGGGCGCCGGATACGACGCAAACGAAGAGCCGCGCGTCGGGCACCTGGAAGATGAACATCCGATCCAGTTGTTCGCTGGAGAGCGTGAAGCCGGGCGGCAGATCGATGCTGAAGCGTCCCCGAGGGTCCTGGAACACGTCCTGGGCGGACGCCACCCGCGGGAGCGGGAGCCCCAGCCAGCCGATCAGCGCAACGCCGGCAATGAGAGACGTGCGCATAGGCGTCACCTCCCAGTCGTAATCTGGCAGGGGCAGGTGTTGGCGGCGGTGAATCCCGTGTGAATCCCAGATGAAGGCGGTGGCGACCGGAGCAACGACGGACGGACGATACGCTTGTGCAGCCGGACGTGTTCGTGGTGCCGCTCGAGGACGCCCGCACGCTCGACTGGGCGCGGATGCGGACGCTGCTCCTGGCGGTAGAGGTGCCGAGCCCGTCCTCGGCGCGGGCCGACCGCTTCACCACGCCGGCGGTATCAGGAGGTCGGCGTGCCCGCCTACTGGCTCGTGGATCCGGAGCGTCGCTGCCTCGAGGGCTGGACGCCCGCGGCCACGGTGCCTACGGTCGCGTGGGAGACGGTGGCATGGCAGCCGGCGGGCGCCGGAGCACCGCTGCGCCTCTCGGTGGGAGCGCTGTTCCAGCCCATCTGATCGCAGCCGCGCCGTCCTCCGGTCTTGCCTCCGTCGGCGCAGGTGGTGAGTATGCGCCAGAGGCCCCGCCTTCCCGCCAAGATGCCTGGCCGGGGTGATGGCGAGTCCCAAACCAGACCATTCAAGTTCCTTACGATTGGAGCGAATAGTGGACGGCGACAGCAAGTGCCCCGTGACGGGTGGCTCGAACCGACCCGCCGCCGGTCGTGGCACGGCGAATCGAGACTGGTGGCCCAACCAGTTGAACCTCAAGATCCTCCATCAGCACTCCCCGCTGAGCAACCCGATGGGTGAGGAGTTCACCTACGCCGAGGAGTTCAAGAAGCTCGACCTCGAGGCCCTGAAGCACGACCTC